>CACXMH010000026.1 GCA_902768715.1 Fibrobacter succinogenes | reverse complement strand
TTGCTCTTTTCAATCCAAAGGATGCTCCGCCATAACCAGCAAAGCCTTCAAAAACCCTGATTACATTCTTCTTCTGTCGAGTCTGGGCCATATCGCTCCGTGTTGAAAGTGAACGAGTTCACTCTCGCGGGAGCGGTTCTGACCGATTCGCTTGGCCGGGGTGCGGGCAAAAAGAATGGGCGGGGAGCCGACTCACTCCTCGCCTAAAAGCGCGACATTTTCAAAAGAATACAATACACCCGCAACATGCCCGGCGGAGATTGCTTCGCCAGATTCTATCGCCCTATCGCTACGCTCCAGGGCTCCAGAATGACAGGCTCGCAATGACGCGGCACAACACCCTAAGCGTACAATACGCCCAGGGTACACTACGCCCGTGCAATCCACGGGCGATGGCGAGTCATTGTCTTATTCTCGTATTCGTGAAAGTGTCTAGTTTCCAGATGAAGAACAAGAGCGATACTCAACGAGCGTTCACCCTCGTTCCCGCAGACTCTTCCAAACTTTTTTGGTTACAAAAAAGGCGTGGAGTTGAATGCACCTATCATCTGGAGGCCTAGACTGCCCGAATACAATAAGCACAAACAACTCACGCCCCAAAAGGCCGTTTGCATACAGGCAAACTGCTATTTAAACAATAGACCATGTAGCAAAACGATGCGGCGGGCATACGCCGGTCGCAGACGTGAGCGTTCGCCTCATTCTCCGTATTCATGAAAGTGTCTAGTTTCCAGATGGAGAACAAAAGCAAAAACTCTATTTTCATTCAAAATATAGATTATTCCGCTGTCAAAAGGTGACGCCACGCCCGGAAGGCAAGAAAAAAGCGTAAAAACGCAGATTTCAACCACTTGCGGGGGTCGAATTTCGTCAAAATTCCCAAAATATCCGCAAAATTCGCCATATGTCATAATATGACATACGAGGAATATATATTTGCATTGATAACACTTTGCCCCGCCTTTTTTTGCTTGTAGGCGGATTGGAGTAGAAGATGGCTAGAAAGACCGAAAAAACGGATGATATCGCACCTAACCTGCTTATGGAGTCGGGCATCGGAAAGATGATTCAAGTCATTCGAGGCAAGCAGGTGCTGCTTGACCGCGATTTGGCGACGCTTTACGGGGTGGAAACGAAGCGTATAAATGAGCAGGTAAAGCGCAATATTGAACGTTTTCCTAAAGATTTCTGCTTTCAACTGGATGCCACGGAGCATAAATTTTTGAGATCGCAAATTGCGACCACAAAAACCGAAACCAGAGGAGGCCGACAATATTTTCCATATGCTTTTACCGAACAAGGCGTTGCGATGCTGTCTTCGGTTCTAAAAAGCGAGACAGCAATCAAAGTCAACATAGCCATCATGCGGGCTTTCGTGCAATTGCGTCACCTTATGATGGGTAACGGCGGTCTTATCAACCGTCTTTCAAATGTAGAAGCAAAGGATTTGGAACAGGACTGCCGCTTGACCGGTCATGACGAGCATCTGCTTGACCATGACCGAAAATTTGACGAACTTTTCGAGGCGATGGACCGTGGCGAGCTCAAAACCAAGGGTTTATTTTACAACAACCAGGAGTTCGATGCCTATGTATTTGTCTGCGACTTGATTCGCCAGGCAAAGAAAAGAATCGTACTTGTCGACAGGTACGTGACTGAAAAAACGTTGACCATGATGCTCAAGCGGGAAAAAGGCGTTTCCGTGACAATCTACACCTATGACAAAAGCAAAGCCCTTGAAATGGACCTAGCCACTTACAACGAACAATATCCTGACAGCCCGATGCAAGTCTTGCCAAGTTACGGAATGCATGACCGATTCTTGTTCATAGACGATACGGCCTACCACTTCGGGGCTTCGCTCAAGGATTTGGGCAAGAACACGTTCTTCTTTACGCAGGCAGATTTCACGTTGGACGAAGTGTTGAAGGAATCGCAGAAAATTCAGGCAGAAAAAGAAAGCTAGGCATTACAAGGTGACAATGCAGATTAGGGTTCTGCGGGGCGGGGGTTTTAGGGGGTGTCCCCCTAGGGGAGGGGGTGATGGAAGACTTGCTGAGGGAGAGAAGTCCCCGCCAAGGTGATAGTGGATCCTCGCCTACGCGAGGATGACGAGAAAGGAGGCGAGGATGACGAGAAAAGTGGCGGGGCGTAATTCGACGAAGCAAGGCTGCAATCAGGGGGAGGCTTCCCCCTTTATAATAATATAAGGAGCGGGAAAAGTGGGCGCAGCCCTGTTGTAATATACAAATGTTCACTAGAAATCGGCCGGACCTGGTGGTCCGGTCGTTCTTTTTGGGGTGGATTTTGTAAGAAATCCATATTTTTTGTTGCCGGAGTGGTAGAAAGTGGTATATTTGTACTGTGTTGTGGTAAAATGTGTCAAACTAGTATGAACTTTACGTCTTTCATAGGTCAAGCCCAGACGGCTATCGATGGAAAGGGAAGGTCCTCCTTCCCCAGGGAATTCCGTCGTCAGCTTGGGCCAACCGAAGGGGATGAATTCGTGGTCACCCGTGGCCCGAACCAGACTCTCCGGTTGTTTACCTTGCCGGAATACGAAAAGTTCATGGCGGACCTGGACAGCCGGTCCGACCGCCGTCAAGCCGACCTAGTTCGGAGAGGCCTCGCTCCCACCGTCGTGGAGTTGGATGGCCAGAACCGCATTTTACTTCCAAAGATCTTGTTGGAGTATGCTGAGCTGAAGGGTGAAGTCCTTTACGTACAAGCTAGCGGTAAAACTCTTGAACTATGGAATCCGGAACGCTTCAATGCCAAGTATGGCCTGCAATCGGACGATGCAATTGCCGCATTCGATGCTGCGTTCTACGGAGAAGGTTTGACGGAGGGCGACGATGCAAAACGCTGATCTGCGTCAATCCAAATTACAGACAAATGAATTTTATCACGACCCGGTGATGCTTGCCGAGTGCCTTGACGGACTCCGCATCAGGCCGGACGGAACTTATGGCGACTGCACCCTGGGCGGTGGCGGACATTCCTTGGGAATTGCAAACAAACTAAACGAAAACGGAACGCTCCACGCTTTTGATCGCGATGAGGAAGCGGTTGCTTTTGCCACCAGGCGCCTTGCGGGTGTAAAGTGCAAGTTCGTTGTGCATCCGGTGCGGTTCGGTGAACTGAAGAACGAAATCGCGCCGAACACTCTGGACGGAATCCTTTACGACCTGGGAATCAGCAGCCACCAGGTGGACGATTCCAGTCGCGGGTTCACCTTCGTAGGCAACAACCCGCTGGATTTGCGCATGGACCGTCGCGAAGGAGTCTCTGCCCAGGAATGGCTGAAGTCGGTGAGTGCCGACGACCTGGCCGCAGTGCTCCGGAAGAACGCCGACATGGACAGGGCTTTCAAGCTTTCTACCCGCCTGGTGGAGATGGCGGCTGCGGTTAAGGCCGAGGATCGCGAGATTTTGCCCAATGACGTGAAGGCCGTTGTGGAATCGGTGTTCCCCGACAAGCGTCGGGAAGTGAACGGCCTGCTGGCCCGTGTTTTCCAGGCGGTGCGCATGGAAGTGAACGGCGAGCTGAAAGAAATTGAAGATAGCCTGAGTGCCGCGGTGGATTGCCTGAAGGTGGGCGGCCGCCTGGTGGTGATGAGCTACCACTCGGTGGAGGACCGCTGCGTGAAGGAGACTGCGGCTCGGTTCGAGAAGGCCTGCATCTGCCCGGAAAACTTGCCGGTGTGCGTGTGCGGCGGAAACCACCAGCGTTTGAGAAAGGTGAATCGCAAGCCGATTCTGCCTACGGAACAGGAGATTGCAAGAAACAGCAGGGCTCGCTCTGCGAAGCTTAGGATTTACGAGAGGGTATGAGCGGAACTGAGAAATTCAAGGTGGCGGCAACCAACAGGTCGATTTTTATAATCGTCTTTTGCGTTGTGCTTTTGGGAGCCCTGCTCCTGATGCTTCCGCTGTACCTGCAGAACCGCCTGAACAGCCTTTACGGCCAGTCCCGCATGCTCGAGAGGCAGGTGACCTTCTTGCAGCGCGACGCGCTCTTGCTGGAACTGAAGATTAACCAGATGTCTTCGCTGGAACGCTTGTCTGACTTTGCCGATAGCGCAGGGCTCGGACTTTACGAGGTTCCCCAGAAGATTATGGTTCTGGAGGGTAAAGGTGAATAGATTCCCTCTTGAACCGCTCGGATTCTTGAAATGGATAGTGCTGTCCTTGGTGGTGGTACTGACCTTGCAGACCTTCAACATCCAGGTGTTGAACCGGGAGGTTTATCAGAAGAAGACCATGAGTCTGGTGACCCGTTCCAAGAACATCTATGCCGAACGGGGCCAGATTATGGACCGCAACGGTGTGGTTCTGGCGGACAACTTCAGGGATACCGCCAACAAGGCCTTGGATTACAGCCGCGTGTTCTTGCAAGGCAAACTTGCCTCCCAGGTGATTGGTAAGCTGGACTTTAACGGTCATGGCGTCATGGGCGTGGAGCGCGTGTTTGACGAACGCCTGAGCGGAAACGAAGGATTCCGGGTGAGCGTGCAGGACGCCCACCGCCGCGAAGTGTATTCCCGTTCCGAAAACCTGGCGGAAGCGGTGCCGGGCAAGAATCTGGTGCTGACGATTGACAAGAATATGCAGGAACTGGTGGAAAAGGGTCTGAAGGATGGCGTGACGAAATACAGTGCCACCAGTGCCTCTGCCGTGGTGGTAGATCCCTACACCGGCGAAATCCTGGCCATGGCCAGTTACCCTACGTTCGATCCCAATTCCAAGACCCAGGGAATCGGCCGTGTGGCAAAGAACGAGATTGTCTCCATGTCTTATGAACCCGGCTCCACCTTCAAGGTGGTTACCGCTGCCGCCGCTCTTGAGAATAATGTGGTGGACCCGGAAAAGGTGTTCGCCAACGAGGGCAAGAGCTGGAGCTGGAATCCGAGATCGGCTCCTATCAGGGATTCTCACGTGTATGGCGACATGAACATGACCCAGGCCATGGTGCAGTCTTCCAATATCGTGTTTGCAAAGATTGCAAACGAGGTTGGAGCGGACAAGCTTTACCGCATGGCCCGTAACTTTGGGCTGGGCATGAAGACTTCGGAGAATTTCTACGGCGAGGAATCGGGCAAGCTTTACCAGCCCTACGAACTGACCCGTGACGACCGCACCCTGAAAACCATGGGTTACGGCCATGCCCTGCTGGTGACGCCCATGCAGATGGTAATGGTCTATTCCACCATTGCTAACGGCGGCAAGTTGATGGAACCCATGATTGTGAAGGAATGGCGCGATGCCAATGGCGAGGTGGTGGAAAAGAACGAGCCGGTAGAAGTTCGCCGGGTGATTTCAGAAGTGACCGCTGCAAAGATTCGCGGCATGCTCAGCCATGTGGTGAACGACAGCGACGGTACGGCGAAGCAGGTGAGGAGCAAAAAAATCCCTGACGTGATTATTGGTGGCAAGACGGGTACGGCCGAAAAGTTCAACCAGAAGACGGGCGAGTACGACAGCAAGCTCCAGGTGGCCTCTTTCATTGGGATGGTCCCCGTGGAGAACGCCCGTTATGTTTGCCTGGTTCTGGTGGATGACCCCAACTCCGACAAGGCCTACGGCCACGCCGGTGGTGTGACGGCAGGGCCTATTTTCCGCAATATCGTTGAAAGTATCTATTACCACCCGGAAATTTCTCCCTTGACCCACAAACTGGCGAGAGTGCCTGCAAAGAACGGCTGCAACGTGGACTTTATGGGCATGACGGTGGCGGCCGCAAAGAAGATGGCGGCGGAACACGGATGCCCTGTGGAATTCAAGGGCGAAGGGGGCCGTGTGGTGTCCCAGCGTAGCGACGTGCTGGATTCCTTTGGGGTGGTGCTGAATCTCGGTGAGACCTCGGCGAGCAAGATGCCGAACCTGGTGGGGCTTTCTTTGAAGGAAGCCCTGGAAGTGATGGGCAATATCCGCATGAACGTGGAATTTGAAGGCAAGGGGAGGGTGGTTTCCCAGTCCCCCAAGGCCGAGACGGAACTTACAAAAGGTGCCACCTGCAAGCTGACACTGAAGGAGAAGGGCTGATGATTTCTGAAGGATTGATGCAGAACCTCCAAGTGACTGGACTTTGCGACGATTCCCGCCGGGTGAAACCGGGGAACCTGTTCTTCTCCATGCCAACGGAAGGGGCGGAAGAATTTGCCCAGAAGGCGCTTGACGCAGGCGCTGTTGCCGTGGTGGCCGAAATGCCCGCTCCTGAAAAGATGACCGCCAAGTGGATCCAGGTGATGGATGTGCGCAGGGCCCGTCTGGAAGCGGCAAAGATTTTCTACAAGGACCCATTCAGTAAGCTTACCGCCCATGCGGTGACGGGGACTAACGGCAAGACCACCAGCGCATTCTTGATGGATGCCATGCTCACCGCCGCTGGCCACAAGGTGGCCCTGCTGGGGACCATCAAGAACAAGATTGGCGAAAAGTCCGTGCAGGCGACCCTCACGACACCGGGACTTTTGGACCTGTACGCCTTTGCCGCCTCTGCCGTAGAGGCGGGCTGCACCGACCTGGTGATGGAAGCGTCGTCCCATTCCCTTTATCAGGGGCGTATGGCTGGAGTGCTTTACAGGAGTGGTCTCTTTAGCAACCTGACCCAGGACCACCTGGATTTCCACAAGACCATGGACGCCTACTTTGAGGCGAAAAAGCTTTTGTTTACCCGTTACCTTGCCAGTGATGGTGTGGCTGTCATTAACGTAGATGATTCCTACGGAAAGAAACTATACGATTCCCTGACCGAGATTGAAGCGGGCCGCAAGGTGGCTGTCTCGCGTCTTGGAATCGTTAGCGCTAATGTGAAACCCGAAGGCCCTGTCGAAAACACCGAAGACGGCTTGAAGATGCTGTTGCCCGCCATTAGCGGCGTGCCTTTCGAGACGCCCCTTTGCGGAGACTTTAACGTAGATAACGTGATGCTGGTGCTTTCGTGGGCGAAGGCTGTCGGTGTGCCGGAATCGGCCATGCGCAAGGCCCTGGCGGACATTCGGGTGCCTGGGCGTTTCGAGAAGGTGTGGAACCGTAACGGTCGCCACGTGATTGTGGACTACGCCCACACTCCCGATGCGTTAGAGCGCGTGCTCTCTACCGCCCGCAGCCTCTGCAGGGGCAAACTCTCTTGCGTGTTCGGCTGCGGTGGCGACCGCGACAAGACCAAACGGCCCATTATGGGGGCTATCGCCGAACGCATGGCGGACAAGGCCTGGCTCACTTCGGACAATCCCCGTACCGAAAACCCGACAGACATCATCAACGACGTGCGCGCAGGCATGAAGACGGACAAGTTCTCCGTGGTGGAAAACCGCGAAGAGGCCATCTACAAGGCCTGCGCCGAACTGAAGGACGGTGACTGGCTGGTGATTGCGGGCAAGGGCCACGAGGACTACCAGATTATCGGAAAGACTAAACATCATTTTGACGACCGCGAGATTGCAGTAAAGGCTATGGAAAAATGCTGAAGTTGGATTTGACAATAGGTGAAATGCTGAAGATTCTGGAAACAGAACCTGTGGGAGTTGCTCCCAAGGTTCTGAAACGCAAGGTGAATCTCTGCATGGATTCCAGGGAAAGCGCCAAGGGAGTTGTCTTTTGGCCTATCAAGGGTGTCCGTTTCGATGCCCACAAGTTTGTAAACCAGATGGAAAAGGAAGGGGCGCTCATGAGCGTTGTAAACCAGACAGCCGTGGAAGAATACTCTACCCAAAACGAAACCTTCAAGGCCTACGCGCCTGTAGATGATACCACCAAGGCGCTGCTCAAGCTGGCCAAGGGATACCAGAGGCTTTTCAAGGTGAAGAAGGTGGCCATTACCGGAAGTAACGGCAAGACCACTACCAAGGAAATGGTGAAGGCGGTACTTTCTTCCAAGTTCGTGACCCACGCTACCGCCGGAAACTTCAACAACCATATCGGCGTGCCCATGACTCTTTTCCAGCTGAAGCACAAGCACGAAGCCGCCGTGGTGGAGATGGGCACCAGCGGTCCCGACGAAATCCGCCCCCTTTCTCTGGCTGCAGAACCCGACGTGGCGGTGATTACCAACATCGGTGCTTCTCACCTGGAACGCCTGGGCGACCTGGACGGTGTTTTCCGCGAAAAGATTACCATTACCGCAGGCCTCAAGAAGAACGGCACCCTGATTGTGAACGCCGACGACCCGAGACTTTGCAAGGTGAAGTCCACCAGGAATTACAAGGTGGTGACCTTCGGCCTCCGCCGTGGTGTGGTGAAACCCGAAAGGCTTAGCTGGAACGAAAACGCCTGCGCCGACTTTTATGTGGGCCGCACCCACTTTGTGCTGAACGTGCCCGGAACCCATAACCTGTACAATGCCCTTGCAGCTATTGCCGTGGGCGAGGCCTTCCGTATTCCCAAGGCGGAAATCGCCAAGGTACTCAAGAATTTCCGCGCTACCAACATGCGCATGGAAATCAAGAAGGGCGACGGTTTCAAGATTGTGTCCGACTGCTACAATGCGAATCCTTCTTCTACCCGCATGGCCCTGCAGACCATCGGCAACATGAATGTGGAAGGTAGCCGTATTGCGGTCCTTGGCGATATGCTGGAACTGGGCAAGGAATCCAAGGAACTGCACCGGAGTATCGGGGCGCTGGTTCCCGAAATGAACTTTGACTTGCTGGTGACTGTTGGCGAAGAAGCGAAGAACTATGTGAAGGGAGCGAAGGAAAAGGGCATGGCCTGCGTGGAACATTTTGACACTGTGCAGGACGCCATCGTTTTCCTTTCGGACGTGGTGAGCAAGGGCGATGTGCTCTTGGTCAAGGGCTCCCGCGGAATGAAAATGGAGCAGGTAGTAGATGCTCTGCTGAAACTTTCTCTGGTGTCCAAGGCTTAAGGGAATAAGGAACTGTCTTTAGATGAATAACTTGCAGACCATAGGCGTAAACAAGTGGCTGTTGCTTGCAACGCTCTTGTTGATATGCTTCGGCATAGCCGTAGTTTATACGGCTTCTACGCCTCATGCCCTGCAACGGGGACTTTCTCCGGAATTCTACCTGAAGGCCCACCTGTGGAAGGTCCTTGCGGCTCTGGTTATCATGTTCGTGGTCTCGAAGGTTGATTACAGCGTTTGGATGAAGGGCTCCCGCGTGGTGTTCATTGTCGGGGCGGTGCTTACGGTGGCGGCTATTGTGGCCGGCGGTAGCGTCAAGGGCGCAAACCGCTGGATTTGGGGAATCCAGCCCTCTGAAATCTTGAAACTGGGGTTGATTTCTTGGATATGCGCGAAGCTTGCGGTGGCAGGTACAGACATCAAGACCCTGAAATGCAGCCTGATACAGCCTGCAGTTCCTTTCGGAATTTCGGCAATTCTCTTGGCCCTGCAGCCGAATTTCTCCATGTTGCTCCTGTTTGCGGGCATCACTCTTGCGGTCTTGTTTGTGGCGGAAGCCCGGTTCAAGTATATCGCCATCTCTCTTGCGGCATGCATCCCGGTGGGCCTGATTGTGCTTTTGATCAAGTCCCACACTTCCAAGCGCCTGATGGCGTTCTTCAATCCGGCGGAGAACCAGAATTCGGCCTACCAGGGAGAACACGCTCTTGAAGCCCTCGGAAACGGAGGATTTTTCGGGACAGGATTCGGCATGGGCGTGCAGAAACTGGGCTACCTGCCCGAGGCCCACAAAGACGTGGTCTATGCGGTGATAGGCGAGGAGTTCGGCTTTGTGGGGACTCTTGCCATTCTCCTTCTTTTTGGAATGTTGTTCTACCAGGGCTTTGAAATCGCACGCAATTCTTCTAGCCGTTTCGGAAAGTACATGGCGGTGGCTTTGACGATTTCCCTGTTCTTGAATTTCTTGGTGCATGTCTGTGTGAGTACGGGGCTTTTCCCCACCACAGGACAGCCCTTGCCTTTCCTTAGCTTTGGCGGAACTAACCTGATTTTCTCGGCCCTGTTCATCGGGATCCTTTTGAACATCTCGAAACCGGGAACAGGCACGAAAATCTGGGAACCTTATATGAAAAACGGGGACAGGACGGATACTCGCCCCCGTACGGACTATGAAACTTCAAGGAGTGGACGATGAAAAAGTTCCTTTTTGTGTGCGGTGGAACCGGTGGACACATTTTCCCGGCTGTGGCGATTGCCGAAAGCCTCAAGAAAATGGGTGTTGAAGACATTACCTTTGCCGGTCGTAAGAATTCTATGGAAGAACGCCTGGTGGCAGGCAACTGGCCCTACGAATACATTACCGCAGAGCCTCTCCATCGCGGTCCGTTCCTCAAGAACCTGGCGCTGCCCTACAAGTTGCTCAAGTCCCTGTCCAATGCCAAGAAGGTGATCCGCAAGGTGAAACCCGACGTGGTGGTGGCGACGGGCGGTTACGTTTCGCTCCCGATCGTTCTTGCCGCAGGCAGCATGGGCATCCCCGTTTACCTGCAAGAACAGAATGCGGTGGCGGGAATTGCCAACAAGATGGGCGCACGCTACGCGAAGACCGTTTTTGTGACCTCCGAAGATGCCGCCAAGTATTTCCCGGCAGGAAAGACCATGATTTTTGGAAACCCCGTCCGTGAATTGCCCGCCGAAGACAGCCTGGAACGCCCCGTGGAATTCCGCGAGGGCAAGAAGGCCGTGTTTATCGTGGGGGGCTCTCAGGGAGCTGTCGGTATCAACACGAAAATCGAGGAAAGTATCGGTCGGATTACCGGGAACGAAGATGTTTCCGTAGTGTGGCAGGTAGGTGTCAAGAATGTAGATGACATTACGGGTCGTCTGGGAATTCTGCCCAACGTGTCGGTGAAGGGATTCTTGAACGGGATCTACGCCTACATGAAACATGCAGACCTGATTATCAGCCGCGCAGGGGCTTCGGCCCTGGCAGAAATCCTTGCCTTCGGCAAGCCTTCTATTCTGCTTCCGTTCCCTCACGCTACGGCAAACCATCAGGAACACAACGCCCGTGCCGTCGAAAAGGCGGGGGCTGCCTTGGTGGAGCTGGACAGCGACGAGAATCATTTGTGGGACAAGGTGGAATCCCTGCTGTTCGATAGCGAGAAACTGGCCAAGATGGCGGCTGCGGCAAAGAAGCTTGGAATGCCCGATGCAGCCGACAAGATTGCAAAGGTGATTTTGGAAAAGGAAAGTGCATAATGCAGATTAATGATTGTAAACGTGTCCGTCGCTTGCACATGGTGGGTATCGGTGGTGCCGGTATGTCCGGTATTGCAGAAGTCCTTCACGAAAACGGCTTTGTGGTGACCGGCTCGGACATGGGCGAGGGCTCTGTCATTGACTACCTGAAGCACCTGGGTATCCGCGTAGATAGCAAGCACGAAGCCAAGAATGTGGAAGACGCCGACCTGGTGGTTTATTCTTCTGCCATTCCCTACGACAATCCCGAGCTGGTAGAGGCTCGCGCCCGCCGCATACCCGTAATTCGCCGTGCCGAAATGCTTGGCGAACTCATGCGCATGAAATACACCTTGGCCATTTCCGGTACACACGGCAAGACCACCACCACTTCTATTGTCGGAGAAATCTGGGAAGCGGCGGGTCTTGACCCCACCATTATCGTTGGTGGCGTGGTGAAGGGCAAGGGAAGCGGCGCAAAAGTGGGCAAGGGGGATTACCTCATTGCCGAAAGCGACGAGTTTGACCGCAGTTTCCTCTCCATGATGCCCAGTTCCGCTATCGTGACCAACATCGATGCCGACCATCTGGACACCTACGAAAATATTGACGAAATCAAGGAAGCCTTTGTCCAGTTCGTGAACAAGATTCCCTTCTACGGACAGGCCATCCTTTGCATTGACGACCCCAACGTTCAGCAGATTTATTCTAAGGTGCGCAAGCCGGTGATTACCTACGGATTCTCCCGCCAGGCCAAGTACCATATCGACAACCTCCGTTTCGAAAAGGGATACCCTCATTTTGAAATTTTCAACGACGGGAAATCTCTCGGCGAATTCCAGCTGCAGATTCCGGGTCGGCACAATGTGCTGAACGCCACCGCCGCCGTGGCCCTTGCCATGGAAGAGGGAATCGACGTGGAAGTGGCAAGACGTGCCGTGGCCGCCTTTGAAGGCGTTCAGCGTCGCTTTGAATTCTTGGGTGAAAAGAACGACGTGCTGGTGTTCGACGATTATGCCCATCACCCCACGGAGGCGACGGCGACCCTGCAAGGGTTCAGGGATGCTTTCCCGGATCGCCGCGTGATTGTGGCTTTCCAGCCCCATCTGTTCTCCCGCACCAGGGACCAGCACGACGCCTTCGGGAGCGCTTTTGCCAACTGCGATGTGCTGCTGTGTACCGACATTTACCCTGCCCGTGAGCGGCCTATTGAAGGTGTGACCGGAGCCCTGGTTTCTGAAAGTGCACTTGCCTTTGGTCACCGGAACGCCCGCTTTGTGGGCGACCAGATGAACCTGCTGCCGATTTTGAAAGAAGAGCTCAAGCCGGGTGACGTGGTGGTGCTGATGGGTGCTGGCAACATCTGGAAACTGGGTCAGAAGATTTTGGAGGAATGTATTTGAGTCCTAAAACCACATTCCTTGGACGCCGTATAGGCTACAACGAGGAAAAGCGCAAGCGTACCCGTGCCATGAAAATCAAGAATGGCGCGAAAAAGAGCTTGGGCTGGTTTAAGCGTCGTGGCTGGATTATCGGTCTTGTGCTGGCAATCCTTGCTACCCTCGCGTGGACGAACCGTTTCTACCTGCAGCGATTCAACCCCATGGAACTTCGGCACCTGCAGTATATCGATATCGAAGGAAACCGCATGCTCACCTGGGAAGACGTGGTGCAAAATGCCCAGGTGGAACCTGGAATGCTCCTGTCCGAAGTGTTCGAGGATTCCGTGGAGAAAAACCTGATGCAGCTTCCCCTGATTCACAAGGTGACGGTGGAAAAGCATTTCCCCTCTTCCCTTACCATCAAGGTGCAGGAATCCTCGCCTGTGGTGGCATATTTCCAAGGGAACCATGCTACTGTTTATTCGGAACGGGGGCTTCTCTTGCCCATGTCCACCTCTACGGCGTTCCATTTGCCGGTGGTGGATTCTATGGCCTTTGAACGTATTGCGGATGTGGCGTCTCACCTGCAAAAGCTCAAGCAGGAAAACGCCGAACTTTACGGTCTTGTATCTCAGGTATCCTGGAGCGATGAGCACCGGGCATACGAAGTGTTCTTTAGCGATGTGGGCTACAAGGTTCTGTTCCCCGAAAGGGAATGGGATGGTAATCTATGGACCTTATACGAATCGGTGAAGCGCGGCTTCCCTCAGGACATGAACTGTGCCCGAGAGGTGGATTTGCGTTTTGCGGGTTTCTTGTACATAAGGAATTTTGACAAGAGGTGTGTCAATGGATGACAACAACAACGAATTGAGAAAAGAAGATCTGGTTTTCGGTCTCGACATCGGGACTTCCAAGATTAACCTGTTCGCGGGAGCTATGAACCCCGACAACACGGTAAGGATCCTTTGCTGCGGGGCTCTGCCCCTGAAGCGTCCTGACGAGATGGACGATGTGGTGGAAACGCTGCAGGATGTTACTAGGCAGCTGGAACCTTTCATCGATTTCGATGTTCGTGATGTCTATGTGGGCATTGCCGGAAGCCACGTTTCCTCCGTCAATTACAAGGGCCTGATTACGCTGCCTACCGGAGAAGTTCGTGAAGTAGATATTGAACGGGTCAAGAATTTGGCGAGCACCATTCCGGAATCGGCTGGCCAGATCCTCCACGTGTTCCCCGGGGAATACGCCCTGGACGACCAGACCGGAATCCGCAATCCGAAGGGGCTTAACGGTCGTAGGCTCAGCGTTGACGTTCAGGTGGTCACCTCCCGCCCGAATGCCATCCAGAACCTGGACAAGAGCGTCACCCGCGCAGGCCTTCATGTAGAAGAACTGGTGCTGGAACCTTTGGCCGCCGCCTCGGCTGTACTGACCGATGACGAACGTGAATTGGGCGTGGCTCTCATCGATGTGGGAGCGGGTTCGGCCGACATCGCCGTATTTGTGGGCGAGTCCGTCCGTTACACGGCGTCTCTGGATATGGCTGGAAATTCCATTACTAGTGATATCAGCAAGAGCCTGAGCGTGCCCATTTCCCTTTCGAAGGCCGAAGATATCAAAAAACGCTATGGCACCTGCCGCCTGAACAACCTGATTGAAGATGAGACTTTCCCGGTCCCAAGCGTGGGTGACCGTGGCGATGTTCCGTGTTCTCGCAAACTTTTGGCTCAGGTGATTACGGCCCGTTGCGCAGAAATTTTCAAGCTTTTGCAAAAGGACCTGGTAAAGCACAATATGGATGTGCTGCTGAATGGCGGTATCGTTTTGACCGGTGGCTGCTGTGCCCTGGACGGTATCGATGCCGTGGCCGAAAAGGTGTTCGGCAAGTCTGTGCGTATCGGCCACCCTCGAGAGGTTGGCGGCGTGCAGAGTTATTCCAATCCGTCTTACGCCACAGGAATCGGGCTGTTGTTGTACGCTGCCAAGCAGCGCCGCAGGGACAAGCGCCGCGAGACCGGCAAGCAGATTTCGGTATCCATGAAAAAGAGCCTTCAATGGTTCAAGGATGTCCTTAAAACGTATTTCTAAAACCAAAACAACCACTCACAACAGGGAGACAAACTATGAGTGAATTCGACATAACCCCAACCTCACACATCCTGATGGATGATTCAACCATCAACAACGCGAAGGTCAAGGTCTTTGGCGTGGGCGGCGCCGGTGGCAACACCGTGAACCGCATGGTCGATATGAATATTGAAGGCGTGGAATACTACGCCGTCAATACCGACGCCATGGCTCTGGACTTGAGCAAGGCGGACCACAAGATCGCCATTGGCCAGAAGACCACCAAGACCCTTGGTGCAGGTGCCAAGCCCGAAATTGGTCGCAAGGCCGCCGAAGAGAACATCGACGACCTGAAGGAAGCCATGAAGGGCGCTGACCTGGTGTTTATCACTGCCGGTATGGGCGGTGGTACGGGTACGGGTGCTGCTCCTGTAGTAGGCTCTATTGCCCGTGAATTGGGCATTCTTACCGTTGCTGTGGTCACCAAGCCCTTCCGTTACGAAGGCCCTGTCCGCAAGCGCAATGCCGAAGGTGGCATTCAGGCTCTGAGAAAGGCCGTGGACACCATGATCGTGGTGGACAACAAGAAACTTGCCGCCACCGTGGAAAGTACGGACAAGAAAATGACGATGGAAGGTGCTTTCAAGCTTACCGACGAAATCCTCGGTAACGCCGTTCGCAGTATTTGCGCCATTATGTTCCGCCACGGTCTTATCCATGCGGACTTTGCCGACGTGAAGACGGTTATGTCCAATGGCGGAGCCGCCCTTATGGGTACGGGCATTGCCGAAGGCGAAGGCCGCGGCATCAAGGCTGTGGATATGGCTCTTTCCTCTCCGCTTCTGGAAGAAGTGAACGTGGAAGGTGCTTCTGGAGTGCTGGTGAATGTTGCTCATGGCGAAAACTTCTCCATGCTGGAAACCGAAGAAGCCATGGATCATCTCTATGATGCAGTGGGCGAGATGGGTGACCCGAACATTATTATCGGCGATATCCTGCTGCCGGAACTGGGCGACAAGGTGAGCATCACCGTTATCGCTACCGGTTGCGGTGGAACTTCTGGTTCCGAGATGAAGCCTATGTTTGCAAGCGCTGCCGACGTGCCTATGGCCCCTGCGGCTCCCAAGATGCAGGACCTGGTAAATTCCATCGGCGGTCCGGCTAGCTTCCAGCAGACCCAGCCCGTGGCAGCGACTCCGCGCCCGACGGCCACCAACTTTGTGGCGCTTGCCCAGCCCACGACGGTTGCCATGCCTGCCGGTGAATCCCTGACCATCCCTATGGACTCTGTTCCCCAGGTTGAAGCCCAGGCTCCTGCCGCTGACTTTGCTTCTGCACAGTTCAACGCCCAGGCCCCTGCCTTCGAAGAGAAGATGATGCCCGAAGGCATCGCCACGGCAACGCTTCCTGAAACGGAAGAAATGCCCGGCATCGCCGACATGGACCAGCTCTCTAACGGAGACTATGGCACTCCGGCCTACACCCACCAGACCATGGCTGAAATGCCTGCTCGCGAAGTGGAAGAACCCCGCAACACGAACTATGCCGAAGGTTCCCTGAAGACCAACGGCGTGGATTACGATGTGCCGGCGTTCCTCCGCAATGGTGGTTTCAAGCTGGATTCTTTCTAGTCCTTAATAAACACACACACACCGGATACGCGCAAGCGTATCCACCACAACACGAGGGATCACCTGGGTCTCCCTGCCTGGGTGATCCCTTCTTGCGTCTACGGGGACTCGTATTTACGAGTCCCCGTAGACGCAAGAAGTATTATAAGACCGCTCCTTCGTTGTTTGTGGGGCGGCGTCTCCGGAATCTCAGTCGCTCTCGCGACCACGACTCATTAATATGAGTCGTTTGTCGCTCACGGAGACCGCTCGCGTTCCTCTTGTCATGCCCGGCTTGACCGGGCATCTCCTTTCAAAGTCCGCAACCCTCCCGCCACCGCTTTTTTCTAGATTATTCGTATATGGGTGCAATTCGCTCCAAATTCGCGATTTTGACACTGGCGGCAGCCTCTCTGGGCCTGTCCGTCTCGGCCTATGGCGAAACCGGCTATTTCCAGATAGGCACGGATTTCGATATCGGGCTCAACGGCGGCCCTACGGACCCGGAGTTTGCTGTCGATACGGCGGACTGGTACGGTCGCAACTGGCGGGGGCTTCGCATCCCGCTGGAAAACGCCCGCAGTTACGAAGAGTCGGTTCACCCCTTCTTTACGCTTAGCTTCCGTGCAGGTTACAAAGATTTCCAGGTGCTTTTGGAAGCGCCTCTCCGCAAAGATCTGGAGGCTTGGTATCAGGACGACTGGAAAACGAATTTCACCTACAAGCCCAGCGAGCTGGACATCAACGTGCCCAACAACGCCTATGCCAAATGGACTAACGGCGTGGGTTTCGTGCAGTTTGGCCGTTTCAGTCCCGACGACCTGAAAATCTCCAAGAACGACATCTTGATGGGTGGCGCGCCTTACCACGACGGTGTCCACTGGAAATTCGCCCCCGGCATTTTCCGTTACGACTTCATGCTCAGCTCCCTGAACCCTTGGCTTTTTGGCGATGTGACGGATCACTCTACGGGCTGCCCGCCGGTAGGTACCGAGGCCTACGACCAGAAATGCACCGACCCCGGCCGGCAGGTATCGAACCAGCGGAATCGCACCTACACCGACAACGTCAAGAACCTGGTGTTCCACCGTTTTGGCGTAGAGACCAACAAGTTCTGGGCCTACGTGGTGGAGCAGAGCATGGTGGGGGGAAAGGCCCTGGAATTTCGCTCCATCAGCCCCTTCATCTACTGGCACGACAATTACGCTACGGGCTATACCTCCGCCATGACCTCCCTGGAACTGGGCTACAAGACCGCCAACGGCGCCAAGTTCTACGGACAGATTAATATGGAAGACATCAACAGCCCTGTAGGCGAAGACGACGACAAGGGAACGAACCGTTCCATCTTGAATTACATGGCGGGCTATTTCCATCAGGTCAAGACCAACCGCTTTGGCGAATACTCCTGGCGTTTCGAGGTGGTCCGCACCGACCCCGCCGCCAACAACAGTAGGCTTCCGCTCTTGAAGTACACCAGCCGCCGGAACTACCGCAGCAATTACCGCGAGCAGGGGGAGGCCAACTACGCCGATGCCTACTTTGTGGACTATCCTGTGGGCTACCGTCGTGGCTCAGACGCTCTGGACCTGTGGCTTGAACTGGGCTGGACCTACGGCGACCACTCTCTTGCCATTACGGCGGCGTGGCTCCGTCAGGGCGACAAGGAACTCTACACCGATTACGACATCGCCGTCGATGTGGAAGGTGCAACCTCCGGCGTAGAAGAAGCCCAATACATGCTGGACATCCAGTATCGTCTCAAGTTTAACGAATGGTTGCGCTTCTATCTGGGGGGCGGCGGCCGCAAGTACGAGAACCTGGCCAACATCCCCGGCAAAGACGGCATGGACGGCTGGATCCGCTCGGGAATCCAGCTCCAGTTCAATCCTGTAGATACGAAGTTCTAGCGATGGCGCCCTTAGGGCCACCTGTCACTTTTCAGAAATTCTCTGAAAATCCTCGTAGGTTGCGGTGTAGGTGACTTTGCCGTTGAGATCGTATTCCTTGTATGTCCCGTCCTTTATTCTGAACGAGTCGTCTTCTTCGACAATGGTTCCGGTGGCCTCGGCCTTGATTTTTCCGTCATCGTAAAATTCTCTGTAGTGGCTTGGCAATTCAACAGAAATCGTTACGATGCCGTTTTCATTCCACACCGTTTTGCCAATTATTTTTTTCCTGTTGTAATTTTTTTGTGTGGCTAATTTTCCGCTATCAGAATATTCTTTTATGAAACCGTCCTGTACTTGGATTTCTTTTTGATCGTCATAGTATAAAGTTCCCTCTGATTCATAAGCAAGAGTTCCGTTATCGGAATATTTTTTTTCGTATTTTGGGAAAACAAGTTCATATTCCAGATTTCCGTTTTCGTACCACCACTTTTTTGTGCCGTTTTCCATGACTATCGTGTTGCCGTCGTAGTGGAATTTTCCTGAAGCTTCTACAGAGATTTTTCCATTAGGGAAATAGCCTTTATGAATACCTCTTGATATATCCCCTTCCGCCTTTATAGTCCCATTTTCATCCCAGAATTTTTCGCCAACTAGCTTTTTCTCTTTGTAGATCTTTTGTACCGCCATTTTTCCATTATCATAATACTCTTTTCTGAAACCGTCATGCAGCTGGATTTTGTTTTGGTCGTCATAGTACAAAGATCCCTCTAATTCAGTTTTAATATTTCCGTTACCATAATAGTTTTTCCAGTATTTTGGGAAAACAATTTCAACTATTAAAATTCCTTTCTCGTTCCACCTCTTGTCGGAGGCGTTTTCCAAGACAATGTCCCCATCATCATCGTAGTGAAATTTTCCTGATATTTCCCGAGAGGGCTTGCCGTTTGAGTAGTATTCATTATGGACCCCTTTTTGCACGTCTCCCACCATGGAAAGGGAGCCATCTTCACGCTGGCTTTTTTTGCTTATCAGTTTTTTTTCGTTAATAATCTCATGTAGTCCCATTTCCCCGTTTTCATAATATATTTTTCTGAAACCATTTTGTATTTGAATTTTCCCATTATCATCGTAGAATAACGTTCCCTCCATTTCTAAACGCAGGGTTCCGTTATCGGAATAAAGCTTTTGGTATTTCGGGAAATCAAAGTCAAATATTAGAGTTCCGTTTTCATCCCACTGCTTGCCTGCAATGATTTGTTTGTCCTTCTTGTCGAATTGGCTTTCAATTTTCCCGTTTTCAAAATATGATTCCCCGCGCCCGCTGTCCTGCTGGAAAACGCCCTGATTGTCTCTATAGATAATGCCAGTCATTACATTTTTGGGGTTTCCATTGTCCCAATATTCTGTATAATATTCGCGGTGTTTGAATTCAATTATCATTGTCCCGTTTTCATTCCATTGCTTGCTTGCAACGGGTTGTTTGTTTTTCCAGTCGTTTTGTTGGCCGATTTTCCCGTTTTCGAAATACAGTTCTTCGTGTCCGCTATCTAAACGGATTGTGCCTTGATTATCTCTATAAAGGAGGCCTGTCATTACGCCTCTGGGATTTCCATTATCCCAATACATTTTGAGATATTTGGGGAAGTCTATTTCTCTTATCAAAATCCCACTCTCATTCCATTCTTTATGTGCTATGACCTGTTTGTTTTTCCATTTGTTCTGTTCTTTAATTTTTCCATTTTCAAAATAAATTTCCGATTGCCCGCTATCTACTCGAATGTCACCTTGCTCGGTTCTGTAAAGAGTTCCTACTGCTATTTGTCTTGTTTTTCCGTTGTCCCAGTTCTCCTTGAGATGTTTTGGTAGGTATATGTCCTTTACCAACACACCGTTTTCGGTCCATTGCTTGATAGCAACGGCCCGTTTGTTTTTCCAATCGCTTTTCTCTTTAATTTTCCCATTCTCGAAATATATTTCCGCGTGTCCGCTATCCACTTCATAATTGCCTTGGCTATTTCTATAAATAATGCCTGTCAATATCCCTTTGGGATTTCCATTGTCCCAATACTCTTTGTAATATTTGGGGATATCTAATTCTTTTATCAACACCCCATCTTCATTCCATTGCTTGCTTGCAATGCCCTGTTTGTCCTTCCAGTCATTTTTCTGATGAATTTTCCCGTTTTCGAAATAAATTTCCGAGTGCCCGCTATCTACATGGAAACTGCCTTGATTATCTCTATAAAGGATACCTGTTGCTGTTTGTCGTATATTCCCATTGTCCCAATACTCTTTGAGATGTTTTGGAAAGTCTAAGTCTTTTATCAATACCCCGTTCTCGTTCCATACTTTGCTTGCAACAACTTGCTTGTCCTTCCAGTTGTTCTGTTCGTTAATTTTCCCGTTTTCGAAATAAATTTCTGAGTGCCCACTATCTACTCGAATACCCCCTTCATCGTTTCTATAAAGGAGCCCTATTGCTGTTTGCTTCATTTTCCCGTTGTCCCAATACTCCTTGTGATATTTTGGAAAGACGTAATCCTGTATCAACATTCCACTTTCGTTCCATTGTTTTTTCGTAATGAGCTGATTGTCCTTCCAGTCGCTCTGCACTTTAATTTTGCCGTTCTCGAAATATATTTCCTTGTGTCCGGTTTCTAAATAGAAACCGCCGTGACCATCTCTATGAAGGGTGCCTGTTACTATTTCTTTTATGTTCCCATTGTCCCAATATTCTTTGGCGTATTTTGGAAATTCTAGTTCTTTTATCAACACCTCGTTTTCGTTCCATACCCTGCTTGCAACAACATGCTTGTCCTTCCAGTTGTTCTGTTCTTTGATTTTCCCGTTTTCGAAATAAGTTTCCGAGCGTCCGCTATCCAAAGTGACATTGTTCGGGGCATCTCTATAAAGGAGACCCGTTCCTATCGCTCTTATTTTCCCATTGTTCCAATAATCTTTAAAATATTTGGGGAAATCTAATTCTTTTGTCAATGCTCCACTTTCGTTCCATTCTTTTTGTGTAATGAGTAGTTTGTTTTTCCAATCATTTTGCTGATTTATTTTCCCGTTTTCAAAATATGTTTCCGAGTGCCCGCTATCTATATGGAAATTGCCTTGATCATCTCTATAAAGGTTTCCTGTCATTATCCCTTTGGGATTTCCGTTGTCCCAATATTCTTTGTAGGATTTTGAAAAATCTATTTCTTTTATCAATACTCCCATTTCGTTCCATTGCCTGCTTGCAACAGGCTGTTTGTCTTTCCAGTCGTTTTTCTGTTGAATTTTCCCGTTTTCAAAATATGTTTCCGAGTGTCCGCTATCTATATGGAAATTGCCTTGATCATCTCTATAAAGATTTCCTGTCAATATCTGCTTAGGCTTTCCGTTGTTCCAATATTCCTTGACGTATTTCGGGAAATCAAGGTCTTTTATCAATGTCCCCTTTTCGTTCCATTGCTTACTTGCAATGCCCTGTCTGTCCTTCCACTCGTTTTTCTCTTTGGTTTTCCCGTTTTCGAAATAAATTTCCGCCTGTCCGCTTTTGATTTGGATATTGCCTTGGTCATCTCTATAAAGGAGGCCTGTCAATATCTGCTTAGGCTTTCCGTTGTCCCAATATTGCTTAAGATATTTGGGGAAATCAAGGTCTACTACTTGTACTCCGCTTTCAATCCAGCGCTTACTTGTAAAGAACTGCTTATTCTTCCAGTCGCTTTGTTCTTTAATTTTCCCGTTTTCAAAATATATTTCTTGGTGTCCGCTGTCCAAATCGAAATTGCCTAGGCCATTTCTATAAAGAAGACCGGTCGATACAAATTTGGGCTTCCCGTTGTCCCAATATTCCTTGTAATGTTTGGGGTAATCTATATCTTTTATCAACACTCCGTTTTCATTCCATATCTTGCTTGCAATTGCCTGCTTGTCCCTCCAGTCAGTCTGTTCTTTAATTTTACCGTTTTCAAAGAATAATTCGGAGTGTCCACTATCTGGCGAAAAAGAACATAGGTCGTTCTTTCTATGAAGGATGCCTGTAAATACCTGCTTGAGTTTTCCATTGTCCCAATATTCTTTGGAGTATTTTGGGAAATCTGTATCTTTTACCAGCACTCCGTTTTCGTTCCATTCTTTTTGCGCGATGATTTTCTTGTCTTTCCATTCGTTATGCTGGTAAATTTCCTCGTTTTCGAAATATGATTCCGAGTACCCGCTGTCCGCCGAGACGACGTCCTGGTCATTCTTATAAAGGATGCCTATTATTCTGCCTTTTTGCTTTCCGTTGTCCCAATATTCCTTGTAATATGTGGGGAGACTTACTTCTTTTGTCAATACACCGTTTTCGTTCCATTCTTTTACAGCAACGATTTGTTTGTCTTTCCACTCGTTTTGTTGCCGAATTTTCCCATTCTCGAAATACATTTCCACGCGTCCGCTGTCCATTTGGAT
Organism: Fibrobacter succinogenes; assembly: GCA_902768715.1. Classification (GTDB taxonomy): domain Bacteria; phylum Fibrobacterota; class Fibrobacteria; order Fibrobacterales; family Fibrobacteraceae; genus Fibrobacter; species Fibrobacter succinogenes_L. The sequence goes on along the minus strand of CACXMH010000026.1, from coordinate 6,207 downwards.
AAAGCCTTGATTATCCTTATAAAGAATGCCTGTCATTATCTGCTTGGACTTTCCATTGTCCCAATATTCTCTGTAATAATAAGGGAAATTCAGCTCACTTATCAATACTCCGTTCTCGTTCCATTGCTTGTCTGCAACGGCTTGCTTGTTCTTCCAAATACTTTGCCCTGTTTTTTTCCCGTTTTCTGAATACGTATCTATGTTACCGCTATCCAGCCAGACCCCACCTTGATCATCCCTATAAAGGAGGCCTGCCAATACATTTTTTGGACTCCCGTCGTTCCAATATGTTTTGGCATGTTTGGGGAAATCTATTTCTCCTTCTAGTATGCCGTCCTTTACAAAGTAACTGTAGTTGCCTTTTTTTAGTTCGAAGCTGCTTTGCCCGATAAGGAAGTCGTACGCGATAGAAATGATAGGCTTGTGCTGTCCGCCTTCCTTTTTGAACAGCGAGTCAATCCTGCCGTCGGTCACATGGTAGTAATAATCCCCCGGAATGGAATCGAAAGTTCCCTTGAATACGGAGCGGGCAAATTCCGGCATGCTAGAGACAAGACTGTCTGCAACAGGCGTCCCTGCCTTGACCAGATTAAGTTTTTCTTCCCCTTTCTTTTCTGCCGAAGAATTCGTACCGGCGCAACTGATAATTGCAATCCCGACGAATAGGGACAAAATGCCCTTCCACATTTTTTTCATGGGACGCTCCTCCTGAAAGACAATGTACCTGCATTCGAAAAATATATTTTTCAAATGTGATTCGGTCTTGTTAATGTTCCTAAAACGCCCTTATGGGGTTCTGGGACTTGTTTTTCGGGGATTACCGCACCACCAGGGCAGCTAGCGCCAGTTCCTGGCTAATGCGGGTGGAGCATTTCCCGCTCTTGATTTCAAAGTCCAGGTCGGCAAGCCTGCGGATGACCCTGCACAGGAGCGGCTTGCCCCAGCGCCTTGCGCATTCGGGAGCCTTGCCCTTCACGTTGAAGATAAAGTCGTTCTTGCCCAGTTCGGCGGCGGCGTCTTTCGGGGTCATGCCTTTTGCAAGCAGGGCGGAAAAGTTCATCAGGTCAACGGCGTAGTAGTACAGCGACGCCACGATTTGCACCGCCTGCACGCCGTTGTTGAACATTTCGTTCAGTTTCTTGGCGTAGGCCTTGCCGTCACGCATGCCGAAATAGTCGTTGATTTCGTAGGCCACGATTTTCCGCTGGGAAACCACCATGGTCTTGACCAGATCGAGGTCGATTTTCTTGCAGTCCGGCTGGAACAGGAGAATCTTTTCGACTTCTTCGCACACCAGCTTGGTGTCGGTGCCCAGGGCTTCGGCCAGATACTGGCAGGCATCCTTGTCGATGGCCTTCTTGAAATGGGAGGGGATGACCGAGGCTATCCAGTCGGCCATCTTGTAGGCCTTGGGCTCGTCGTATTCCTTCTCGATTTCGCCCGCCTTTTTCAGGGCCTTGTAGAGTTCCGTGTTGGCGGCGAGAGTCTCGAAGTCCAGCAAAAGCTTGCACTGGGGGCCATGCCCCAGCCATTTGGCCAGGGCTTTGGTGTCGTCTGCCTTGAGGGCTTCGGCCTTGCGTACCACTATGGCCTGTTCCGGACTGAACATGGACACGGAGTCGCAGGCGGTCATTACCGCTTCGGCAATGGAAGGGATGTTCGTGTCCGTGGCGTACAGGATCTGCTTGGAAAGAGGGTCGTCTTTCCGTTCGCCCAGGGCATCGGCAATGAATTTCTCGATGCGGATGTCCTTGGAAAATTGGTCCTTGCCAATGAGGGCTACAATCATCCTAGTCTCGCGGGCGGTCCTGTTCGCCTTACTTGAAGTCGATGATTTCGAAGTTGTTCACGCCCTTGGGGGTGGAAACTTCTACCTTGTCGCCCCGCTTCTTGCCCATGAGGGCGGCCCCGATGGGGCTCTTGAAACTGATCTTCCCGTTGAGGGCATCTACGCTTTCGGGAGACACCAGCTGGTAAACTACGTCCCGCTTGGTTTTAAGGTTCTTGACGGTGACGGTGGCACCAAAACGGATGGTGTCGGAGGAGGCGTCAAAGGCCACCACTTCGGCACGGGCCAGCTGGTCTTGCAGCTTGGGCAGTTCCACGTTGTCGATGGCGGCGAGCCGCTCCTTGGCGGCATGGTATTCGGCGTTTTCGCTCAAATCGCCCTGTGCGCGGGCGTCAACCAGTTCCTGCAGCACGCGGGGACGTTCTACATTTTTTAAATTATTGAGGTCCTTGACGAGCTGGTCGTAGGCTTCTTGTGTAAACGGGATTTTCTTTTCCATGCTCTACAAGGTAAAAAATTTACCGGCGTTTTGGGGAACGGCTGTTCCCGAAGGACGCCTTTTGCAGGAGTCGATATGTACAATCTGTTGGAAAATGGCGGTGTGTGTTCCCCCAAGGGCTTCACGGCATCTGGAATCTGCGCAGGCATCAAGGCCAGCGGCAATGCCGACATGGCGCTTCTCAAGAGCGAAAAGGCCGCCCGCTGCTTTGCGGTGTTTACCACCAACAAGGTGAAGGCCGCCCCGGTGCTTTATGACAAGGCTGCCCTGGAGCATGCCCATTTTGCAACGGCTGTGGTGGTGAACAGCGGAAACGCCAACGCCTGTACCGGCGAACAGGGCTACAAGGATGCCGAACGCATGGCCACCCTTACCGAAGAGGCGCTGAACCTTGCGCCCAAGAGCGTGCTGGTGTGCAGCACCGGCGTGATCGGCCATCTGATGCCCATGGACAAGATCGAGGCCGGGATCCCCAAGCTGGTGGAAAAGCTCCACGCCGACGCCTCCGAGGAATTCGGCCGGGCGATTCTCACCACCGACCTTGCGCTCAAGAGCCATGCTGTTGAAATCCATACCGAAAAAGGCGTGGTGACTATCGGCGGCGCCTGCAAGGGCTCGGGCATGATCCACCCCAATATGGCCACCATGCTCGCCTTCATTACCACCGACATTTCGCTCCCCATCGACTTCTTTGCCGAATTCCGTGCGGACATCGCCGATTCCTTCAACGCAATCACCGTGGATGGCGACACCAGCACCAACGACACCTGCATCTTGCTGGCCAACGGCATGAGCGGATTGCGCTACGAAGACCTGAGCCTCTCGGAGCAGGGCGAGTTCCGTGCGGCCCTGATGCTTATCATGCAGAGCCTTGCCAAGGATATCGTGCGCGACGGCGAAGGTGCTACCAAGCTTATCGAACTGCGCATCGAAAAAGCCGAAAGCCACGAAGAGGCGCTCCGCATGGCCCGCTTCATCGGGACCAGCAACCTGGCCAAGTGCGCCATGTTCGGCGAAGACCCTAACTGGGGCCGCATCCTCAGCAGTGCGGGCAGTAGCGGTTGCAACATGGTGGCCGAACACACCGACCTTTACTTCGGCGACGTGAAAGTCCTGGAAGGCGGCCGCCCGCTGCCCCTGGACGAAGCCCAGACAGCGGCCTTGCATGCGGTGGTCCGCCAGCGGGAATACAAGGTGACGCTGGTGCTGAACATCGGTCAGGCTTCTGCCAGCGCCTTCACCTGCGATCTGAGCTACGGCTATGTAAAGATCAACGCGGAATACACTACATAAGACCGCTCGCGCTAAAACCGGGGATAGCTTCTCCGGCTTGCGCTCGCTCTCGCAACCACGCCTCGTTAATACGAGGCGTTTGTTGCTCACGTAAAACTCTATTGATCACATACGTTTGCGTATGCGCAAGGCAAGCTGTGCTTGCCGAAGTTTATTCGTTGTTTAATCCTTCAAGCACCTTAGGCTAGCGCCGTGTTCGGGATTGAACTTCTCGAAGGTGGCGACGTCCTTGTTGTGGTGGAATACCACCACTTCGCCTTCGGCGGTCCAGAAGTAGGCCTTTTTCCCGGCGGTATCGAACTTGCGCTCTTTCAGCGGCACGTCGCTCTTGGCGAAGTGGGCTCCTCCGGCTTTTACGCCAAAGCCCAGCTCGTCCTTACCGTTGCCGTAGTTGTTGGTGCCTTCGGTAATGGGGTCCCAACCGAATCCGGCCTTCAGCGCCTGGGCGGGCTTGTTGCCAGCGGCGGCAATCAGCTTCTGCCATTCTTCCTTGGTGGGCATGTGGAATCCGTCCATGCAGGCGTTCTTGGCGCTTTCAAAGTCGTAGAGGCGGCCCCAGTTGTTGCACTGCATGCATAGGGAACCTGCGGCCGTGGCGAAGTTCAGGTTTTCTGCGGTCCAGAGCTGGTCGCCGATGCGGACCCACTCGTAGGCGATTCCGTCACGGGGGTCCTTGTAGCTCCCGTGTGTAGCGGGCTCGCCGCTTTCGTCAAAACTTTCGCCCAGTTCCACCTGCTTGTTTTTCTGGAACATTGCCTTGGAGGCGAGCTTGCCGTTCTTGTGGTAGCGGAGCACCGTGCCTTCGATGTAACCGTCGGCGTAGGGAATTTCCGATTTCAAGGTGCCGTCTTCAAAATATTCCTTGGTGAGGCCTTCCCGACGGTCTTCCTTATAAGGAGTTTCCCGCTTCAGCGTGCCGTTCTCGTAGAACTCCTTTTCCAGGCCTTCGCGCTTGTCGTTTACGTAGGTGGTTTCGAACTGCACCTGACCATTGGGGTATTTTTCCACCCGCACGTCTTCGCAGCCTGCGACCAAAAATGCGATAGAAACCGCGAGCCCTGCGGCAAAAACTTTACGAGAAACAATGTTCATGACTTACCCCTTCGATAAAAAGTTCCTGACCATCAAAACCTCTTGCGACCATCACACCCCATACCCCAAAGGGCCGCAGGCCCGACCTCACACCTCATACCTCACATTCCACACTTCTAGCGGCTCCTCGCCTTGGTTCGACTTCGCTCACCACAGGACGCGAGGATGACATTCTTCGAGTCTCGTGCCTCAAACTTCGCGCCTCGAGCCTCATACCCCAAAGCCTCTTGCGCCCAGCGACCCCTAGATCCTAGCCCCTAGATCCTAGCCCCTACAACCTACAACCTAAAACCTAAAACCTAAAACACAATCTTCCCGGCGGTCCCGAGAATCCCGATGATATAGAGCATGCCGTCGTAGTAGCGCCAGAAACGGAAGGGCACCGACAGGTTCGACAGGTCTCGCACGAACCCGTGGATCAGCGGATTTTCGGAATCCAGCACCTGGGTGGCGGCGGCGTTCATGGCGATTACGCCCGGAGTGGCCTCGCGCCCCTGCCGCGGGAAAGGACTTCCATCGACGGAATAGTCCGCCAGGTAGGGCCGCCTGCTTTCGAAGAAGTTCAGGATCCGCTCGCAAATCTGCTTCTCCCGCTCGTCGGCGCGGAACAGCGTGTAGTCCAGGCTCAGGTTCAGGGCCACACGCCAGGCGTCTCCGCTGAAGCAGTTGCTTTCGGGAAACCAGGGCATGGATTTGGGCGTGCCGTCGAATTCCGAGTAGTCGGCGCAGAGTCCCGTCTCCGGGTGTGCAGCCCTTGTCAGGTAATCCACGCTCCGTTTGGCGATTTCGTTCCATTCGTCATCGCCGGTGGCTTCGGCGAACATGCGGTAGAACGCCACGGTATGGTAGCTGGGGTCTGTAAAGTCGTTGCCTTGCACGGGGGAGAACCGCACGATTCCCATCTTCGGGTCAATGATGGGGCCCACCAGCTCGTTCGCCTGCTTGTGCCGCATCATGTTGATGAGTTCCACCGCCGCCTGCTTGTAGTCGTCGCGACCGAACCGCTTGGCGGCAATCAACAGGGCCGCCGCGATGTATTCTTCGCCGTCGGGGGCGGACCCGGGATCCATCATGGAAAAGTCGGTGGTGGAAACCTGCCAGGAATAGAAACCCTGGTGCGGTCCCTCGGCGTTGTACAGGTAGCGCTTGGTGAAGCGCCACAGTTTTTCGAAAAGTTCCGGATGGTCGGTGAGGGCGGTGACGAACATGCCGTAGCTCATGCCCTCGGAGCGGATGTCGTCGTGCCCGATATCCACGATGTAGGCCATGTCGTCGGAGGCTTCAAAGCAGATGCGCTCGTCGATAGGGTCGCCCTCGAAAAGCTTGCTGTAGGCGTTCTGCAAAAGCTGGTCTGCAAAGTTCGGGCCGTAGCCCGCTTCCACGAACATATCGCGCGGCTTGAATCTTTCCATAATAAACTCCAGTGTCTCGTGGAAAGGTAATAAAAAGGTTTGAGGTATGGGGTCGGGCCTGCGGCCCTTTGAGGTTTGAGTAATGAGAGAAAGGGGGAGGCCTCCCCCTCGGCCGAGCTGTA
>CACXMH010000025.1 GCA_902768715.1 Fibrobacter succinogenes | reverse complement strand
CCTCATGGGCGACCCGGAATTCCTCCTGGGTGTAAACATCAGGGAATTCACCCTGGCCGTGGCGTTCCAGTACTGGAAACAGCAAGAGGAACTGGTACAGCTCTCTGAAGAAGAGTCCACTCGTTTTTGGCGATTGGGTTTTGAATTCTACTACAACTTTTTCTGGCCGGACTATTTCCAGGTAGGCCTGGGTGCCGGTTTCTCGTACACCAGCGTCAAGACCGAAAACAGCGCTATCTATAGGGGAGAGCCTCAAGATACCGAATTCATGGGTTCTGGCGTGGGCCTCATGGCAAACGTCCAATACTATTTTACCAACGAAATCGCCATCATCCCTGCAGTAAAGTTTTACCGGAACTGGTTCAAGAATGTCTATACCGACGACAGCGAGAACCAGGAACTGGATCCGTTCCTGTGGCAGACCTTCGTTTCGGCTTCAATCTCGCTACAATTACAGTTCTAGACCAAACAGGAAGTTATTCTGACCTGTTTTTTGTTCGTTTGCCGACATTTTTATTTATATTAATACAGATAAAACGGAGGTTTTCATGAAAAAACTCACAGCCCTTCTAGTGGCGACAGCGGCCACAATGTACTTTACCGGATGCGGCGATGCGGGAGTGAACGCCAACAACGGGATCATGGGTAAAAACACATCCTCGTCTTCTACCGATGACAAGACCGGCGACAAGACCGGCGATAGCGATACCAAAGAGAAAGGAGACTACGATGAGTCGGTCGAGTTTGCCGATGATTTGCCCAAGTGCACCGCCAAAAAGGATGAAAAGGTCTACTACGTAGAAGAGGAAGACATCACCTACACCTGTAACTACGATGAAGACCTGAAAATGGGCGAGTGGGTCAAGGCAAAGAAGAAAGCCAAGAAGCCTGTAGCAGATGAGACCATCGAATCCGGAGACGACCTGCCCAAGTGCAACGACAAGAAGGACGGCGACATCTACTATATAGAAGATGACGATGTGTATGTCTCGTGTGACAGCGACAAGGGCAAGTGGGTTGAAATCGACACAGACCCCGACACAGACAAGTCTTCGAGTTCTAAAGGCGGGTCCGAGGTCCTATACAATACGGTTGCATCTCTGAGCCGCTTGCCCACGTGCTCCATGAGTATAGAAGGCACATACTATTACGTAACCAACGAAGACGATTACTACTACTGCTCTGGCTCGATTTGGGTCAGCATGGTAAGCGGAAACACCTACCCCGAAACTGAACCCTCCTCCAGCTCTAACGGCAGTTCCGAAATTATCAATACCGTTTCCTATCTAAGCAGCCTGCCCACGTGTACTGTCAGCATGGAATACTCCGTCTATTACGTAACCGGCGAGGACGATTACTATTACTGCTATGAAGGGCTCTGGTGGAGTTCGAATACCGGCGACACCTATCCCAAAACTGAATCCTCTTCCAGCAACTCATCTTTTTATTTATATCCCGTCGGGGATATTCCCTGTGGCGACATGTGGTGCGGAGTGACCGGCTCAGAACAGGTTGAAACAGGCCTTGGAAACGACACCGAGACCAATGGTTATTGGTTCGATTTTGATGACAGTAAAGATGGAGGTCGATCTACTATATTATGGCCAGTCCCGGAGGGTAACGAATATAGCCCGGACAGCAAGCAGCCAATCATCGCTGAATGCTCCGGCGTTTGCGGTACGGCCAGCCTCAATTATGGACTTCTTGATTATAGCGGTTTTGTTGGTATCGGTTTCAACATTGTGGGTGAAATCAGCGCTTCCAACCACGATGCCGCTGCAGGTGATGCCAGTGCCTGGGGTGGTGTCTGCATCGTGTATTCTTCTGACGTGGACTTACGATTCGAGATGGGCCTTGGAGATGCGACAGATAACGCACTGCATGGGGGGCCTCCGTCCGTCACCCTGCCTTATGGTAAAATGATGGTGAAAAATTTCTCCTGGAGCAATTTCAAGATGCCCAACTGGGCTGTTGATGAATCTGGAATCTCCATAACGGGTCCTGAAGCTGCCGAAATGCTTGTTTCATTGAAAATTATCGCGCAAGCTGCCAACGGCCAGTACGGTTTCAACATCATGTCCATCGGAAAATACGGGACTTGCGAATACTAGTTCTTGCTCAGAGGGCCCAAATTTTCTAAAATTGGGCCCATGAAAACGCCTTTCAAGCTACTTCTGGTTGCAGGACTGTGCTTGGCGGCTGTGGCACACGCCATGGACGACAAGGGCTACGCCTCCATCTACGAGTCCATCGCCGCTTTTGAAAATCGCCCTGGTGGAGATGCCAGGATATTCAACCGTCCGGGCTATGTGAAGCCCATCATCACGAACCTCTCCCCTGTGCTGAACAGCAACTGGTACGTGAGCGCGACAGTTCCCCAGAGCATATCCTTCGAGGCGGGACTTCCCTTCGCCATCATCCCCATCGGGAGTGACGACCGCTCCTTCTCGGAAAACGGTGCAAGTGTCCCTACCATCTTTGGCGACCACGGTGACCCTCTGAACTATGACCCCACCGTTTACGGTAACGAGACCCTCCACAACCTGGGCGTTTTCACCTACCCCTACCTGCAGCTGGCCGGAGGCTACTACCATGCCCGTCTGGTACTTCGCGGCATGTGGCTCCCCGCCGTAAGCGAACTCCAGAAATTCAACCTCATCGGTATCGGCCTGCAGTACAGTTTTGGCCACCTTTTCCAGTACATGCTGCCCAAGCCCGCCCAGGGCTTGGACGTGAGCCTGGTGCTGGGTTACAGCTCCAGCGGCATCAGCTACCAGCCCGAAGATTACGAGGGCACTCTCGACCTGGACATTTCTGCATTTACCTTTGATCTGGTTATCGGATACAAGCCCATCGAAATTGTCGAAGTCATGCTGACCCTGGGTTACCAGAGTGGGAGCATGGCCTCCAGCGGTCACCTGGTGAGCCACGCCGAAGGCTGGAACGGGCAGACTATCGACCCGAACATTACCGTCGATGGAAATAACGGTTTCAAGTTCGGCCTGGCAGTAGCCTTCCAGTTCGGGTCGTCGTTCCATCCGGTGCTGGGCTACGATTATGCAGGCAAGTCCAGCTTCACCACCAACGTGCTCTACTTCAAGCAGCAGTTCGGCAAGGACAAGACTCCCGACGAAATCGCCAAGGAAAAGGGCTACGTGCGGGGCGGCAGCGTTTCGAACGACGAAGAAGAGGCTGAAGAAACTCCGAAAACCAAGAAGAAGAAGGCCAAGAAATCCCCGAAGAAAAAGAGGGTCGTGGAAGAACCTGAAGAAGAGGAAGAGGCCGACTCAGCAAGTGCCGAGTCGGATGAATCCGAGTTCGAAGATTTTTAAACTAGAACCCGTCCCATAGACGGGTGTTTTTTAAGGTAGGCAAAAGATGATTACATTCCTTATCGGCATTGCCATCTTGATTGGCGGCTACTTCACATACGGAAAGTTCGTGGAGAGGGTGTTCGGCCCCGACGACCGCAAGACCCCGGCCCTCGCGAACCCCGACGGCGTGGACCGCATGGTACTCCCTCACTGGAAAAACATGCTTATCCAGCTGCTGAACATCGCAGGAATCGGCCCTGTTATCGGCGTGATTCTCGGCATCAAGTTCGGCGCCATCGTGTTCATTCTGCTCCCCATCGGAAACGTGCTGGGCGGTGCCGTCCATGACTACTTTAGCGGCATGATCAGCATGCGCAACAACGGCTACAACGTTCCCGCCCTGGCCCGCAAGTTCTTGGGCAAAGGGCCTTCCAAGGTGGTCATGGCCCTTATCTCCGTGGCCCTGATTCTTGTGGGCGCGGTGTTCACCAACACGCCTGCCGCCCTCATCAACACCCCCATTATCGTAGGTGACGCCAAGTCCCCCACCGTGTTCTGGATAGCGGTGGCCTGCATTTTCGCCTACTACTTTGCCAGTACTTTCTTCCCCATCGACAAGATCATCGGTCGCATCTACCCCATCTTCGGCGGACTCCTGATTCTTGCTTCCCTCGGAATCCTTATCGGTATCGCCCCCAACTTGAACATTCTTGACGAAATCAACCTGACAGACTTCGGCGCAAACTTCCACCAGCATCCGGCGGGCCAACCCATACTCCCCATGCTGTTCGTGACCATCGCCTGCGGTATCATCAGCGGATTCCACAGCACCCAGAGTCCCATCGTGGCCCGTACCGAAGTGACCGAAAAGCGTGGCCGCCAGACATTCTACGGCATGATGATTATCGAAGGCCTCATCGGCATGATCTGGGCTGCCGGTGGCATGTTCATCTACCACCAGATGCCCGAACTTTTGACAGGTGCAAGCGGTGTGAAAGTGCTAAGCGTATTGGTCTCTACCGTCATCCCCTTCGCCCCCATTTCTGTGCTGGTGGTTGTGGGTGTAATCATCCTCGCCATCACCAGTGGCGACACCAGCCTCCGTAGCCTCCGCCTTACCATCGCCGAACTTACGGGCATTGACCAGAGGTCCGCCAAGAACCGCCTGATTTTGACGGTTCCCATGTTCACCCTTTGCGCCTTGATTATCTTCTGGAGCAACATGAACCCCGAAGGTTTCAACATCTTGTGGAACTACTTCAGCTGGAGCAACCAGTTGATGGCGGTTTGCAGCCTGTGCGTGGCCGTGGTTTACCTGCGGAGCAAGAAGAAGAACTTCTGGATTGCCCTCGTGCCCTGCATGTTCATGACCTTCATCACCTGCCACTATATCTTGTGGGTGAGTCCCGAAAACCTGAAAGGCGCTCCCCTGGGATTCGGCCTTGACTACAAGACCGCCCTGGTCATCGCCATCGAAAACGCGGCCCTCCTCGGGGCACTGCTGTGCATGAGAGGCAAGACCCTCACCCAGATGGAAGGCTTCGACGCCGACGTTTGGGACCCGGTCAAGGAAGAAAAATACCAGGCATCCAACCCCATCAAGGGTCCGGAACACGTAAAATTTTAGGTCCAGCCCTTGTCATGCCCGCGAAGGCGGGCATCTCCTTGCCTTTCCTTGCTATAAATTCCTTTTTTTTACAAAAAACTGAACTTCCTCCGATTTTTTATATATATTTAGACTTTCGTTCAACAATTCGGCCGTTCGTCAAAGCGGATAGCCGTTTTCTTTTTTTTTGATTGGGTTCTGCCCGAAGGATAAAAGATGATCGATCGCAACAAGCATTTCCTTCGCCTCGCCGACTGGAGCGAGGAAAAGATTCTCGAAACCGTGGAAATTGCCTCCCGGCTCAAGAAAGAAGTCCATGCAGGCAAGATGTCCGAACGCCTCCACGGCCAGAACATCGCCATGTTCTTTGAAAAGCCCTCGTTGCGCACCATCACCACCTTCCAGGTGGGCATGAACCAGCTGGGCGGCCACGCCGTGCTGCTGGCACCGGATTCTATCGGTCTTGGCAAGCGCGAAAGCGTCAAGGATGTGGCCCGCTGCCTCAGCCGCTGGGTCAACGCCATCGTGGTCCGTTGCTTCAAGCAGCAGCTGGTAGAAGAGCTGGCCGAATACGGTAGCGTTCCTGTGGTAAATGCCCTGACCGACGACTACCACCCCTGCCAGGCCATCGCCTTTGCCCAGATGATTTGCGAAAACCTGGGCGGTTTCAAGAACGCAGACGGCAAGCCCAAGACTGTCGCCTTCATCGGCGACGGCAACAACGTGGCCAACTCCTTCTTGGCACTCGCCTCCAAGGTGGGTATGAACTTTACGCTCGCCTGCCCCAAGGGTTTTGAACAGCCCGCCAAGGTGGTCGAAGAAGCCGAGGCCGGTCTCAAGAAGCACGGTTGCCAGTACCGCGTTTTCCACGACCCCAAGGAAGCCGTCAAGGACGCCGACATCCTCTACAGCGACGTGTGGGTTTCTATGGGTCAAGAAGGCGAAAAGGCCTCCAAGCAGAGCCACTTCTTGCCGTTCCAGATTAACGATGAACTTTTGAAGCTGGCTCCGGCACACTGCAAGGTGAGCCACTGCCTGCCTGCACACCGCGGCGAAGAAATCACGGACTCCGTCATGGACAACCTGGACGTGAACATGAGCTTCGAAGAAGCGGAAAACAGACTTCACGCCCACAAAGCTGTTCTGTGGCAAGTCATGCCTCCGTTCAACGCCTAATAGCGGGAAAAGTTAAAACTGTCATGCCCGCCTTGTGCGGGCATCTCCTTTTTAGGAAACGTTATGTCTTTCATTTCTGATTTAAAAGAAAAAGTATTGAGCGGCTACGAGGTCACTCGCGACGACGCCATCCGCCTTTTAAGCGAAAACCTCAAGGAACTCTGCGATGCCGCCAACGAAATCCGCGAAAAGTTCCACGGCAAAGACTTTGACTTTTGCTCCATCGTGAACGCCCGCAGCGGACGCTGCTCCGAAAACTGCAAGTACTGCGCCCAGAGCAGCTACTACCACACGGGAGCCCCCGAATACAAGCTCCTCAGTGCCGACGAGATTGTGGAAGACGCCAAGAAGAAAGAGGCCGCAGGCATCCCTCGCTACTCCATCGTCACCTCGGGCCGTACCCTTTCGAACCGGGACGTGGAACAGATTTCCGAAGCCATCCGCAGGCTCAAAAAGGAGACGAAGCTTTCCGTCTGCCTTTCGGCAGGGCTCTTGAACAGGGAACAGTTCGACAAGCTGAAAGAAGCTGGCCTCACCCGCTTCCACAACAACCTGGAAACTTACCGCAGGCACTTTCCCGACGTGTGCACCACACACACCTACGACGATAAGATAGCAACCCTCCAGAACGCCCTTGCCGCAGGGCTGGAAATCTGCAGCGGCGGCATCATGGGCCTCGGTGAGACCATGGAAGACCGCATCGACATGTGCCTGGACCTGCGCGCCCTCGGCGTCAAATCCACCCCAGTAAACGTGCTGAACGCCATTCCAGGCACGCCTTACGAGAACTTGCCCAAACTCACGAACGACGAATTCTGCCGCATCGTGGCGATTTACCGCTTTATCAATCCGAAGGCATTTATCCGCCTGGCGGGTGGTCGTGGCGTCTTGGGTGACGACGGCAAGCGGGCATTCAAGAGTGGTGCCAACGCGGCCATCACCGACGACATGCTCACTACCGCCGGCGTCAACAGTTGCAAGGATTTCGAGTTGGTGAAAGGGCTCGGGTTCAAGCCCCACGGGTTTCTGTAATCCAGTTGCTCAATGAAAGTCCGTTTCTTTGTACACCACAATTCAAAAATACAAAACGCGTAATAGAAAAAATTTATATCCCATTCTAAAAAAAGCGTATTAGACAGGCTTTCTCCAATATTCTATATTTGCGCACAAATTTGTTGGAAGAGAGGAAGAATTTATGGAAAAACGCACTGGTCTCTTTACAAATGCCATCATCTGGTTTGGCGTGGCCGTTTCCGTTTCCGAAATAGAGGCAGGCATCGAGATCGGTGCCGAAGCCGCTCCTGGCTCCTTATGGTTGCCTCTGGTTCTCGGCCATATCATCGGCGGGATCTTTCTTTTCTTCGTGGGCCTTATCGGCGCCCGCATTCGCCTGAACGCCATGGAAACTACGGCTTCTGTCTATGGGTCGTACGGTTCCAAGTTTTTTGCTTCCTTGAACCTGTTCCAGCTGGTGGCCTGGATTGCCGTACTGAACGCCCAAGGCGCTACCGTGCTGGCCGAGCTACACTTGCCTATTTCGTTTCCGCTGACCTGCGTAGTGCTGGCGATCCTCATCGCTCTTTGGGTTTTTGTGGGTCTGCGCCGTTTTGCGAAGGTCACCACCGTCGTGATGGCGGTGCTGACCGTTTTGCTGGTGGCCCTGACTGTTAAATTGTTCGGCGTCGGCAGCTCTCTTGCAAACGTCTCTGCCTCCGGAGTAAACAGTGCCGCAGGCCATAGCCTCGGTTTCTGGAGCATCTTCGAAATCTCCATGGCTCTGCCTCTTTCTTGGTTGCCCGTAATTTCGGACTACACGAAAGATGTTGCAAAACCGGTCCGCACAACGGCCGTTTCCGCCATCGCCTACACCGTCGCCAGCTTCTGGATGTACTTTATCGGGCTTGAAATTGCAAGCGCCGGTGTCGGAAACGATATCGCCCAGGCCATTCTCCTGGCGGGCCTTGGAATCCCCGGAATCATCATCGTGGTGCTCTCGACGGTCACCACCAATTTCCTTGCGGCAAATTCCGCAGGTGAATCGGCAAAGGCTATCGTCCACAAGCTCAATCCGAAAATCACAGGCGTTGTGGTAAGCGCCATCAGCGCCGTTCTCGCCATCTCGGGAATCATGGACCACTACATCAGTTTCCTCTACCTCATCGCTTCCGTCTTTGCGCCCATGGCCGCCGTTCTTCTGGTGTCGTTCTTTTTAGACAAACAAGGACGAACCGGCAAGGCGTTCTGGCTCTGGAATCTTTTCGCCTGGCTTGCAGGCTTTGTCGTTTACCAGGTAACGGTCCATTTAGAGTCCGTGTTCCTTGGACCTACACTCATATCCGTTATCGTATCCGCCGCAATTTCCTATATTTGGGTCTTGAAAAACAAGGTTAAATCGGCGTAAACATGCCTCAGAAAAAGATTGCGTTAATCAATGACATTACAGGTTTCGGACGGTGCTCCATCGCCGTCATGGCGCCTGTGGTTTCGGCCATGAAAATCCAGGCCGTTGCCGTGCCTACTGCAATCCTTTCGACCCATACGCAGTTTCCGGAATACTACTTTGACGATTACACCCCCCGCATGCGGGACTACATCGACACCTACAAGAAACTGGACATGTCCTTCGACGCCATCGCCACGGGATTTTTAGGTTCCGAAGAGCAGGTGGACATCGTCGTCGATTTTATCAAGACCTTCAAGAAAGAGGGCGTATTCACCCTGGTGGACCCGGTGATGGGCGACTACGGACGGCTTTACAAGACCTACACGCCGGCCCTCTGCAACAAGATGAAAGACCTGATCCGCCACGCAGATATCTTGACACCCAACCTGACGGAGCTCTGCTCCCTGATGGACGTGGACTATCGGGATGGCGACTTTTCGCCAGCCGAATTGGAAGCCATGTGCCAGCAGCTGAGTTTCCAGGGACCCAAGCACATTGTGGTTACGGGAATCCACCACGGCAAACAAATCATGAACTTTGTTTTCAGCCGTGGCGAAACGCCCAAGACCATCATGGTGGACCGCATCGGAGGCGACCGGAGCGGAACCGGCGATGTGATTAGCGCCGTGATTGCAGGCATGTACCTGAACGGGCACGGTTTCTACGACTCCGTAAAGCGGGCCACCGAATTCGCCTCCAAGTGCATTTCCTATTGCGAAGAAAACAACGTGCCCACCCATTGGGGGCTCAGCGTCGAGATGTACCTTCGCGATTTGACGGAGGAGGAAAAATGATTTTATATACGGTTACCGGAAAAGCAGGCCAGGCAGGCTACCTGAACCTCAAGGACAGCGGTGACTTGACCGGAAAGAATGTCTATGTGAACATCACCAACCGCTGCCCCTGTAGCTGCGTCTTTTGCCTGCGCCAGACCAAGAAGATGATGGAAGGCAACTCCCTCTGGCTCAAGGGCGGCGAGCCCAGCGTAGAGACCGTGATGGAAGAATTCGACGCCTTTGACCTTTCCGTCATTCACGAGCTGATTTTCTGCGGTTTCGGTGAACCCCTGGAACGCCTGGGCGACGTGTGCAAGATTATCGACCAGCTGAAGGCGAAATACCCGAACCTGAAGGTCCGAGTAAACACCAACGGACTTGCAAACCTGATTCACGGGAAAGACATAACCCCCGAACTGAAAGGCCGTTTCGATACGGTCTCCATCTCATTGAACGCGCCGGACGCCGAAGAATTTTTGGCCCTTACCCGGTCCAAGTTCGGCATCCAGTCCTACGACGCCCTGAAGGACTTCGCCGTCAAGGCAAAGCAGTTCGTACCAAGCGTGGTGCTGACCGTCGTAGAAAAGGTCATGTCCGAAGAAAAAATCGAAATCTGCCGCAAAACCTGCGAAAATCTGGGCGTCACCCTGAGAGTCCGCCCCTTCGAAGACTAATTTCAGCTTATTTTGTTCATACAATCTTGTAAAAGCTATAGCTTTTTCCTATATTTTATTCCTATCAAACACATAGGAAATACATCTTCCATACTAACCTTCTAATACCAACTCCCAACTCCGAATTCCAAAATCCGAACTACAACCATGACTCTCCAGCAACTTCGTTACGCCATCGGCATCGCAAAGGTCGGCTCCTTCAACAAGGCCGCCGAAAACCTGTTTATATCTCAACCGTCTCTTACAGCGGCCATCCACGACCTAGAAGACGAAATCGGCATCGTCATCTTCAACCGCACCAGCCGAGGGGTCTCCCTCACCGTCGAAGGCGAAGAGTTTATCGCCCAGGCAAGCCAGCTGTACCACCACTACGAAACGGTACTGGAGCACTACAGCGACGGCGTTCGCCAAAAGAGAAAGTTCGCCATTTCCACACAGCACTATTCCTTTGCCGTCAAGGCCTTTGTGGAGATGGTCAAAAAGTCCGACTCCGACGAATACGAGTTCGCCCTCCGGGAAACCAAGACCAAAGAAGTCATCGATGACGTGGCCACCCTCAAGAGCGAAATCGGCATATTGTACCTGAGTGATTTCAACCGCAAGTACATCAACTACCTGTTCAAGGAAAAGGATCTGGAATTCCACCATCTGATTGACTGCAAGGCCTACGCCTACATGTGGAAAAACCACCCCCTGGCAAGCCGCAAGCATGTGAACCTGCACGACCTTTCGGACTACCCCTGCCTCTCCTTTGAGCAGAGCGAAAGTGGCACCTACTACTTTGCCGAAGAGATTTTAAGTACAAACGAATACCACCGGACTATCAAGGCCAATGACCGTGCCACCATGTTGAACCTGATGGTGGGGCTCAACGGATATACCCTCTGTTCAGGAATTATCAGCGAAGAAATCAACGGTTCCGACTACGTGGCCGTTCCCTTCAAGGACAGCAAGGGCAAGGATGACCGCACCATGGAAATCGGATACATCGTCAAGAAGAACTTCAACATTTCCTCCATATGCCAGACCTACATCCAGGAAATGAAGGAATACCTGGCGAACTACACTCCCTCACGCCAATCCTAGTCAGGAATTTTATATATTTGAGCCACGCCAACGGCCCAGGTGGTGGAATGGTAGACACTGGGGACTTAAAATCCCTTGGGGGCAACCTCGTGCGGGTTCAAGTCCCGCCCCGGGCACTAATGGCTTTTTAGGACGCCTATGATTGAATTTTACCCCAACAGCATCTATTACCCCCGCGAGGCGGTAGAGGAAAAACTCGCCAAGGGCGAACTGAAAGAGACCGAGAGCCACCTGCTTTCTTGGACGGAACGCCACCGTGGAGAAATCTGGGACTGCGCCCGTGACGATTCCGATTCCCCCACCGACGAAATCCTGCTGGACAACCTGCGGGCCCTGCTTCTCTGCAAGGGTTCTTTGCAGCCTGCCGCCGACATGGCCGCCGTCATCAGGGAAGTCTCCAAGGAAATCTGGTACCAGAACGAAAAAGACAAAAAATCTCCGGACGAGATTGCCACCGAATGGTGGGGCAAGTACCTTACCAAATGGCGCGAAGCCCGCATGTTCGAAGCCTTCATCCTTATCGAGAAGAAGGCCGACCAGTTGCTGGCTATTCTGAAGGGATGATACTGAAAGCAGCCCCCCTGTCATCCTGGAGGCCGAAGGCCGATAGGGCCCTCGGGGGTGACGAACGCAACATGGTGAC
The DNA here is from genome assembly GCA_902768715.1 of Fibrobacter succinogenes. Lineage (GTDB taxonomy): Bacteria > Fibrobacterota > Fibrobacteria > Fibrobacterales > Fibrobacteraceae > Fibrobacter > Fibrobacter succinogenes_L. The sequence continues at coordinate 51,095 of CACXMH010000025.1, read as the reverse complement.
GCAGGCAAAGTCCTGCGTTTTTTATTTGGAGTATTTCGCTTTCCAGCGGAGGGGTATCCAGAAATCGGTTACCCCATTTTCGCTTTTCTTGTACCGCCAAAAGTACTCGATGTGGTCCTTGAGTTTCTGCTCGAAGGCTTCGTCGTCGGCATCGGAAAAGAGAATCTCCTTGCAGGTAAAGATCCCGAGGGAATCCACCACCAGATGGAGCCCCAGGCGGATATCGTCGGCGCCCTTCTTCTTGAAATGCTCCTGACCGAGCCAGTGCAGGCCCGCGGCACGACCCTGGATGTATTTTTCCAGGGCTTCCACATCACGACCGGCGGAATTGTCCAGCACGTAGATGTCGTCCAGGTTCGGCATGTCCATGCGGCCCGTAAAGGCCCTGGACTTTTCTGGCCCTGCAACCGCCGACTCGTTCTCTTGAGACAGAGGAGCCTTGTAGGGCGTCACCTGCCAGATAAAGTCCAGCAGGCCCAAGAACACCAGGAACAGCACGATCAGTGGAAAGTTCCGTTTAATCATAACCGCCTACTCGATGGACTTGATGCAAAGCTGCAAGGAACGCCTGCCGTTGTAGTAGTTCCAGGTGGGTTCGAACACGATGGTCACCCGATGGCTCTTGCCGATGAGGGCCTTGCACTTGCGGAGCCCGAAGGCAATAGCCGAAAACGCCGGACTCCCCGCCTGGGAGACTTCCATCTGCAGGTGGCCGCCACGGAGTTCCCGCAGCCGATGGACCTTCACGTTTTCGGCCCGGAACACAGGGTACGGGAAGTTCCCGCTGAAAGGTTCCATCTTGTCGAAATAGTCCAGCACCGTTGCGCCGTTCTTGTTGGTCGGATCTACAAGGAGCTCTCCCAAGGCCACCTGGATGTCGTAATTCTGTCCGCCCGTCTCACGAGGGACTTCGCCGGTGTAGCCCTGTTCCTTCGCCGATACGAGAATGCGGCCCTGCAGTTCCTGAATCTTGCCTGCAGGGAGCGAGAATCCGGCGGCATTGGCGTGGCCTCCCCAGCGGTCGAACAAGTCCCGAGATTCAAAGAGGGCCTTGTGCCAGTTGAAGCCGGGAACGGCACGGGCACTGGCATGTGCCATTCCTTCCATTACCGAAAGCACCGCCGTGGGGCGGTTGAATTCCTGCGCGAGCTTTGCGGACACGATCCCGATGACACCCACATGCCAGTTCTCGCCGGCCACCAACAGCACCGGCGGAATGTTTTCGCCGTAGATGTTCTGGACCTGCTCCATGGCCATGTCGGTAATTTCCGCCTCTTTCTGCTTGCGGCGGGCGTTCCAGTCCTTCAGCTCCGAAAGCAGCGTCGGGGCGTCGGCCTTGTTTTCGCACAGCAACAGTTTTAGCGCCGGGTCGGGCCTTTCCATACGGCCGGGGGCGTTCAACAGGGGCGCAAACTTGTACATCACATCGATGCCGCCCACAAGGCTTCCCGGCTTCTGCAGGGAATTGTACAGCACCTGGAGTCCGGGCCATTCGCTGTTCTGCAACCGTCTAAGCCCAGCCTTGGTAAAAGCCCTGTTTTCGGGAGTCATACCCACCAGGTCTGCAAGTGTTCCGAGGGCCACCAGGTCCAGGTATTTTTCGGGAACGGGCTTGCCCAGCTTTTCGAACAGGGCGCAAATGAACTTGTAAGAAACACCCACGCCGCAAAGTTCAGGATTCGGGTAAGTGTCGCCCACCTGGTGAGGGTCCAAAAGCACGTCGCAAGGAGGCAGGCCATCTCCAGAAGGCTGGTGGTGGTCTATCACCATCACCGCCATGCCCAGTTCCTTGGCGTAAGCGATTTCACCGTTGGCGGTAATGCCCGTATCTACCGTAATCACGTTCCGTGCGCCAGACTTGAACATTTCATCTACCGCCGACATAGACAGGCCATATCCATCGCCAAAACGGCTAGGGAGCCTCCACTCAGATTCGATGCCCGCCTCTTGCAGACCCCTGGTCAACAGGGTTACCGAAGTCATACCGTCCAGGTCGTAGTCGCCGAAGATAAAAACCTTTTCCTTGCGGTCCCGCACATCCATAATCCACTGGATGGCCCGATCCATTCCAAGCATCAGCCAGGGCGAAAGCACGTCGTCTGCGCTTCCGGCCATGAGCTTCTGCACCTCGCCCACGGACTTGTACCCGCGGGACACCAGGAATCTCGCCACCAGATGGGGGATTCCCAGTTCCATAGAAAGGGTCGATGCCACCAGGTCTTCGGTCATTTATATCCTTCAAAGAGCTTGATGGCCAGGGCCTGCAGGCACATGGTTTCCGTGGACCTGCGGGTAGCAATACGGGACATGGTTTCCTGCACGTCTTTCAAAGCCGTTTCCAGGGCATCTACGTTCACCCTCGGGAAATTTTCCAGATGGACGCGACCGGTGGTGTCCGGTATCCGCAGGGGCGCTCCGGACTTGGCACGCAACAGGTCCGAAATCAAGTAGCCCAGCACGTCCAGAAAACGGTTCGCCTCCAGGGGGTCTTCAAAATCCGCTTCTTTCAGGGCGGCAAACAAATCGCCGTAATCCCCACGAAGGCTCATCAGCAAAAAGTCCACCGCCATGGCACACCAGCGCGCCCCGTGTTCCACGTAGTACAAAGCCTTGCCTGGAGAGCCTACCGCAAGCCCCACCACATCTTCGGTGACGCTATCTTCGTCGGCGTCTTCGCCCAACAGGCGGAGGGTTTCTTCGCGAACTTCCTTGTCACTGAGGGGCAACAGGTGCAGCGCCAAACAGCGGGAGCGAATAGTCTGCAAAAGTTTTTCGCGGGAACTGGTGGTCAAAATAAAGTAGGTGTCTGGCGGAACTTCTTCCAGCGTTTTCAAGAAGGCGTTAGCCGCAGAGTCGTTCATGCGGTCTGCCTCGGCCACGATTATCACGCGGACACGGTCCCCTTTCAGGGCGAACGCGCCCGTCATAGAACGAATCAGCTCCACCGAAATTTCGGCGGCGGCGTTAAAAATGTCTATGCGGTAGGGATTCTTGAAAATCTCCGAAATGTAGGCCAGCTTGTAGTCCTGCACCGTCTTGGCGGTACTGCCGGCAGAAACATCGGCGGCACTCCGGGCGTGGGCCTCCTTGGACTCCATGGGCACCACCCAACCGTCGGTGACGCCTGCGTCCATGGCCAGCTTGCAGCCGAAACATTTCCCGCAGGGGCGCATTTCCTTGTTCTCGCACTGCAGGGCCTTGGATATTTCCATAGCCAGGGCCTTCTTGCCGATTCCCGCAGGGCCGTCAATCAAGATGGCCTGAGGGAAACGGTTCTCCCGCAGAGCCGACATGAGCCGAATCCGCTGGCGCTCCTGAGAAGCTGGACCATTTAGCCTGTACTCTATCATTTTTCCTTCAACCACTGTAGGGGATCCACGGTCTGGGTCCCTTCGCTAACTTGGAAATACAATTTAATTCCATTTAAGGACGCAATATCGCCTACTTCGCCGATTTCTTCGCATTTCTGCACCTCTTTGCCCTCCTGGACGCGAATCGTACGGAGGTGCCCGTAAACGGAGTAGGTTCCGCCCTCGTGCTCGATAATTACCGACGGGCCACGACCGTCAATTTCGGAGACCATCACCACCGTACCGGGAGCGGCGGCCTTTACCATCTTGCCACGCTTGCCACGGATTTCGATACCCAAGTTACGGGTCGCGATATGGAGCACAGGGTGTTCCTGCAGGCCGTAACGACTGATGACTTCGCCTTCCAGCGGCATGCACTTGGGGCCCTTGAGGGTGGTGGTCACCGTGGGCTTCGGTTTTTCCACCACTTTCTCTTTCTCCTTTTTCTTTTTCCTTTCCTTTTCCTTTTTCTTGCGTTCAGCCTCGGCCTTCTTGGCGGCGGCCAGTTCCTTCTTGCGCTTTTCTTCCAATTTCTTGATCAACGCAAGCATGGTCTTCTGGTTACGCTCGAACTCTTCCAGGGCGCGACGCTGCATGGCCTTGTCGTGCTTCAACGAAAGGAGCATTTTCTCTTGCCCGCTCATCTGGGTCACCAGGCCCTTTTCTTCGGCGTTCTTCTTGTGGCGCAGCTGGGAAAGCTCTTGCAGGTGGCTAATCTCCTGCTTTTTCTTTTCATCGCGTTCCCGCATGAGCCTAAGCAGGGTGTTCACCTGTTCCTGGTCCTGATAAAGCAGATGATGGACCCAGTAAACCTGCCGCTCGGGATTCCCCTTTTGGGTCAGCAGGCCGTACAGGACTTCGGCTTCGCTGCTCCGGCCCTTTTCGTACAGGGTCCGGATGCGTTTGCGCATGACTTCCTTGCGTTCCCTGATTTGCCGGTCCAGAGAATCCAGGTCCCGGGAAAGTTGCCGCACCGCCCCCTGCACCAGGATTTCGCTCTTGGAAAGTTCCTGGATGTAGGTCCTGGTCTGGTTCAGGTTCTGGTCCAAAAGGGAGATGGTGTTGAGCACGCCCTTTTCTTCGGTTTCCAGCAAGGCCAGTTCCTTGCGTTTCTTGGCCAGGTCCGTCTCCAATTTCTTGAGGGCCGTGCGCTGTTCCTTGATTTGGGCATCGGTCTTTTTAGGCGCTCCGAAAGAGAGCCCTATCAAAAGACACAAGATGATGGAAAGAATCCGCATCTTATTCCTGCTCAAAATTCTTCACCGTCAAGAACCTGCGCACCGTCCTGTAGCTGAAGTAGGCCGAAAGGACCGTCACCAGCGCCACCACGCCTGCAAGCATGAGCCCAAGACCGCTCCTGTTGTTTGCCACCACGGGGATCGCGTTTCCGATAGCGTTTACAAGGACCGCCAAGAGGGTTACCGCAAGGCCGCTACCCACAAGTCCAAGAATCAAGCCTTCCAGCACAAAGGGGAACTCGATAAAGAAGGGGCTCCCGCCGGTGTATTTCATGTTTTCTACCAAAAGCTGCCTGGAGAAAAGAGACAGCCGCACCGAATTGCAGATAATCAAAGAAAGGGTGGCAAGCAACAGCACGCTCAGGCACAGGGGCCAGAACACCATCTTGAATTTCCACTTGGCAATGCGTTCCGCCCATTCGATGGGGGCCTGGACTTCTTCGAAATAGCCCTTGCGGAACAGTTCCGTGCGGGCTTCCATCAGGTCCACCGGGTTGTGGGCCTCCTCTTTCAGTTTCACGCGAAAAAACGGCGGCAGGGGGTTACCTTCTACCAGGTCCAGCATCTCTCCCGAAAAATGCCTGCGGAAATCCGCCAGGGCCGAATCGGCGCTCACGTATTCGACGGATTCCACCCGCTTGGTATGGAGCAGGTTTTCCGAGATGGCCTTGATGGAGTCGGCGCTCACCGTCTTGGGCAAGAACGCCTCCACCGTATAGAGGGCCTTCTCCGCCGAAAGGAGTTTCACCACGCCTCCGAAGGAGGTCAGGGAGCCCGCCAGCAAGACAGAACACAGAAAGATGGTCACCAGGGACGGCAGCACCACGGTGCGGTGCTGTTTCAGCCCCCGAAAAGATTCAGATATTAAGTAGCCTAATTGTCCTAGCACCGCCCGAATATAATTAAATTTGCTAGTGTTTATCACGGTACTGCTATGAATAATATCGGATTGAAGATAATGGCCTTCCTGTTCGGAATCGCCTTCTGGTTTTTTGTCATGTCCACCAAGGACTTTCAAATCACCATGGAGGTTCCCGTCAAGCTGGTCCGGTTGCCCGAACTCCTGGCAGTAGCCTCCAAGCCGCCCCACACCTTGCCCATTACCGTCAAGGGCCCGGCCTTCGACCTTATCCGCATGCGCTGGAACTACATGAACAAGGATTCCAACGCGGTCTCCATTGTCATCGACCTCCAAGAGGCGGAACTGGGCGCCACCCGCAGGCACATCGGCGCCAGGAATTTTTCGGCACCGAATTTTCCTAACGTGGTGTTCGTAGAGCCTTCGAACCAGCTCCTGTTTTTGGACCTGGATCTTGACACCCGCATCGAGAGGAACATTCCCGTCAAGTCCAACGTGACCTTCGACCCGGCGCCCGGCTACATCATGACGGACGTTCCGAAAATCACTCCCGAACAGATTCGCGTATCCGGCGCAAGAGACGCCCTGACCCGCATCTTCGAAATCCCCACGGATTCCGTGCGGTTCGATAGCCTCACCGCCAACGACAATTTCAAGGTAGCCCTGAACCTGGAAACGTTCCCCGCCTACGTGACGCCCAGCGATTCCAGCGTCATCATGAGCATCGACATCCAGAAACTGGAAAGCAAGACCTTCCAGAAAATCCCGGTGCATCTTATCGGGCGTTACAACAAAGACGAAGCAAAGCTCTCTCCCGACACGGTTTCCATCAAGATTACCGGCGGCCAGAACGTGCTGGATTCCATCACGTCCCAGAATCTTCAGCTCTTTGTAGAAATCAACCGTTTTGCCATCGAAGACGTAGATAGCCTCGCACCTACGGTCAAGATGAACCTGCCTTCTTCCGTGAACCGGGAAATGTCCATCAAGGGCTACGAACTTGTGCCCGACAAGGTGAAACTGGTCAAGACCGAAGTCACCGCAGCGCCTGTGGATTCCCTAGGAGAAGAGGAATAATGCTCTGGCTCGGCATCGAATCCAGCTGCGACGAAACCGCCTGCGCCGTGCTGCAAGACGAACCCCTGAAGGTCCTTTCTAACCCGCTCTACAGCCAGATTGACGAACACGCCCTCTATGGCGGCGTCGTTCCAGAAATTGCCGCCAGGGCGCACCTGCAAAAGATCGCCCCCATCGCCGAAGCCGCCGTCAAGGAAGCAGGCATCAAGCTCACCGATATCGACGCCATCGCCTACACCACGGGACCGGGGCTCATGGGGCCCTTGCTGGTGGGAGCAAGCTTTGCCAAAGGCCTAGCCCGGGACTTGAACATCCCTGCCTACGGCATGAACCACCTGGAAGGCCACCTGGCCGCCGCCTGGCTTTCGAACCCCGACATCGAACCGCCTTTCTTGACGCTGACCGTTTCGGGCGGGCATACGGAACTGGTGCTGGAAGAACCTGGATTCAAATATACAAGCATCGGGCGCACCCGGGACGACGCCGCAGGCGAAGCCTTCGACAAGTGCGGAAAGCTTATCGGGCTCAAGTACCCGGCAGGCGCCACCATCAGCAAGCTGGGACAAAACGGTAACCGCAAATTCGTGGAATTCCCGCGGGCGCTCCACACCCACGACAGCTGCGAGTTTTCTTTCAGCGGGCTCAAGACGGCCGTGCTCCGCTACACCGAAACCCACGACCCCGAATACATCCAGAAAAACCTGGGCGATATCTGCGCCTCCCTGGAAGACGCCATCGTTGATAGCCTTGTCACCAAGACCATCAACGCCCTCAAAAAGACCAAGATGAAAACCCTGGTGATGGGAGGCGGCGTAAGCGCCAACGCCTGGCTTCGCACGAGACTCCTGGATTATTGCCAAAAGCACGGAGTGCGTTTCTGCATTCCGGACCGTAGCCTCAGTACCGACAACGGCGCCATGATTGCCGCTGCGGCTATCCGCCGTCAAAAACAGGACATGCTCAAATCAATAGACGTGGTGAAACCCTGGATGCCGCTGGCTATCTAGCGGTCACTTCTTTGGCGTCCCGTTGTCATGCCCGGCTTGAATAGCCTGCCCCGGACTTGTTCCGGGGGGCATCTCCTTTTCTTTCAACGGAAATGCGAACTTGCCGAACAGCACGCAACCGGGCGAACCGGGGTCGCATTCCTTTTTCCGCTTGTCACAAAAGGTATTCCGCAAGTATTTGCATTCGTAGCTCACAAAAACAAAGCTAGAAAACACCCTTTGTTTTAAAGGCTCCAAATTCTATATTTCTCTTAAAATCAATAAAGGAACGCGGCCTTGGAAAACAACAACCTCCCCGAAAACGAATCCCTAAACGAAACTACCATCGATAACGTTGAGGGTTTCGAAGGTCTTGGCCTTGCTCCCGAAATTCTAGAAGCCGTCAAGGCCGCAGGTTACGAAACTCCCTCCCCCATCCAGGCGAAGGCCATTCCCGCCTTGCTGCAGGGCAAGAACCTGCTGGGTACGGCGCAGACCGGCACCGGCAAGACCGCAGCGTTTGCACTCCCGCTGCTTTCCCGCATAGAGTTCAACGGCAAGGACACTTCCCTGCTGGTGCTCACACCTACGCGGGAACTTTCTATCCAAGTGGCCGAAGCAATCCAGCAGTACGCCATGAAGCTTCCGAAGGTCCACGTGGTTCCCGTCTATGGCGGGCAAGACATTGCGGTGCAGTTCAAGGCATTAAAGCGGGCCGCCAACGTCATCGTGGCAACGCCGGGCAGGCTCATCGACCACCTCAAGCGGGGTTCGGTTACCCTGGACAAGGTCCAGGCCGTTGTTCTGGACGAAGCTGACGAAATGCTGGACATGGGATTCATGGAAGATGTAGAAACCATCCTGAGCAAGATTCCCAAAAACGCCCAGCGGGCCCTTTTCAGCGCCACCATGCCGAAAGAAGTCCTGGAAATCATCGACGAACACCTGGGCGAATACAGCGAAGCCCGTATCGAAGGCAAGACCACCACGGTGGAAAATATCCGCCAGCGCTTTTTGCTGGTCAAGAGCCACGACAAGATGGAAGCCCTTGCCCGGGTCATCGAAGGCGAAGATTTCGACGGCATGCTCATCTTTGTGCGGACCAAGCAAGCCACCTCCGAAGTTTCGGAACGGCTAGAAGCACGGGGCTTCAACGTAGCTCCGCTAAGCGGCGACCTGGCCCAGACTCTCAGGGAGCGGACCATCAACCGACTCAAAATGGGAAAGCTGGACATCGTGGTGGCCACAGACGTCGCGGCCCGCGGAATTGACGTGGACCGCATTACCCACGTGGTGAACTACGACATTCCCTACGATACGGAATCCTACGTGCACCGTATCGGCCGTACCGGCCGCGCAGGCCGTAGCGGAAACGCCATATTGTTCATCACTCCCAGGGAACGTCGCCTGCTCAAGACCATCGAAAAGGCCACCCGCCAGCCCATCGAGGCCATGGCCCTCCCCAGTGCCGAACAGATCAGCGCAAAGCGCGTCGCCAATTTCCAGAAAAAGATTCAAGACAAATTAGCAAACGCAAACCTCGACAAGTTCCGAGAAATCCTCATGAAGATGACGGTGGAACTGGGAACAAATGTCGAAGACATCGCTGCAGCCGCCCTCTGCATGGCCCAGGAACGGGAACCGCTGTTCCCCAAGATGGAGCAGCTCTCTACCCCGAAGGTCAAAGACAATGGCGACCGCGACGACATGCCGGAAAAGCCCCGCAAGGAACGCAAGGAAGGCGCCAACGGTGTAGAAGAAGGCTACCTGCGTTATTATCTGGCGGTGGGCCGCAGGGACCACGTGTCCCCCCGGGACATCGTAGGCGCCATCGCCGGCGAGGCCGACATCAGCAGCGCCATCATCGGGCGTATCAAGCTTTTCGACAAGTTCAGCACCGTAGAACTTCCGGACAATACCGACCAGAGCGTGCTGGACATTCTCTCCGAAATGACCATCCGGGGTAACGACGCCAAGTTCAGGCTCATGACCGACGATGCCCCGCCGCCAAAAGAACGCAAGAGCTTCAAGAGCAAGAAGGATTTCGGCAAGAAACCGAAGGGCAAGGAAAAAACCTTCCGGGAATTCCACGGCGACAAGCCCTTCCGCAAGACCCGCCGCTTCGGTAGACATTAAACGACCGCTCGGTCTTCTTCTACGGTCGATTCCCTCCGGAACAACCTCGCTCTCGCAACCGCCCCTAGTCAATACTAGGGGCTTGTTGCTCACGAGCGACCGCTCAATCTCTTACCAGCCCGTTCGCCTTGTAGTAAGGCACATCCTTCAGGACCTCTTCGATCCAGGACTGCTTCAGCGGGTTGTTCCGCCATTCCTCGTGAAGGCTTCCCCGCTCCTTGGGGTACATCTGAGCCACGGCATCTTCGACCGTCTTTTCTTGTGACAGAGCCGCCGCAAGCTCCGACGCGGCCGTATAGACCTGCGAAAGCCCTTCCGATTCCAGATTAAAATTCGACGTGTGGCGGATAACCGCCATCAACAATGCAGGGTCCACGTTTTCCCTGATGGACGCCTCCATCACAGGGAGACCGCACAGCTGCTCCGTGCTCCAGGGCGCACCCCTATAGACCAGCTCCAGCCGGTGATTCTCCCCTCTGGAATCAATCTTCACCAAGTAGCGGGCCCCAAGCCGTTGCTGCACTTTTTTCACTATACGGATTCCGCGGTTCTTGAACTGCTTGTAACCGTCAAAAGAAAGCCACAGGGTATCGTCCAGCCGCACAAGCCTCGGGGTCGTTGGCCGTTGCACCTCTTCGCCGTATATTTTCAGCAGGGCGGGCAGGCCGTAAGCAAGCTCCGGCAAAGGACTTTTCAAATCGCAAACAGAATCGATGACGATAGCCTTTTCACTACCCAGGTTTGTGACCATGGTCCTGGAATAATCCCTGAACACCTGCCTGGAATCTTGCCCGCCTTCGGCTATGTCGTGAGGGTACAGCGCATAGGCCGCCACAATCGACGCCAAAAAAACGGCGAAGGCAAGCAGAGCCCAACGCACCTTGCGGTGGTGCCAAAGCAACTTCGCCCACGCCCTGCCCTTTGGGGTATGCCCCAGGTACAAGACAAGGAAAGCCGAAATGGCAATCCAAATAATCGCTATCACCAACAGTGCCACGCTATCCAATATAATTTCTAATTTGGGGACATGCTGAATTCACTTGAAAATATCGTCATCATCGGGGACAGAATCCTCATCAAGCCCCTAGAGGCATCCAACAAGACCGGCAGCGGGCTCTACCTGCCTCCCAGTGTCAAGGAGCGCGACGCCGTGCATACGGGGCTGGTGGTCAAGGTGGGGCCGGGGTATCCGATTCCCGCCTCCAAGGACCCCGACGATTTGTTCAAGAACGAATCCCAGGACCCCGTGAGCTACGTGCCCCTGCAGGTCAAGGAAGGGGACGAGGCCCTGTACCTCCATGCCGGCGGCTACGAAATAGAAATCAACGACGAACGCTATGTCGTCGTGGGTCAAAACGCTATTTTGCTAGTGCTGCGGAACGAAATCCCCGACAGCGTGGACAACCTGTAAGCAGAGGCGCAATAACTAAGCGCCCTGGCTTGCCAGCAGGTCGTGGGCTTCCTTGATTTTTCCGAGAACCACCTTGGTAGAATCGAACAGGGCGGTAACCTGGTCCTGCAATTCCGTAAAGAATTCCTTGTTGCAGAACAGGTCTTCCTTGGAACTCTTGATATTTGCAAAGACCGTCTTGAGGGCTTGCAAAGTCTTGGTCTCCCTCTCCGCCACCGTCTGGATTTCTTGACGAATTTCGGCCAATTCCGTCTTTTTCTTTTCTGCAATCTCCGGGTCGTTTTCCTTGAGAATGTGGGTGGGCAGCACGCCGTAATCTTCGTACTTTTCGTTAGGCGAAATGGTATTGTTCCTCGCCACCATGGTGCGGATTCCCGTAGATTTCACCGAAGACGCCACCGAGATGGTGCAGTTGGAGGTGCCGTGGTAATTGCAGCGCACCCGCTTTTCCACATGCTTCAGTTCGTTGTACGGGAAAAAGTCCCCTTCGGTCTCGATATAGCGGAGGGGCGCGTACAGGGGCACCGTCTCACCGGCGATGGTAATACGGTAGAACAGGCACGGTTCTTCGTTGAACATCTTGGTTTCGTACTGGTTGTTGCTACTTCTCAACAACTTCTGGATGCGGCTCATCAGATTTTCTGCATCGTAGGGCTTTTCCAGAATTTCGGGCACATCCTTGAGGAGCTGCTTCAGCACAATCTGCCGGTACTTTTCCGTAATAATCTTGTTGGATACGGACCTGGACCAAATGGGGAGCCCCAAGAAGAAGGTATCTTCCAAGCGGGTTTCCGTGCGTCCGTTAAAGAAGGCCATGGCCTTCATGATATTGGCAAGAGAAATCCATTTCCGCACAGAAACATAGATGTGGTTTTCGTCGCAGATTTCCACGACGCCCGCAATGACCTTCAGGGCATCGTCGGACAGAACCACCTTCTTGATTTCTTCGTTCCACTGGGCCTTTTCTTCGGCGGTGACGCTTAGGCCGGGAGACACTCGGGTACTGGTCACGTCGCCCTGGGTTTTCAAAAGCTCGCAAAGGGAACTGGGCGAAATATTTTCGGGCAGCACAATCGAAAGAGTCATGGCGTCGATAATCTCACCACGGCACAGGGCATCTTCGGGGCGCATCTCGCCAGAAAAAATGACCGAAGCCTTGCCATGGTCTTCCATGGCGATTTTGGCATTGTCCTTGGTCTTTTCGTCCCTGGGGTCGTAGGCGAGGAACTGGATAAAATCATAACTTCCCAAATTATCAGGCATATCCTGTTCGCGGGAACCGATTTTCAGGGCCTTCGCGTTCTTGAAAGCCGCCACAAGGCGTTCCAGAATTAGGCCCTTCCCTGAACCGGAACGGCCATACAGATAGAACGGTTCACCCAGCAGAGAAGCCAAAAATCCCAGCTGAATCTGGAATTCCCTCTCCGGAATTCCCGTCACCAGGGATGCCATCAATTCAGAAATGCGCTTTGTCAAGTTCATATTTTCACCTCTTCTAATGATAAAGGTAGTAAATAGAATTTAGGGGTTAGGATTTAGGGGCTAGGATCTAGGGGCTAGGATCTAGGGGCTAGGATCTAGGGGCTAGGATTTAGGGGCTAGGATCGCTGGTCTCAAGAGTCGTCATCCTCGCGAAGGCGAGGATCCACTTGAAAAAGCCTGCCCAAAATCCGCGTCCACTTTCTGCACGCAGCGGTACACCTGCGGGTTCTTCTGCAAGTCCTCGCCCAGCCGCACAAAGTCCTTTTCCGTCATAAGCACGCAGCGGGCCGTCTTTAGCGCGTTCCGAACGGCGCCTTCAAAATGGCGGTCATGGTCCGGACGCACGACCTTCCGCGCCACTTTCACGCCAAAGCATTCAACATCCCTAAAAAACCTTTCCGGATTCCCGATGCCGCACAGGGCCCACATTCCAAAACCTGCGGCAGTTTCTCCGTTGCCCGCGCCGCCGTTTATGTCCAGCCGTTCACCCGCACCGTTCACGATTTCTGAAATGGCGAATTTCACGTCCGGCTTTTCTCCGTAGCACTTCAAGACTGTGTCCGCAGGCGCATGGTCCTGCACAAGACTACGGTTCGGTCCTGCGGGCCACAAGTCGGCCAACCTACGGGGCGGTTCACTCCAGTCCAGCCGCACCGTCCACGCAGGGCGCAGGCGGCTATCCTCAAAGCCGTCGTCGCAAATGATGTAGTCAAAGTTCCGGTCCAGCTCACGGGCCGTCTTATAACGACTAGATGTCGCAACCACCGTAGCCCAGGGGAGTTTTTTCTTCAAAAGTTCAAACTCGTCGCGGGCTTTCGCATGGCAAAGCACCGCCACCTTCGTGCCTTCCGCTGTTCTAGACAAATTAGCAAAACGGTTTTTAAGATTCTCTGCAAGCCACGCTACAAAAGGAGTCTTGCCTGCACCGCCAGCCAAAAAGCTCCCTACCACAATCAGCTTGGCATGGGCCAAGGGCTTGCCCGGCCGGAGAAAAAGCCAGTGATGAAGCTTGTAAAGAGCCCTGTAGATTAACGCAAGAAACATATGTGAAATGTGGAATGTGAGATTACTAATGAGTTGTCAACATCGTCATCCTCGTGTAGACGAGGATCCGCTTGAGTGAAGTTAGTGGATGTTCGCTTTGGTTCGACATGGCTCACCACAGGTCGCGAACATGACGAAAATGGACTTGTTTTTCACACCTCATCACACACTCCACACTCCACATCACACATTCCCCATCGCCATCAGGCTCCGTTCCTCTTCTGCTGCAGGAACAGGTCCGCAAGCACCAGAGCCGCCATGCTCTCTACGATGACCGGCGCCCTCACGGCCACGCAAGGGTCGTGCCGACCCTTGGCAGCGAGGCTGCCGTTTTCGCCACCCCGGCCTGCCGTCTTCTGTTCTTGCGAAATCGTGGCCGTGGGCTTGAAGGCCATGCGGCATACGATGTTCTCGCCGTTGCTGATTCCGCCCAGAGAACCGCCTGCGTTGTTGGTCCGGGTCCTGTAGCGGTTTCCGTCAAAGAAAATCTCGTCGTTGTGTTCGCTGCCGTGCATGCGGGCCGCCTTGAACCCGCTTCCGATTTCAAAGCCCTTGCAGGCCGGAATCGAAAGCATCGCCTGTGCCAGCAGTGCATCCAGACGGTCGAACACGGGTTCACCAAGACCTGCAGGCACGTTCCGCACCACAAGCCCCACAGTTCCGCCAACACTGTCGCCGTTCTTCTTGGCGTCCAAAATTTCTTGCTCCATCTTGGCGCTGGCCGCCGCATCGGGGCAACGCACAGGCGAAGCCTCCACCGCTTCAGCCGACAGAGTTTCCAAATCCAGGGCGGGGCAATCCACGGCGCCCACGCTATCCACCCAGGCCACAAACTCTACACCTGCCACCTGAGCCAGGAACTTCCGGGCCACCGCACCGGCAGCCACACGTCCGATGGTCTCACGGGCAGAACTGCGTCCGCCGCCACGGTAATCCCTAAAGCCATACTTGATGTCGTAGCACAGGTCCGCATGGCCAGGCCTGAACCATTTTTCGATATCGGAGTAGTCTCCGCTCCGCTGGTCCTCGTTAAAGACCACAAAGGAGATAGGAGTGCCGGTGGTCTTGCCATCGAACACGCCGCTCAGAATCTTCACCTGGTCCTTTTCGTCCCTGGCGGTGGTCATCTTGCCCTGCCCCGGGCGCCTACGGTCCAGAAAAACCTGGATATCGGCCTCGGAAAGGGGAATTCCGGCAGGGCAGCCGTCCAAGACAGCCCCGACGGCAGGACCATGGGATTCACCCCAGGTCGAAACAGAAAAAATCTTACCAAAAGTGCTAGACATGCCCAAAATATAGATAAAGAGCGCCTATTTTCCCCTATTTTGCACCTTTTTTGAAAGAGTTTACTATATTTTACAATACCTGTAGGAGTTATGATGCCGAGATTGTTGCTTATCATTACGCTTTTTGTGTTCTCATTTTCCATGAGCGCCTTTGCCCAGCGTAGTGAAGATTTTGCAGGCATTCCCTTTGGCTCCGACCGCCAGACCGTCATCGAAGAGGTCATGAAGATGGGTTACGAGCCCTATGGACAGAGCGGCGAAGGCGAACGTGTGGTCATCCCCGTGTTCAAGTTCGGCGAACTGCCGGTGCAGGTAGATTTCATCTTCAACCAGAACGACAAGTTCTACGCCTTCGAAATCCGTACCGGCCGTGTAGAAGAATCCCGCAAGAACAAGGCCGTCGAGGCCGCCATCTATATGTCCGAGCAGTTCACTCTCAAGTACGGCAAGCCGGTAGAACCCGCAACCATCGACGAGACCAACATCAAGAACGGCAGGAACATCTACCAGGAGTGGTTCTCCGTCAAGGCCCTCAACGCCTACACCTCCGTAGTCAAGAACAACAACCGCTATTTCGTGATGGGCGTGGTAGAGCACAGAGGCCTGGCCAAGGAACAGAGCAAAAAGGCCAAGGCCAAGGAAAAAGCCGCAAGCGCCCCTGTCTTCTAACAAGTTTCTTTCGAGAGCCTCGCCCACCGCGGGGCTTTTTCATTTTTCAGGAGTTTTCATGTCCAAGCTCATGCGTTCCATTTCGGGCATCCGCGGTATCGTGGGTGACACTCTTACCCCTCAGGTCCTATCCTCCCATGTGAAGGCCTTTCTCCAGATTACCAAGGCCAAGCGGGTGGTCATCGGCCGCGACAGCCGCCCCACCGGAGAGGCTATTCAGCAGTTCGTGTCGGGCATCTGCAGGCTTTCGGGCGTAGATGTGGTAGATGTGGGTCTTTCCACCACTCCTTCTGTGGAAATTCTCACCACTCACTTCAAGGCAGACGCCGGCATCATCATTACCGCAAGCCACAACCCCCTGGAGTGGAACGCCCTTAAGTTCTTGAACAACAAAGGGTTATTCCTCGGACCGGACGATGTCAAAAAACTGTTCGAACTGGCAGACCAGGACCGGTTCGATTACCCCGACTACCGCACCATGGGCAGCTACGAAGTCGCCCCCGATGCCGACGGCATCCATATCCAAGGGACGCTGGCCATTCCCTTCGTGGATGTTGAGGCTATCCGCAAGTGCAAGTTCAAGGTGGCTGTGGATGCCGTAAACGGCGCAGGCAGCTACATCGTGCCTCGCCTGCTAGAAGAACTGGGCTGCGAAGTTGTTCGCGTTCACTGCAAGCCCGACGGCACGTTCCCTCGCGGGGCCGAACCCATTCCCGAAAACCTGGGTGACCTTCGTGACACCGTCAAAAAGAACGGCTGCGCCTTGGGCTTTGCCGTTGATCCCGATGCCGACCGTTGCGCCCTGGTAGATGGTTTAGGACAAAGTATCGGCGAAGAATACACCCTCGCCATTGCAACCGAAGAGGTTTTGAGCCAAAAGAAGGGAGCCACCTGCGTGAACCTTTCCACCAGCCGCATGAACGAAGACGTGGCCGAAAAGTACGGCTGTGAATGCAGTCGGGCCAAGGTAGGCGAAATCAACGTAAGCCTGCAGATGATCGAGAAGGGCTGCATCATCGGTGGCGAAGGAAACGGCGGCGTGATTTTGCCCGCCCTCCACTACGGTCGCGACTCCCTGGTAGCGGCGGCTCTCGTGCTCAGCTGGATGGCCCACCACCAGGGCGGGCCCGAAAAGTTCGTAGCCGAAAACCCGGCCTACGTGATGCCCAAGAAAAAGTTCGAACTGGGCGACAAGAAGGTGGCCGACATTCTGCCCAAAGTCAAGCAGGCCTTCGCCGACTGGAAAAGCGACGAGCGGGACGGCCTGTGGCTTGGCAAGGAAAAGTCCTGGGTGCACGTGCGTGCCAGCAACACGGAGCCCGTCATCCGCGTCATCGCCGAAGCCCCTACCGCCGAAGAAGCAGAAGCTCTTTGCTCTAAAGTCGAAGGGATGATTTAGCCTCCACCTTCGTCATTCTCGCGAAGGCGAGAATCCGCTTGCGTCTTTAGCCCCTAGATCCTAGCCCCTAGACCCTACTCCCTATTCTCTCACACCTCTTGCATAAACGGCAGCTGCTTGGCGCGCTGCATCAGGCGGTGGGCGTGAGCCTCGTTCTTGGGCTGCGCCCCATACAAAAGTTCAAAGAACTTCTTGAGGCCGATTTCGCCGCCGCCCTGTTTCAAGATGTAAACCACCACCAGGTTCTGGGGCGCTACCGTCGAGCTGATAATGTCGATGTCCGTATTGCCCAGCTGCGAAACCGCCAGCTGGTAGGCGTCCTCGCCGTAATCCCGAATGAGCTTCTGGATATCTCCCAGAGATTCAAAGCCCAGAGCCTTGAAAACCTTCAGGTAATGTAACAGCGAAGACTCGTGGATTTCGGCCTGATTGATGGAGGCTATGCGCTTGTTCAGCGCATCGAAAGGCCTCAGCTGCAGGTAATTACTGAAGGAGTCGCCGTCCAACGAAACCTCTTCGAAATTGCCGGAATGCACCAGGGCCTGCACGCGACGACGGTAGTTGTTGATACCCGTGCGAATCTGGCAGAACTGTTCATCTACAAGCTCCAGCATTCCCGCCAGACGGTTCAGGTTCCGCAGGTATTCACGGGGCACTTCTACGCCGGTCTTGTAACCCGTGTCGTGGTCCAGGGTGGCCCACACGTGCTGCAGGGCGCTTCGCATCTGGAGCCAGCTGGGGGCATTCCGGATCCTTGTAAATCTTTTCGGGCAGCCTGCAAATGTAATGCAGGGAATTGTAGCCGAAGCTGTGGAGCTCGTGCATCTTGCGCTTGTCGATACTGTTCACCCAGTCCACTTCAAAGAGCTGCTCGGCAAGGGCCGCAATCTTGTCCACCTCGTCGTTATAGAAGGTAATGACCCGCACGCCCAGAATATCCGTGATGTCGTCCAGGCTCTTGTATTTTTCGCCCTTGCGGTCCAGCTTGCCCGCGAGGCTGCTTTCTTCCTTGATCCGCGCCTCTACCGCATTGATGTAAATGTGGTTGTCCTGAATACTCTTGCGGAGCGTGTCCCGGACAATGGAGAGCATCTTCGCAAACACCGGACGGTTCTCCCGGAACTCCTCCAGGATGGTGTTGCCGTGGGCATCCAAGCCATAACTTCCTACGGGTTTATCAGACATAAAGCAAGTGTCTCCTTATCTAGAGCCGGACTTGTCAAACAATTTAGAAATCAGTTCTTCGAACTCGTTATAGGCAAAAGTTCCCTTCAGGCTTGAGAGCGCACGGGCAAGGCCCCGGTAATGCCACTCGTGGTCCGCCACGTTCTTTACGCGGAACAGGTCCCAGACCTTGTCGCCCATCTGCAGGTAGTCGCGGTAAATGGCGCGGGCGTTGCTCAGCTTGTCCGAAAGGGCCACCATCTTGGCCTCGTGACTGGCCGCCGAAATACGGTCTATGGCCGCCTGCTTGCGGATATGCCAGGATTCTTCTTCGGTCACGTTCTCTATGGGAATTTCCGTTTCCGCCGTCACCAGGGACGCCACCCGCTCGCCGAATTCACGACGGATGTCTTCCATGGTCACGTCCGTATCTTCTACCGTGTCGTGAAGCGCCGCCGCCGCAAGCAGTTCCTGGTCGCCGGTCATGGTGGCCGCGATGGCCACCGCTTCCATGGGGTGCACTATGTAGGGGAACCCCTTGCCCCGTCGCTCGCCCCCTTTGTGGGCATTGACAGCGAAAACAATGGCCTTATCGAGAATAGATGTATCCATGTACAGTAATATAACATTCTTTTTCCACCCTTGAGCCACCCCGTCCAACCCCAACCATTTATATATGACTCTATTTCCATTCAAAAACAGCCTGAATTTTTTGTAAAATCTTTTTTTAAAACTAAGGTGTAGTATTTCTTGCCTTGGCTATGAATTTATTCTATATTGAAGATATGGCATTAGCAATACGTCCATTACCAGTTCTAGAGGGCGCAGCAGCAGACAGGTTCGTAAGAAAAGCAAACCGAATGCTGAAAGCGAAGAAAAAACTCGACTTAAGCAAAAAAGTCAAAGCCACAGCCTTTATTCTCAAAAATGCAAAGATATAGCCCATGAGTTATCTTTTACCCAACTGCAGGTTGACAAGTTTGCAGGATATACAGGTTCAGTCGAACCTGTCTTTTTTTTCCTGTGGAGACAAAGATCTCGATGAATTTTTTCAATGCGATGCCGCAGCGTACGAATACGCACTATTCGGAAAAACATACGCATTCATCGATAAAAGAAACAACATCACGTCAATGTTTACAATCTCCAATGGCGGAATCCAAGCCAAACAGATGAGGCGTAAGCTTCGCGAAAATGTCCCATACCCCAAGAGGTTGATTCACAACTATCCTTCTGTATTAATCGGCCGGCTTGCAGTAAGCGAAAAATTTCAGGGGAAGGGAATCGGATCTGAAATTTTAGACTTCCTGAAAATATGGTTTTCTGACTCACACAACAAGACTGGATGCCGATTCCTTGCTGTTGACGCCTACAATGTTCACTCTATCTTGAAATTCTACGAGAACAACGAATTCTCTTTCGTATTCAAATCCGAAAACGAAGAACGAGCAAGCCTACAATTGCAAGACGGGCAAACCCTGCATAGCCGCACAATGTGCTGCGACCTATTCCCTTATGCAGAATCCCTGCGACACTGACACCTCCCCGCTCCTCCTTTGTCATCCCCGCGCCCCTCCCGCTGTCATGCCCGGCTTGCACAAGTGCGATGCTCTTCGGCTCAGATATGCAAAAACGAGTTTTTGCATATCGTTCGCCTCATTCGCATCTGACCGGGCACCTCCTATCCCTACCATCACCATCTCCCTTCGTCATCCTCGCCCATTCGGCCCTGCTTGCTTCGGCTTTGCTCAGCACAAGCAGGGGCAGGCTCCGGCGAGGTTCCCCCCTCGTCATCCTCGCGAAGGCGAGGATCCGCTATCATCTGTAAAATCCGCACGTAAACAAAATTTTCAGGCATATTTTCCCTCAAAAAAACGTCTATATAGCAGATGGGTTTTTTCCCCGTTCGAATATAATTGTAAATCAACCAACCCATTGTCTTCCCCGCGGAGGCGGGGACCTCCTATAAAATATGAACAACAACTATTACGTTTACATTCTCACCAATAAATACCGAACCGTCTTCTATACGGGAGTGACAAATGACTTATATCGCAGAATCCTTGAACACAAAATTAAATTGAACGAGGGTTTTACCAGCGACTACAACGTAAATCAACTCGTGCATTACGAGTTGTTCTTCAACATAAACGATGCTATCGCCAGGGAAAAGCGTCTTAAACGCTGGAATCGCTTATGGAAAATGAACTTGATAGAAAAAACAAACCCGAGCTGGAACGACCTTGCAGAATCTATTGGCGTGACCGCAGATATTGTAGATAACATAAAGAAATGGAGGTCCCCGACCAAGTCGGGGAAGACAAGTTCAAAGTAAACGACGATTTTGATAAATGCCGCATCGCCCAGTGGCTCCGCGCCATCGACGCCCTCAATAAAGAAGACGATTTCAGCGAATTCGCAAGCGATCCCGTGTTCAGGGTATTGCAAAACGAGGTAAAATTGTGTAATTTTAGTGCAGGATATATGCTCAGCAACATCATGAAAGACATCGACAAGTCGTACTGGGAATACGGTGCGGCCCGGAAAACGAAGAAGGAAATCGCGAGGAAAATGCTTGCGATGAATAAGCCTATTGAAGAAATCGCTGATCTTACGGAACTTCCCCAATCAACCGTCCTTGAGCTCAAGAAAGAAATCGACTCGCCGGAGACATAGTTCAAGCGTCAAATAGTTTTCCAACCAGCCCGTTCACCGAACGGGCTTTTTATTCGATATATATTCCAACTTGGACTATAAAAATCCGGGAAAATCCCCCTTTCTGTAAAAAAAAATCTATGTTTATTGCCAGCAAACGCACCTGCAATATGGCGATTTTTTGCGAAAAACGGCAATTTTGTCAATGTTCAACCTTGTTATGACGCAATCGTGACATTTTTTTGACAAAACTATTGCTTTTCCGTGAAAAAAGTTGTATATTACAGGATGTAACCGGGCAATTCCGCCCAAACAAATGTGTCACTAACAACAAGGAGAACACACTATGAAAAAGCAAGGTTTTACCCTTATTGAATTGATGGTCGTGATCGTGATCATGGGCATCTTGGCCGCCGTGGCAGTGCCGAAACTGTTCGCACAGATCCAGAAGTCCAAGGCCTCTGAAGTCGGCCCTGCAGCAGGATCCTACGTGCATATGCAGGACGCATACGTAGTCGATCAGCAGAAAGTGGGATCATTTGCTGAGATTGGCTACGAAAAACCCACCTCTTCAGTTATAACCTATGACGAAACAACCTACACTTGGCATGCCAAGGCTAGTAAAGCTCTCGACAAATGTGCTAATAACGGCGAATGGGGGATTAACGCAGCGCTACAAGGTAGCGGAGCGAAATACACCATTGGAGCAGACTGCCCGACCCTTACCCCGAATTTCCAGTATATCGGTTCCAGCGCCGCCGGCTCGTAATCTAAGCGGTATAGCTTAACACAAGAAGCACTCCCCCTGGGAGTGCTTCTTTTATAAAAAATTATTTTCATTTTTTTTTACATCAGGATTTGGTCATCGCAATTATATGCCATACTATCATGGTATAGCGTTTCAGGAGCGATGTCGATGTTGCCGTTATCCCACGTTACGATTCCGTGAAAAAGACCCGGATTGTTAAAGACTTTTTCGCCGTCAAGAACGGAAAATTCGCCACCTTTAAGATTATTCGTGTTGAATAACCGTTAATCCTATTTCATTGGTTCAATTTTTCCAATAGTGCGCAATGTATTTTTCATGAATTTTGCCAGTAAAGCGCAAAGTAGAAGCCAATTCCTAGACCTCCCCGTGAGGTAATTTCCCCTTATTTTCATATTGACAGATAATATAAAAAAAATGGTATATTATCTGTAAATATGAAATTTGCGCTGGAGAATACGGAAAAACTTACGAATTTCGCTCCCAAGGTGGGAGAGGTTTTCTCGCTATCCGAACTCAGTTCACTTTTCAACATTTCCAACCGACAATCGCTTTGGGGCTCTGTCAGACAATTCGAGGCGGCCGGACTGCTGAAACGCTACTGCCGCGGAATTTATGTTACCCGCGATTTCAATTCGCAAGTTCTTTCTGCGAAAGTCCGAACAGATTCGTACATATCGTTCGGATCTGCCCTAGCCTACCACAGGATCATCGGCACGGAGAGTCCATTTCTGGTAAGCTGCGTGGTTCCGTCACGAGCCAGCGAGTTCACGGGTGACGTGAACCTCTCTTACGCAAGAATCTCGAAGGAACTGTACTTTGGCATGACCTCGCTCGAGAACGGCGTACGGATGGCCGATGCGGAGAAGGCCGTGCTGGACACCCTCTATTTTTACCAGCACAAAAAAGTCTTCTATTTCAATATTTTTCAGGACATTGATTTTTCAAAGGTCTCCAAGGAAAGATTGGACGCCTATCTGGAGCGTTTCGCCAATCCGAAATTCAGGATATTTGTAAGGAATACGGTTTATGGAAAGGTTTGAAAGCACTGAAGCCTTGTTGGCTTGGATTGTAGATTTTTTTGCGGACAGGTTCGGCAACTCGGCCATTCTCAATGGCGGCATGTCCTTGCGGCTGATGCACAGCCCCCGTTACACGAACGATGTTGACTATATATTCGTTCCCTTCGATTCCAAAAAAGATGGTAGAAGGACTAAAGTTCGAATCGACCCTGAATTCCAAGGCGTTGCGCATTGTCGTTGATTTCGGGGGGCAGAGCGCACAAATCGAAATCAATACCGAACAGGAATGTCCGTCCATAGCGATGTCGTCGTCACTATTGACGACACCATATGGTCGTCCGGCCCGTATCGTGCGCATCATGGAACCCGGAGTGTCGTTCGCTCATAAGATTGCCGCTTGGAATGAGCGAGAGCTGATGCGCGACCTTTACGACATTTATCAGTACGAGTCCCTATTCAAATCTACTCCCAGAGTGAACATCTTGCTACCACGCTTGAAAAAGGCGCGTTCATACAGGAATATCGTTGCAGCAAAAAGCCTGGAAGCGCTTGTCGAAAAATTGCGACAGGTCGCGGATAACATGACAGAAGACTCCTTTGCGGAACTGGTGCCGTTGCTGGACACTGGTGCCGTTGCTGGACACAACTGAACTTGCGGGATTATCGTTCAGAATGAGGCCGGCCATTATCGCATTATGCGACAAGATGGAAAAAAATCTCCTTTAGTTTTGGGTAAAACAAAAAAAGCACTCCCGTGCGAGGGAGTGCTTATCGCGTAAAGCTATACTGCTAGGATTACGACTACTTGCTGGATCCGATAAGCTTGAAGTTCGGGGTCAGGGTCGGGCAGTTATCGGAGGCCGTATATTTGCCCTTGCCGCCATCTATAGCCACACCGATCGTCCATTCCTGGGAAGAGCACTTGTCGAGAACAGTGGATGTGGCCTTAAAGCTTTTGTTGTTGTCGGTATAGGTGAAAACCGTGGAAGTGGGTTTGTCGTAGCCGATCTGATCAAAAGTACCGGCAGCCTGCTGGTCCACAATATAGGCATCCTGCATATGCACGTAGGTTCCGTCCACTTTTAACCAACATCTCACATAAACACATCCCTCATTCCTGTTCTTATCGAAATAGGTTCTTAACGACTTAAACTTGCTCAAGGTGCTCTTTTTTTTACAAAAACAATATCGTTTCTGTAGATAGCGCCTAGCGTATGACGGACTTATGACACAACAAAAGGCCCTCCCGTGAGGGGAGGGCCTTTTGTGTCAAGCTTTACTGCCTAGATTACTTGCTGGAACCGATGTTCTTGAAGTTCGGGGTCAGGACAGGGCAGTTGTCGGAGGCGGTGTATGTGGCTTTACCATTGGTTACAACCACACCGACCGTCCAAGTTTGTCCATTTGCGCCAGTGCACTTGTCAAGAGCGGTACTAACGGCTTTAAAGCCGTTTTGTTCGCTGTAGGTGAAAACTGTAGAGGTTGGAGCTTCGTAGCCAATATCAGTAAAGGAACCATACTTCTGCTGATCCACAACCCAAGCATCCTCCAGATGCACGTAGAATCCTGCTAAATACCAGGACGAACAAAAAAACTAATTTGGCGGCGCTTTTTAACGACAAAAGGAGTCCAAAATGTCTTTCTTTGATACCGCCCTACAATATCTAGAAAAAGAAAAATACAATCTTGCGCCGCTTTCGGTGCGGGCCTACTACTGGAATTTAAAGAAAATTTCAAAATTTTGCCCAGACTTGGAGTGTGAAAACATAACCACCGAACTGGTACAGGAATACAAGACTCACCTGATACAGCAAGGCAACAAGCAGAGTACCATAAACAAAGCCCTTTCCGTTTTCAGGAATTTTACAAACCGGATATTTCAAGACGGACTATTGAAGGTTAACCCGTTTGACAAGATCAAGATTGGACGGGTTTACACCCGTAGGGGTTTTCTGACAAAGCGCGAACTCAAAAGCCTTTATCTGAGTTTTGAAGAAAAGAGGAGGTTTCTGACGCAAACAGAACAGGACACCATGCGGGTCTTTTTGTTCAGTTGTTTTACCGGACTGCGCTACAGCGATTTGAAAACGTTAAACGGCAACGAGATTTTCGACTGGAAAATCCGCAAGCAGATGCACAAAACTGGCGATCCGGTGTACATTCCTATCCCGGTGCAGGCTCGCTTGTTGCTGCCCCAAAAAATGACAAACGGCCCAATATTTAGGGTGGTTGAGAACTCGTACTTCAACAGGTCATTGCGCAGAGCGGCACAAAAACTCGGACACGGCAAGTACATCCACTGCCACTTGGCGCGGCACACGTTTGCGACGACTTGCATAACTCTCGGCATCCCCCTCCCAGCCACAAGCAAGCTGCTCGGTCACCGGAACCTAGAAACAACGCTGATTTACGCAAAATTCGTAGATCCTTTCTTGGACAAAGAAATGAGAAAGTTCAACAAGCTTTAGCCTGCATACGGGAAAAAAATTTATATTAGTGATATGCTGAAGGACATTCCTGCCATAAACAAGCTGTGCCGTTCGTCGCTTTTTTTTGCGGTCTGTTTGAACATTGTCGTTCTTGCGATCGCCCTCGTTATTGGAGACGGAAAATTTTCTTCGCTAGACGACTTTTTCATGTCCGCTGTATTGACGGGTGCCTATGGCGGGGAATACGATGTGCACATGTATTTCGTCAATGTCGTTTACGGCTATTTCTTGCGCCCATTCTATGCCGTACTGCCTAGCGTAAGCTGGTACTCTGTATTTCAGTACTTTACAGTTTTTGCATCTTTCACGACACTATGCTATGTAGTTCTGGAAAGGTTTGGCAAAAGGGCCGGTGGTGTATTGACCTTTTTGCTGTTGACCTGTGTTGCACCTGATTTCTATTTACAGGTGGCATTTACCCAATGTGCAGGTATCGCGACTGCGGCGGGCATTCTGCTTTTTGCTGTCGGTAACGCCGAAAAGAAGCGTTCCTACTTAATCTTTGGAATCCTATTATTACTCGCGGGGTTCGTGTTCCGAAAGGAGATGTTCCTACTAGGGATGCCTACCCTCGCTGCGCTCCTGTTCTTCACATTTTTGCGACAGAAAACAGTTTGGAAAACATCTCTAATCGCTTTGGTCGTTCTCGCCCTTGCCTATGTAACGCTTGGCAAATTTGACTCCGAACATTACAAGGGAGATTATGAATTCTATGCTGCGTACCAGGGCCCCCGCGCCTATTTTGGGGATGGCGCTTTTTACGACGACAAATCTTTTGAGGCTGAATTGGACGAACGGGGCTTGAACAGTCTTGACCTCACTTACCTACAGGCATGGTACTTTTACGACAAGAACGTCTTTTCGCTGGATAGCATGAGGCATTTGATTGAAATCGCAGATAGACATCGCTATGAGCCGAATTATGCGAAATTTCCGGCTGCGCTCGTACTCGTTCTGTCTGATTCCTTAATGCGCGGAAGTACATGGTGCTGGGCGCTTCTGTGCCTGGCTCTAATATTCTTTTCTAACAAGCGTAATTGGTGGGTGCCCTGGGTATCCGTTGCCCTTATAGCCCTCCCCTACACATATCTACTTTTGGTGAGCAGGGTTGTTGATCATGTAGAGGTTGGAATATGGGCTCTGGCCGTTGTTTTTGTTCTATTCTTTGTGGAAAAAGACGACATTCTTGACAAGAAACAAACAAAGCTTTTCCTGAAGGTTGTCACAATAGTCGGCATTTCTAGTCTTGTCATTTTGGGTATAAACATCTACTTTGGTGAATTGGCTAAAACTACAAAAGCGGCAAGGCCAACATCCGGTTCACAGGAAGACTGGTCAAAATTCCTTTCTTACACAAAAGAGCATCCTGATGATGTATTCCTCCTGCCGTTTGAGCGCTACAAAGAATTTTCACATAAAACGGATTATGTTTTTTCCGCCGTTGAACCGGGCAGCTGGAACAACATTCATTCCACGGGTTACTGGAACATGTATCTGCCCGCGATAGAGCAGGAACTGGAAAAGAGGGGCGTGACAAACCTTATCAAGGATGTAACGAAAGATAATGTCTATATAATTTCCGAGGCAACGGCGTTATCTCTTGCCCCTTTTTACAAGATGCACTATCATACGCGATTGAAAACGGATACGCTGATGAGTTTCGGGAACATCAAACTGCTCAAGTACCGCGCTTTGGAGAATGAAGATGAATAAACGCAACATTAATCTTCTGCTGTTCTCCGCGTTCCTTGCGTTGCTTGTATCCGTGCCAATTTTGCATCTGGACAAGGGAGTTTCCATACGAGCCGGCTGGAGTCAGGGACCATGGCATCTTATCCCATTCGGTGCAGATTCACTATCCCAATATTACAAGGACCGCTATCAGGTGCTAGACGAAAAACCGCTAGCGACCCTTTTGCAGGATTCAACTAGGCCGTTGGTCATGATTCTCGTTGACGGTTGGGGAGTTCCCTATGACGAAGGTCTCCTAGAAGCGGACTTTCAGATGATTGGCGGGAAAAACGTTTCCTATGCCGTTCACAAGAGGCTGTTCCAGACAACATCTTTTGCGGAATCGACAGAATACGGAAGCGATTTTAAGGATGGGATTGTTATTACCGGCGATGATTCTGTAGGATGCGCCAAAATAGATTCCCTTATTTCTGATAGTTTGTGGAACCGAATTGCCTGGACTGCACGCGGCGCACGCGAGGGAGACCGAAATAAGCTTCATAATCTACTCAAGGAAATTTCTGCGGTGGCGGCCAAGCACCCCGATGTCCAGTTTATTGTTCAAGGAACGCACAGGCCTATTCTCGGCACACCAGAAACACGGCGCAAGCACCTTGCTCCCTGGGTTCCAGCCGTATTCATCAATTGCGTACCACAGACCAGGTGAATTGTTTATATTTCAAGTATGCAGAAGATCCCTTTTAACAAGCCTCCCTTTGTGGGGATGGAATTCGATTACGTGAAGCAGGCCGTGGAGAGCGGTCGCATTTGTGGTGACGGAACATTCAACTTACGTTGCCATGAATGGCTCGAAAAGCATACGGGGGCCGCGAAGGCGCTCCTGACCACCAGTTGTACGCACGCACTGGAAATGTCAGCCCGTCTCTGTAATATCTCTCCCGACGACGAGGTGATTATGCCGTCGTTCACGTTCGTGAGTACTGCCGATGCGTTCGTGTCGCAAGGGGCAAAATGCGTGTTCGTGGATATCCGCCCCGACACGATGAACCTAGACGAAAAGCTTATCGAAGATGCGATTACCGAAAAAACGAAGGCGATTGTGCCGGTCCACTATGCGGGGGTCGCCTGCGAAATGGACGCGATAAACGAAATCGCGAAGCGCCATAATTTGTTCGTCGTCGAAGATGCCGCACAGGGCATGATGGCGACCTACAAGGACCGTACTCTTGGAACGCTCGGTGACTTTGGCTGTTACAGCTATCACGAGACTAAGAACTACAGCATGGGAGAAGGCGGAGCGCTGCTCATTAACGATCCTAAGTACAACGACCGAGCCGAGATCATCCGTGAAAAAGGCACTAATCGTTGCCAATTCCATCGCGGCGAAGTCGACAAATACACATGGGTAGAGCTTGGCTCTAGCTACCTGCCGAGTGAATTGAACGCGGCTTATCTTTACGCTGAACTGGAGTGTGCCGACATCATCAATGACGCACGCATGGCGTGCTGGAACGCCTATCGTGAAAGGCTCGCGCCCCTTGCCGAAAAGGGCCTGGTCAAGTTGCCGTACATTCCGGAACATTGCAAACATAACGCGCACATGTTCTACCTAAAGGTGGAAGACCTTGCGACGCGAACGGCATTGCTGAAGCATTTGGTATATAATGGCATTCTCGCTGTTTTCCATTATGTTCCGCTGCACTCGTCACCCGCGGGCATGCGGTTCGGCCGGTTCCACGGCGAAGACAAATATACGACCAACGAAAGCAACCGCCTGCTGCGTTTGCCCATGTTCTATGGGTTGAAAATGGAAGAAATTGAGTATATCTGCGGGAAGGTGTATGAGTTCTTTGGGGTGTAATCATCAAAGAGAGTGGGTGTGAGTATGAATTCGCCTTTAATTTCCGTTGTTTCTCCTGTTTATCGTGCCGAAGGAATCGTCGGCGAATTGGTACATCGTCTCGTACAGAGTCTTTCGTCTATTACCGAAAACTTTGAAATCATTTTGGTGAACGACGCTTCACCCGATACATCCTGGAGCCAAATCACTGAGGAAGCACGCAAAGATTCAAGAGTGAAGGGAGTAAACCTAAGCCGTAACTTCGGTCAGCATTATGCCATATCGGCAGGGTTGAGCCTTGCCAAGGGAGAATGGGTCGTGGTGATGGACTGCGACTTGCAGGATGTCCCTGAAGAAATCCCGAATCTTTATAAAAAAGCGCTTGAAGGTTTCGATATCGTCTTCGCCAAACGAATGTACCGTATCGACAATTTTTTCAAGAAAATGTCATCTACCTTATTCCATTTGGTTTTTCACTTCTTTAGCGGAATCAAGACAGACAAGACTATCGCAAATTTCGGCATTTACAACCACAAGGTTATTGCTGAATTTAACAAAATGCCCGAACAAGCCCGTTCGTTTCCTTCACTCATCGCCTTTTTAGGGTTTAAGACGGCGGCCATTCCCGTAAAGCACGCGGCTCGTTTCGCAGGTGAAACTTCCTATACGCTAGCCAAGTTGATTCACTTGAGTTTTAACGTGACCATAGCCAATAGTAACCGACCTTTGAAAATGGCTGTAGAACTTGGGCTCCTCCTAGCGGCCGTTTCTTTTTTGTTGGCAATCTACAATCTTGCTGCCTATAATATAGGCATCATCCAGGTTCCCGGCTTTACCACGACGGTATTCTCCATTTGGTTTGTTGGTGGTCTATTGCTTTCGATGCTCGGTATAGTTGGCCTTTATGTAGGTAAGATTTTTGAACAAGTAAAGGGAAGACCGTTATTCGTGATTTCTGAAAAAATCAATTTTGAGGAACACGAATGACTTACGAAAAATACGGCATTACTCTCAAGCGGCTTACAAAGGACAAAATAGAACTTGTCCGCAATTGGCGTAATGACCCGAAAATTTCGCAGTATATGGAGTTTAGGGATTATATCACTCCAAAAATGCAGACCAAGTGGTTTGCTAAAATCGATAACGACCAGAATTACTATTTCATCATAGAATACAAGGGTAAAGAAATCGGCTTGACTAATGTCAAGGATATGAATCATGAATATTTCAGTTCTCTTTTTGATGAACTGCGTCTGGAGCGAATGATTGCCCATATTATGAGCGATAACCAGCGTGCGATAGATTTCAACCTGATTCTTGGGTACAAGAAAGATGCGTCAAGCCCCGATACGGGCAAGATGATATATATTTTGACTAAGGAAGATTACCTAAAGCAGCGTAATCGTTTTGCGAAGCTTTTGAAATAAGGTGTTCTATGGATATTACGGAATTTGTATCGCAATTTGCCGACCAGTTTATGAATCCGAACGAGACGGATTTTTCGCCCGAGACCCGCTTCCATGAATTGAGCGGATGGTCGTCTATGACCGCCTTGATGGAAATCGCCATGATGGAAGAGAATTACGGTGTTACCGTGCCTAGCGAAGAAATTCGAGATGCAGTAACCATTCAGGATTTGTTCGATGCCGTGAAACGGAACAAGGAAAAGAACGGCTAGATTATGGCGATTCTGGATTATAAAGATATCGGTATTTCTGCTATCGCCGCGTGTGTTCCCCCAAAGGTGATGAAAAACAGGGACCTTGCCGGATTCCTGAATGCAGAGGAATTGCAGAAGGTTATTGAATTTGTCGGTATAGAAGAAAAACGATATGCCGAACCTGATGTTTGTGCTTCGGATTTGTGCTACAAGGCCGCTTTGAAGCTGTTTGAGGACAATCAGGTTAATCCGAAAGAAATCGATGCACTTATCTTTTTAAGCCAAACTCCTGATTACCGTCAGCCTGCGACAGCCCCGCATTTGGCATCGCGGCTTGGGCTTTCGACGGGAGTGCTTTCTTTTGATGTGAACTTGGCGTGCTCGGGTTATGTATATGGGCTAGCAACCTCATTTGCTTTTGCTGCAAATCCTAGTGTGCGCAAGGTGCTGCTCCTTACTGGTGAGACCATGTCGAAAACCATATCCCAAAATGACAAGGGAATGGTGCCGCTATTTGGCGATGCCGGTACAGCTACTTTGATAGAAACGGGTGATTTCGGCGCATCCGCATTTTCTTTGAATTCCGACGGCAGCAAGGCTGACGTGCTGAAAATGACGTACGGGGGCTATCGAAATCTCAGTTGCGGCAAGGAAGAAACCTTGCAGATGGATGGCATGGAAGTATTCAACTTCGGCATCCGAGCGGTTCCCTCTGATATTCGCAATCTGCTGAAACATATTGGCAAGACTGTAGAAGATGTTGACTTGTTGATTTATCACCAGGCGAATAAATTCATGACGGACTTTTTTAGCAAGCATCTCAAACTCTATTCTGAAAAAACGCCGTATTCGCTACGCCGCTTCGGAAATACAAGCTCGGCGTCTGTTCCGCTCACGATTGTTTCAGAACTACACGATTGCACAAAATATCCGCAACGCGAGTCAGTCCTGTTTTCTGGCTTTGGCTCTGGACTTTCTTGGGGCACAGCTTGGCTGAACTTGTCAAGAACAAAAATTTCGGAACTGGTGGAGTACTGATATGACGCATGTGTTTAGAAATTCGACGGCAGAACTGCTGTTTGGCAATGCAGGGTATTCTTTTTCGGGGTATGACGAAATCGTTTATTCCGGCAATGCCGATTCCTTTATATGGCTCTATACGGTCCCGTTTCACGCCGACACGCAGTCTGTAGCAACCGAGATTTCTAGTTATGCGGAACGATTGAAATTCGTTCATTCGCAAATTCCTGCGACAAGCCAGTTGATTGTTTTTACCCTTTATAGTCTTTTTGATTTTAAGGCGGAATCAATAGATTTCTCGGTGGAAACGGCAATTGATGGCTTTAATTCCTTTGTTCTTGAATTTGCTAAAACAAATTCTAATGTGCGGGTCGTTGATTTTTCTGATTTTTGCAGTCGTTATGCCACTGCAGATTTAATTGATTGGAAATTCTATTTTCTTTCACAAGCGGCGATAAATCCGAAATTGGCCATCGCATTCAGGAAATGGTTTGAATTAAAGAAATCGTCTTTCTCAAAGCCTGCAAAAAAGTGTTTGGTCCTTGACTTGGACAATACCCTGTGGGGCGGAATTCTCGGTGAAGACGGGCCGGAGCACCTGAAGATTGGCGGAGACTACCCCGGTAAAGCGTTCTTACTTTTTCAGCAGCAAATTCTGGAATTGCAAAAACGCGGAATAATCCTTGCTGTATGCAGCAAGAATAACGAAGCAGATGTATGGGAATTTATCGACAACAGTCGTGACCAGGTTCTAAAGAAAGAACACATTGCCGCCTGGCGCATAAACTGGAATGACAAGGCTGGCAACATAGCAGAACTTGCGAAGGAACTGAACATCGGCTTGGACAGCATG
This sequence comes from Fibrobacter succinogenes, assembly GCA_902768715.1. Classification (GTDB taxonomy): domain Bacteria; phylum Fibrobacterota; class Fibrobacteria; order Fibrobacterales; family Fibrobacteraceae; genus Fibrobacter; species Fibrobacter succinogenes_L. Next base: position 18,997 of record CACXMH010000025.1, on the reverse strand, counting down.
GTGTTCCTTGATGACCAGCCTACCGAACGGGAGCTGGTAAAGAGCATGCTCCCCGAAGTGACTGTCCCCGATTTTCCGACGGTTCCGTATCTATTGCCGGTATTTTTTAGGAATTTGCAGGAACAGTATTTTAACATATACCAGGCGTCGGCAGAAGACCTTCGCAAAACGGAACAATACAAGCAAAATGCGGAACGCCGTCAGTTGCAGCAGCAGTTCACAAATATCGACGACTTTATCAAGAGCCTGCAAATCGAGACGACCATTCGCCTGAACGACCCGGCGGACTTGCCCCGCATCGCCCAAATGTCGCAAAAAACAAACCAGTTCAATTTGACAGGCAAACGCTATACGGACCTAGAACTCAAGGAAATTATTGAAAGCAACGGAAAAGTTTTCTCGCTTTCGGTAAAGGACAAATTCGGCGATAGCGGCCTTACCGGAGCTGCTGTTGTATCTTTGATTGGCAATGATGCCCATATAGAGAATCTGTTCTTGAGCTGCAGAATTTTGGGCCGCAAGATTGAGAATACATTTGTGGAACAAATTCTCTTGGGTTTGAAAGAGAATTTCTTAAAGACTGTAACTGCGGCTTACAACAAAACCCAAAAGAACCAATTGGTGGAAAATTTCTACGAGTCTATAGGCTTTTCAGTCTTAAACAAGGATGAACAGAAAAAAAGTTATGTATATTGCTTGAAAAAGGATAACGTATGAGTAAGTCCGAACAGTTACTGCAAATTTTCAAGGATGTCCTAGAAACGCAGGACATTGATGCTTCGGTTTCGCAAGAGAACTGCGAAGCCTGGGATTCCATCCATCATTTGAATTTGATTGTCGCTATCGAAGGTGTGTTCAACATTTCTTTGGAACCCGAAGAAATGGAACAGATGCGTGATTTTGCTACTGCGTTGAAAATTGTGGAAGGGAAAATATGATTAGAAGTTCCTAGTCCATTCCTCTCCCATTTGTATTTTCTCATCAGCGCAAAATATCGAATCCATAGCAGTAGTGAATGTCGATATGGCTCGTCTAAAATGAAATTTTTCTTTTAACTGATATAATTCAAAGGGTATTTTATTGTTGCTCAAAATAATTGCATTGGGCAATATTTTGGAGTAATCTTCCTTTTCTCTCGGATGAGCCTTTATGTAGAGGGTGCCAATGGCGTATTTCGTAGCAAGATATTTGTATATTTCGATTTTTTTTGAATGGCTAACATAACCATATTCAGAAAGGGGTTGTGTTAACAAAAGAGAGCAATCTCCTTTTGGTGAAGAAAGAAGAGGCTGATAGTTAAATACATAGGCGATGGTGTCAACGCCATCATCGTCCAAGCATTTGAATAATTGGTCTCTGTTTATTTCTATAGAGTTGGGGTATTTTATTCGCATTCTGCTAATGTCGTTGACTTCAATTGTTTTTGTATTTTTCGATTCTCCGAAGCAACCCCATGAAAATCCTAATAATGGATATAGTTTATGGCGATATTTACGAGCAGAAGCGGCCAGATCAAAAGAAAAACAATTAAGTCCGTCTTCTATGAGGTTGTAATCTTTCTTGATGAAGTTTAAAAAACAGCCGTAATAGTCGTTGTCGTTAAATATGAATACTTCTTTATTTCTTAACCATTCTTCGTTAATATTGTGATTCTGCTTTATAAACAAAGGAAGTAATGGGATTTTCTTTTGACGCAATTTGAGATTTAGAAGACTAATGAAGTTCTCAATCATATTGAAACATAAAACTTCCTTGAAGATTGTTTTTAATCTTTTTATCGTAATTGAAGAAAAATTTTGTTTATATAACAAAACGATATCTTTTCCTATTCTCTTTTCCAGAATTGTTTTAGTGGTGCTAATCAATAAATGGTATGGAGTCTCTATTATATAAACCTTAGTCATTTGTGAAAAACCTGTCTTGGTATTGTCAAAAAGTTTTTATTTTAATTTCTCTGTGATTGTTTTAATGGCTTTTTTCTGTACGAAAAAAACAACCCCTAATTGAGTGATGCAATATATACAACAAGTGATATAAAGCGAATAGTGCGTTAGCAGAATTGATAATACAAAATGCATTATGGCAAAAGAAAAAGTTATACGCATCAATGATTGTGTTTGCTTGAAAAAGAACAAGAAGTTTGTGTATAGGAAATACAAACACTGTAGAAAAGCGAAGATAGACAAAATAACACAGTAGCCGATAGCCGATGTGTATTTAGGCAAAAAAAATGGAATAAAAAAAATGCTTATCAGTATTGTTGCGACCGATCCGCATAAATAAACAACCAACATATTCTTTTTTTGCTTATTTAAAAGATTGATTTTTTCGTTAGGTTTTAATTTTTTGTCTCCCAATATTTCATAGATATTTACACTATTTGCCTCATTAAAACCATATCCTATCGTACTTATTGCCATGGCTATTGTATAGGCAAAACTAAACAAGCCGACCATTTCTATAGAATAATAATGATTGATAATGTATCTATCGCAACCTAAACGAATAAACTGGGTCGCCAAATGAGGAATTAATGGAATACCCCAACACAGCATCGTTTTCCAATGCGCTTTATTTGGTAAGGCGATTTTTTTAGAAAACAGGAAATAGCACAATCCAATTATACCAAATAATAAAATGCTGAAAAATTGAGCTTGAACGCATCCACGCCACCCCATTAAGAAGAATTTAACAAGAACAATTGATAAGCCGAATACAAGGAATGCACTACCGCAAGAAAACAAACCATACAAGGCTATTTTTTTCTTTATTCGTAAAAAATCTAAACAAACATTTGAATGGACGGTAAAGAACGCGATTCCAATAGCCAAAAACAAATATTGCCATGGCAGTTCTAATGTTTGTTGTAAATAATCCCTCAACAAGGCTGTTGTTGAAAAAAGAATGCTTGAAACAATTAACGTGGTTAGCAAAATGCAAGAAAAAGATTTTTTGACCCCTTCCATTCCCTCTTGAAAATATGAAATGGATATATAGCCTTCTGTTGTCATAGCCATAAAATAACCAAGAAACATCGTAATTGTACCAAATAGGCTCCAATAGCCATATTCTGTTGGAGAGATGTATCTAGCTAAAAGAATTAACAAAACGAAATTCATTCCTTTATTAACGAAGGAAAACAACGTAAAAAAGGCTCCGTTGCGCAGGGTTTCGTTTTTGATGATTGATTTAATTTTTGTCCAAAGCATCTGCGATTCTATCTGCTCCAAATCCATCTACTGTTTTTTGCATTTGCATGGCCATTTTTTTTCTTAATTCAATATTATTCGACAAATCACGGATTGTATTTAGAATTATAGTAACAGCGTCCGCTCGCAATGCGTATGAAATAATGTTTTTTTTCTCTGTGGTGTCTCTTATGTCGCCAACATTTAAGGCTAAACCCAATTTATCGAAGGCTTGCGCTCCTGGTATTTGGTTTTCTGCCAAAATATAGGTGATTAAAGGAACTCCACAAGCACAGATTTCGTAGAGCGTTGACCCCGCAGCAGAAACTACAATATCCATAGATTGAATCAATGTTTTCATGTCAGAAACATTTTCATGAAGAACAATATCCTTGTTGTTGCTGATTTTAGCTCTAATTTCCTGTTTGTCCCGGTTTAACGCCCCCAGTAGGATGTGGTATGTATAATTTAATGAATCCTGCTTGAGCACAGTTTCTACAAAGGTCAATGCCAGATGGAACTCGTCGGATCCGCCTGTGGAAATCAATATGTGTTCGATTTTATCTTTCTGCTTCTTTTGTTGCAATCCTTTGAACATTTGCCTTAACGGAGCAAATGCTGGACCTAGAATTAACTGCGGACATTTAACTCCTGCGCTTGAATAGAGCTTGTCGTAATCTAATTCTAGACCATATGCATTATAATTAATAAGTATATCAACAGGGTAAGGATGTGAATACAAATCGTCTATATAGACTATTGGGCATTTATATGTCTTTTTTACTTTTAAGAAGTAGCTGGAAGTCACGAAATAGGAATCAATGACTATTATATCAGGATGATTTGTATTTGACCATAAATTTAATTCGTCATCCATTTGGCTGTAATCAGAAGACAAAACCTCAACTTCATGCCCTCTATTTTTAATAAGGAATTCTGCGTCATGGCCTGCGGTTATAAATTTCACGCAAAAATCTTTCGCGCTGCAACTGTCAGCAATGGATAGACACCGCATTATGTGTCCAATTCCTATGTTATAATTTGCATCAGCGCGAAAAATGATGTTCATTTGGAATTGTCCAGAACTAATAGATCTCTCTCAAAAGTTCAAATGCTTCTGCCATTGCGAAACCGACATTACTACCTCTATACTTCCCCAAGGCTATAAGAGCGTCAGCACTTCTCGGGTGGGGAGGGAGAGTCGTTTCTGTTTTATAACATTTCATGCCCTTTATTTTCGCTTCAATTGTCTCGGTCACGTCAAAGAAAACATTGGGCTTAAATGGTTCGGAGTAATTGTAGTTCCATTCGCTACTGCTTGGGGTTTCAAAAGCGAAAATTCGTCTTACACTATAATTTCCTACAGGCCTGCATGCGGTAAGCACGGCTTCGCATGTAATTCTATGATCAATATTCAAATCTCCATGGTGATGTGTAAATATTGTATCCGGCTTGTATTTCTCTACATATTTTGAAACTATTTTCACGACATCAAGAAGCTCCAAACCATCCATTCGGTTGTCAGGGAGACCGCAGAAATCAATACTTTTGTACCCTATAATATTGGACGCTTTTTTTGCGTCTTTTTGTAATTCTAACAGTTCTTTTTTATCGGCTTTATCTCTGGATTTTGCTCTAGATGTTAATCCTTCAGCCATAACAACAGCTCGAACTATGACTCCTTCATTAGCAAGTCGTCGGATTGTTCCTCCAAGCCCCAATAGTTCATCGTCAGGATGTGCTGCAAAAACCAAAATGTTTTTCATTCCAAAGTCTCCTATTTTTGTGCTAACAAATGATATTCCGTCATTTGTTCTTCCGAATAAAGCGGTGTGTTTACTGTGATAAGATCGATTACTTTTAGCGGGTTGAACATCGCTATCATTTCTTCTTTGTTTCTTGGAAGATTAACTAGAAGTTTATTTTTTATTCTTCCAGATTCTTGTATGGTGACCATGCCGTCTTTATCTTTAGGAACGGATTTGTATTCTTTGTATAGCGGGAAATCGTATGTTGGCATCGATATGTAAATCAAACCTTCATTGTTCATGGCATCTGCGATTTTTTCAATGATTAAAGCTCTCTCTTTGTTGGTGAAATAATACATTACTTCTGATGCGACAACGAAATCAAAACGAATATTAGGGAAAATATTTTGTAGTGATGTGCTAGAATCTAGCAAATTTGCGGCTTTAAAATGTTTTTCGTCGCCGTCTTTTAAGCATAACCGATGAATTGCAGATTCTGATACGTCTATTCCGTAGGTGTTTATTCCTAAATCGCGAAATATCTTAGAATTTGCGCCAATGCTGCAACCGAAATCAAGAACATTTATGTCTGTGATAGGACTCTTTTGGCTTAGGAGAAGAGGCTTTATTCTAGCATGGAATAAACTCAGTAGATATGACGATGGATATTTGTTGCCAAAGTCACTGGTGTCGTAAATCATATTCCATGATTCTGAATTGTTCATAAAAACCTGCTTTTAAATTATACTATAGTCTGCTGCGTTCATTGCAAAATCAACGACTCCCATATAAGGAAGAAACTCTCCATATAGTTGGTTATATACAGGGTGCTTGTAATTTTGAAATTCCACTTGAATTCCTGCCGCTTTAAATTTCTCAAGCTCCAGATAATCTTTTCCTAGAGCACCAGAAATATAATAATCAGCGTTTATAGACTTGCATAAATCAAGTACTAAATCGCTTTTTTTGCTGTGAATGTCGAGCTCTGATGATTTGATGATCTTGGTTTTTACTCCTAAAATATCAAGCCAAAATATCAAATGATTCCATGTTGCATCAACAAGGTTGTCGTATTCTGTTGCGTATAATTCTTGTAGTTTTGGAAATAATTCCTTGAAATGAGGGGCTTTGGAATAGGCCGTTTGAATAGAACAAAGATGCTTTCTTTGCCAATGAAAATTATTGTCAATTAACATTTCGTTCATAGTCTTGTCAAAATGATCAGTTTTGATGACGGGTATTGAAAGCCATATTGGTCCATTTTTTGTTTTGATTTTATTTCTGTTTGTGAAACTATTCTTTTCAAATTGGACTGTGTCTAGGAATATAAATATGTCGCTACGTTTAATTTTGTCTAAATATCCTAGCCACGGCAAATAGGCTGGTTGATGAGCTGACATAATCATATATGCTGCCTTTTTAAAAAAGATTTCTTATTATGAACTATTTGTCTTTATATTTATCTTTATAATATTCTGGTTTAATTATGGCGGGATTTCCGACAATTAACGTGTAAGGGGGATATTTGCCCTTAGGAACTATTGTGCCGGCTCCAATAACAGAGTGGTGCCCAATAAATGTTCCTCCACCAATAAAACTTTGTGTTCCCACATATACATGGTCTTCTAGAACAATGTCTGCTCGTTCAATCTCTTCTTTTAGCCCGATTGTTTTTTTATGGGAATCGGAACAGTTGATTGCGACGAAGGAGGCTATGTCGCAGTTGTCCCCAATAACAACTTTTGCTCCTTTTGCATATACTTCAGACATGCCGCCAATATAAACATTCTTGCCAATTTCAGGCTCCCCATTAATCCAAACTAGAGGATGAAAGGCGTTTTCTTTCATATTTGTCGCTTCGCTGAACAATTTCAAGAATTCTTCTTTAGTCATTGTTCACGTCCTCCATGCAAAGTTGTGTGCCGGCAATAAGATTTCGACGAGCTTTTTTCCCTAAAATTGAATCCCACAACGAAGCGGGTAATCCAGTTCCTGGACGCCTCATACCCAAATTGTCTGGTGAAAAAGTTTCTCCAATGCACATGTCTTTCAAAACAGTGATGCTTCTATGGGCGATTTTTCTCATTTCGATTTCGCTAGCGGTTGGTGCGAGTTTTGAGTCGCCTTTCATTCTGTGGGCTGTGCGAATAGATGAAATCCAATGTTCCAATTCCTTAGGATCATTTGAAAACCAATGGTCTGGACCTGGTAAATCGTGGTCCATTGTAAAGTGCTTTTCGAAAACGGTTGCTCCAAGAGCAACGGCCATTACCGCGGCCTCCGTTCCTTGAGTGTGATCAGAAAGACCTAAAATAACATTGGGGTAGTTTTGCTTCAGCGTGTTTATTTTTAATATGTTTACATCTTCTGGAGGGGTCGGATATTGGGATGTGCATAGGAACAGAATGGTTGGGTTATTTGCAACTTCGTCTAAAGTTTTTGTGATTTCGTCTTCGTTGGCCATTCCACAAGAGAGCATCATGGGTAAGCCGATGCCTGCATATTGCCTTATAAGAGGAATGTTTACAAAATCATCTGAACCTATTTTTATGGCGGGAATTCCTATTTTGATTAATAACTCTAAATCAGTAAAATTTTGGGGGGTGGACAAAAAAGTGATGTTCTGTTCGCTGCAAAAATCTTTAATATCAAACCATTCTGTTTCGGTAAACTCATACCTTTTGAACATCTCAAGCATCGATTCTGTCACTTCTTTTCCTTGAGACATGTATGTATAGGTTGTTGTTTTGTCCTGGATAAATTCTTCTGCATGGAAGGTCTGAAATTTAATTGCGTCTGCACCAGCACCCTTAGCGGCCAAAATCATTTTTTTTGCGAGATCTAGATTTCCATTGTGGTTGATTCCCGCTTCTGCAATAACGAAGGGCTCGCTAGTTAGTCCGATTGTTTTGCCGTTAATTTCAATTGTTTCCATTTTTGCGCACCATATATGAATATTTTATTTCAGCCAATTCCCAATCAGATTGGTTGTCTATATCTTGAACTTCGGTTTCGGAAACAATAAAGGGGGCTGTGTGATTGTAAAGGATGTTTGAGTTGTCAAGAAAAGCCTGTGTTTTACACCAATAGAATTGTCCACAGTCATGTAAAATCTCTGGCAAATCTTGAGACCTTTTTTCTATGTCTTGTGGGCTGAATGGCTTGACGAAATCTTTTTCCTTTATCATTCCTCGTTGTGGAGGAAATGAAAAGGGAACCATTGGCACAACGTTGTACACATCATCATTTTGAAATAATTCAAAACTATTTTTTAATTTTTGGGGTGTCACAAAGGGTGCCGTTGGATATAAGCAGCAAAAGAATTCAAAACGTTTTCCTAATTTATTATATTCAAAAAGAACTTCTTTTAACACATCTGATGTGTCTGCGAAATCATTTGCTGTGTCCGCGCTCCGTAAAAACGGAACATTCGCCCCATATTGCTTTGCAATATCTGCAATTTCCCCGTCATCAGTAGAAACCATGATTTCGTCAAATAATTCCGATTGTAGAGCAGCCTCTATTGAATAGGCAATAATGGGTTTACCGCAAAAAGACTTTATGTTTTTGCGAGGAATGCGTTTGCTTCCGCCACGCGCCGTTATAATTGCAACTATACTCATTTTTTTTCTAGTAAGAACCAGTTGATATCATCATCGGGGAAGTTATTGTCTCTATGGTAAACAAAACCATAATCTATTAAGTCAAGATTTTTGTATTTGTCCATCAATTCTCCCGCAAAATCTCTTTTAAATAATCGGTCTTTGTTACCTCTGTACGATATTTCAACAGGGCTTGGATTGTAGTATTCTGCTACGAGAATATATCTGTTGCTATAGTTATATAATTTCTCATAAACAATATCTAGCTTGTTGGGGTTTATGTGAATTAATACACCACATGTAAAAGTTAAATCGAATTTTTTTTCTGAAGAGAAATCGAATATGGAACCATTGAATACATCCACTCCGTTAATTTCTTTGCAGATTTTAGCAGCCTTTTCGTTTATTTCCACGGCTGTCATATTGATATTTGGAAAAAGCGTCCCAATGGCTTTCAAGTTTAATCCGATGTTGGAACCAAATTCTAAAGCTCCGTCATATCTGTGCATATCAACACATTTTCGGAGGCATTGAGAAAAGAATGCTATTTTTGATGCTAACATTGACGCTGATTCATTTCTTAATATATACTCATCGCCAAATTCTCCTGCCCAAAAATTTTCTTGTTCTGTTTCGTATTTTTTCATGCAAAAAACTCCTTTGTTTTAAAAATAACATAGTCTACATCCTCGTCGCTCATCCCCGGATAAAGCGGCAATGACAGTTCCTGCTCATAGTATTTTTCGGCTACGGGATAATCGCCGTCTTTGTAGCCGAAAGTTTCTTTATAGAAAGGCTGCGTAGGAACAGGAATATAATGAACTTGCGTGCCGATTCCCTGGTCGCGAAGTTCCTGCATTACTTGACTTCTAGATTTACCTAATGCATTGAAATCGATCTGGACTGCATACAGGTGGAAACACGAGGAAACTTCTTTGGGCTCGGTAGGGGCCCTGAGATATTTCATCCCAGCAAAGGCTTTGTTGTATTTCGCGACGATTTCGCGGCGCCGTTTTTTAAAGAAATCAAGTTTCTGGAGTTGGGAATACCCCAATGCCGCCTGCATGTCAGTCATTCGGTAATTGAATCCGAGTGCCTGCATCTCGTAATACCAGGGACCGGGATTTTTTGTTAGCAGTTTTTCGTCTTTGGTTGTTCCGTGACTGCGGAGCATCAGTAATTTCTGGTACAGTTTCTCGTCGTTTGTCGTAACGGCTCCGCCTTCGCCCGTCGTTATAGTTTTTACGGGGTGAAAACTGAATACGGTCATGTCGGAATACTTGCAGTTGCCCACATAGGAACCGTCTGCGTATTGGCTACCAATGGCGTGTGCGGCATCTTCTATAACGCGGAGGTTGTACTTTTTAGCGATTGCGCTGATTTTTTCCATTTCACATGGTAAGCCTGCAAAATGGACGGGTATCAAAAGTTTGGTTTTGTCTGTAATGTGTTTTTCAATTTCAATGGGGTCGATATTGTAGGTAACAGGATTGATATCTGCAAAAACGGGCTTGACGTGGTTATAGACCATGCAATTGCTTGAGGCGAGGAAGGTATTGGGGGTCGTAATTCCTTCTGCATTATCGCCTAATTCCAACGCTGCAACGGCAATATGCAACCCTGCGGTAGCGTTACTCACGCTAACGCAATATTTTGCGCCGGTAATACGGCAAATTTCCTGCTCGAATTTGGTAACAAACGGGCCCTGCGTAAGATAGTCCGATTTTAGAACATCGACTACCGCTTTTATGTCGGATTCGTCTATATACTGATGTCCATAGCCAATCATCTGCACCTCGAAACTAGATGTTCCCTACCTTGGCCCTGTTTTCTTCAATCCATTTCTGCAGTTGTGGAATGGTCATCCATTCTTTGTTGTTGTCGGATGTGTAACTGAATCCTTCGGGAACTCTTGTGCCGCCCTTTATCATCTTTTCAATGGGACCCCATTCGCAAATTTGCGGAAGAATCTTGAAGTGTTCCGCATACTCATAGGTGTAGTAGGAGTCTTCGGAACTGATCATAGCTTCGTGGAGTTTCTCGCCCGGGCGAATTCCGATTTCTACTTGTTCGGCATTCGGGTCGACAGCCGTTGCGATATCGCAGATGTTCATGGAAGGAATTTTCTTGACGTAGATTTCACCGCCTTCCATGTCTTCAAATGCGTGCCACACGAGCTCGACACCCTGTTCCAGGCTAATCATGAAACGCGTCATGCGCTTGTCTGTGATGGTGAGTTTGCCAGTCTTGGCAGTTTCCATAAAGAACGGGATTACGGAGCCGCGGCTGCCCATCACGTTCCCGTAGCGAACTACAGCAAACTTTGTGGACTTGCCGCCAGAGTAGGAGTTCCCAGCAACAAAGAGTTTGTCGGAACAGAGTTTGGTTGCTCCGTAAAGGTTTACGGGCTTACATGCCTTGTCGGTAGAGAGCGCGACGAGTTTTTTTACACCTTTGTCCAGGCAGGCATCGATAAGGTTCATCGCCCCGTGAACGTTGGTCTTGATGCACTCGAACGGGTTATATTCCGCCGTCGGGACAATCTTTGTTGCTGCCGCATGGACCACGTAGTCCACGCCGTCAAGAGCACGGTACAGGCGGTCCTTGTCGCGGACGTCGCCGATAAAGAACCGCACGCGTCCGTCGCCCTGGAACTTCTTCGCCATGTTCCATTGCTTCATCTCATCACGGGAGTAGATAATAATCTTCTTGGGATTATACTTGGCCAATGTCATCGGGACGAACGTATTGCCGAACGAACCCGTGCCGCCAGTTATCAGAATCGTCTTATTAGTTAACATGCTGTCTTCCAAAGAGTGACCATAAAAAGGATTTTTACATTTAGTAATATATATATATAAAACGCCCTGCCGGAACAGGCGGAAACAGGAAAATGGGCAACAAAAAGCGAATTCTACTGGACTTTTTTTGAAAACGCTTGACAGTGACACCCTGAAAATTTATATTAGTGCACAAGTGAGTAGCTTTTGCTCGCGAAAAACAATTGAAGACCCGCAATTTCAGGCCTGTTTGCGGGGAGGAGTGAAAGATGGACAACCTGAATATATTGACATTTATACTAATATCTTGTATATTTGTTAGTATGATTGTCAATAACAAAGAAAAGACACTAATGAACCTTCTCTTGGAAAAGGGCGGGCGGATTACTGCGAAGCAGGCTTCGCTTGCAGGTATCCACAGGATGATCCTGAAACAGCTTTCCGATGCCGGGAAAATCGTAAGGGTTGCGCGCGGAGTGTATCAGTTGGAAACGGCACAAGAGGACGAACTCCTGAATTTGCAGCATCGTTGCCCGACGGGCGTATTCTCGTGCGAAACGGCTTTGTTCTTGCATTCTCTGACAGAACGCGCGCCGTTTATGTGGACCATGACGTTTAAGGGGTTCTACCATTCGCCCTCTCTGGCAAAAAATGGAATTGTGGTAAAGCATTCATCGAAGAATCTTTATCCGCTTGAGATCGTAGAGGTCAAAACGCCCTTAGGTAATGTTGTGCATGCCTATTCTGCCGAAAGAACCTTGTGCGAAATCATGACGGCCAAAGTTGCGGCCGATATCCAGACAATAACCTATGCAATTAAAACGTACGCCAGCCGTAAAGAAAAGAATATTCCGAAACTGATGCAACTTGCAAAGACTTTTCATGTAGAAAAAAAACTCAGAGCGTATTTAGAGGTGTTGCTGTGATTACGAATAACGAGATGAAGCTAAAGGCATTACTGAGGGGCCTGTCTGTAAAATTTGGAATCACGCCTCAAGCAACCTTGCAAATGTATTGCCTCGAACGCTTGCTGGATAGAATTGCCGTATCACGTTTTCGCGACCATTTTGTTATTAAGGGTGGGTTCTTGATTGCATCTATTCTTGGAATCGGAAGCCGCTCAACAATGGACATTGATGCGACAGTAAAGGGGTTTAGCGTCAGCTATGAAAATGTTGATTCTGCTTTTAAGGAAATTTGCGGCATAGATATTGCCGATCAGCTGACATTCTCGTTCGAGCGGATTGAGGAGATTCGGGAAAAAGATGATTATCTAGGACTCAGGGTTTTTATTGAATGCCATTATGGAAAGATGAAAGTTCCTTTGACTGTCGACCTTACAACTGGAGATACCATCATTCCCCGGGAAGTAGAATACATGCATAAGTGCGTGTTTGACGATAAGGAGATTCCGGTTTTGGCTTATCCGCTAGAGAATGTTTTTGCGGAAAAACTTGATACAATTGTTTCGAGAGGTGCGGCTAATACACGAACTAGAGATTTCTACGATGTGTATATGCTTTATGCATTGAAGAAAGATGAAATAGACTTCGAAACACTAAGGATTGCTCTTGAAGCGACTTCTCACCGGCGGAATACGTTCAAAATTCTAGAAGGATATCCACAAATCTTAGAGTCGATTAAAGTGGATTTGGTTCAGAATGATTTTTGGAGAAGATTTGTTGCCAAGAATCCGTTTGCTAAAGGGATAACTTTGTCGCAGGTTCTTGACTGCGCTAAAGAAATACTGGATTTGGCGGGGGTTTGACCGTTAAGCCGCAGATGATGATTGCCGCCCCGACCATGTTCGTCGTGGTGATTGCCTCGCCGAACACATAGTGCGCGAGCAGTAGCGCGAACACCACGCCCGTGCCCTTGAACATATAGGCCAGGCTCACGTCCATCCGCTTGATAATCTGCTGCCACAGCACCGCGTAGATTCCCAGCACTCCCACCGTGCAGGCGAGGAACGCGATGTACCCCGGCGAGAGAAACTCCCGCTGCGACGCGAGCTTCGAGAACACCCCCGACGTGGTGTAAATGAAGAATGTGCCGACCAGGGCGATGTATTTAATGACTGTGAGCATCTATCGGGGAATATAGAATTTGCAAAAAAAAATTCCCAAAATATTCATGAAAAGACTTGACAACGCCCTTGTGCTAGTGTATATTTGTGCAGTATACACCGCAGTTTCACGCTTGTCTGCGGCAAAAGGAGAGCAAGATGGATGAAAAAGAGTTGATACCGGCTACCGAAAAGAACGAGATTATCGTTTATCAGCCGGAGGGCGGGGAATTCCACATCGAGGTTCGGGTAGAGAACGAGACCGTCTGGCTCACGCAGGCGCAGATGGCAGAACTGTTTTCTAAAAGCATTTCTGTTATTTCACGGCATATTGCCAATGTTTTTGCAGAACACGAACTGGAAGAGAAAAGCAATTTGCATTTTTTGCAAATTGCAAATTCGGATAAGCCGGTCAAACTTTTCAGTCTAGACGTCATCATTTCTGTCGGGTATAGAGTTAAATCCTATCAAGGAACGCAATTTCGCCGTTGGGCCAACCAGGTTCTAAAAGAGCACTTGCTTAAGGGATTTAGTGTCAATCAAAGACTCGTTTCGCACGAAAACAGATTGGAAAACCTTGATTCCCGGGTCATTTACCTCGAAAAGCAGGTGGATTTCTTCGTGAAGGCGAACTTGCCGCCAAGCGAGGGGCTGCTGCCCGCGCATTCGCAGTGGAGCGGTTACGAGTTTGCCGTGCAGCTGGTGCGTTCCGCGAAAAAAGAACTCGTCATTATAGATCCATATGCCAACGACATGGTGCTATCCCTTATGGCAAAGCGTGCCGAAGGCGTAAACGCAACCATCTATTCTGCCAGAATCACCCATGCCATGAGAGAAGAAGAGACCCGCTTGAATAGGCAATTCCCGACGGTTCGTCTGGAGAACATGCGCGAGGTCCACGACCGTTTTGTCATCGTCGACGACGTAGTTTATCACGTGGGAGCGTCGTTCAAGGAACTGGGAAACCAGATGACCGCGTTCTCGGTGCTGAATTTTGTCACCAAGGAACAGGTGCTCGCGATGGTGAAGTAATTTTGTACCACCGCGACGCCAGCTTCGAGAACACCCCCGACGTGGTGTAAATGAAGAACGTGCCGACCAGGGCGATGTATTTAAGGACCGTGAGCATCTGATGGGGAATATAGAATTGTTATTAGGGGTAAAATTTTTCTTTTTTAGGTATTGACAAATGCCTCCGGCGAATTTATATTCAATAGTGCTCAAATGTATAGAAAGGAAAAGCGATGCTTGGTCAAATGCGTTGACGAAAATACGCCAAACACATCAACAAAATATTGCCAAACGCATCAAAAATATGAAAATGCATAAAAACGCCTAAAAAATGATTAGAAAACGTTGAAATTTGCGCATTATTGGTGCTTTTTACAAAGAATACCTTGCGCACTATTGAAAATGGTAACGAAAGTTCCGTCTTACATGGCGTGGTGCATTTAAATGATTGAAAAGAGTTAAAGGTCGCTGTGTAGGTTCATTTTTATATATATTTAAGGTAATGGACAAAGAATCGCAAGTCGTCTATATGCAGACCCGGCTTACGCGCCTTGCTGCGGAACAGTGGAAAATGTCGCTTCCGCAGGTTGCATCCCTTTTTGAAGAAAGGGGCGTGTATCGTTATATCGCGAAGATGTGGGACTTGTTCCATATAGAGGGCGATTTGGCCGTGCTTGACGATGTAAAGCAGTATCTCGATGCGAAGGAGGCTGCCTGTGGTTGATATTTTGAAAGACGGCGACATTTTGTACCATGGTAGTTTTTGCTCGGTCCAGACTCCCGATTTACGGAAGTGTGCCCGGTATAAGGACTTTGGTCAAGGCTTTTATCTGACGACTGACAAGGGACAGGCTGAATCCTTTGCGAAGATTTCTACGCAGAAGGCTGTAGAAAATGGTGTTGTCGCAAGTCAAAGATTCGGCGTGGTCTCGGCGTTTCGGTATAATGGCAATGCCAGGCTCAATATAAAAATCTATGAGGCCGCTGATTCCGCTTGGCTCCATTGCGTAGTCGCTCATCGAAAGAAGGATGTTTTTGGCGAGGTCCTGGAAGATTGCTCTAATTATGATGTTATTGGGGGCAAGATTGCAAACGATGCGACTAACAGCACGATTGTGACTTACATGGCGAATGCTTTTGGCGAGGTGGGTTCCGCCTCTGCAGACGATATCTGCATTCGGCTGCTGCTTCCGGAGCGGTTGAAGAATCAGTATTGCTTCAAGTCTGTTGCCGCATTGAACCAGTTGTCATTTATGGGGAGTGAACGGGTATGGATGTAATGGCCAACCGCATAAATGCCGCCATCGATTTGCTTACGGTGATGGTTGTCGAAAGCATCGCAAAAGAGGATGGTCGCGACGCATCTGATGTTTTGCCTAGTTTTTTACGCTCGCATACGGGGCAAATGCTCTATAACGAAAGCAGCAAACTCTGGTGGGATGGTCCGGCGTTTATAGAAGAACAGTACCGCCAGGAACTTGCTCGCGGCCGCTAGTTCGTCGTTCCCGCCCCGACGATATTCGTCGTGGTGATTGCCTCGCCAAACACGAAGTGCGCAAGCATTAGCCCGAACACCACGCCCGTGCCCTTGAACATGTAGGCCAGGCTCACGTCCATCCGCTTGATAATCTGCTGCCACAGCACCGCGTAGATTCCCAGCACGCCCACCGTGCAGGCGAGGAACGCGATGTACCCCGGCGAGAGGAACTCCCGCTGCGACGCAAGCTTCGAGAACACCCCCGAGGTGGTGTAAATGAAGAACGTGCCGACTAGGGCGATGTATTTAAGGACCGTGAGCATCTGATGGGGAATATAGAATTTGCCAGAAAATAATTCCCAAAATATTCATGAAAAGACTTGACAGAGCCGTAAAGGCGTTTGCCGAGGGCGACTTTGACAAGCTTATGGATGCCATGGCGGAATATAAAGCGTAGAGCGTGCGGACTTTTACCATTTGCAGTCAATCTTTTTCAAGAATTCCTTGTCAGCATCCCTATCGTTTATTTTCAAAAATAATACTACACCTATTGCATTATTTAAAATTTTAATGTATATTATAGGTATAGTAAAATAATGAGATAGAAATGAACATACTTTTTGAGGACAAGGATCTGAAAAAATGCGCTACTGACAAGGCGTATGCGCAGAAAACGCTGGGCCAGCGGCGCGCCAATTGCTACGCGGTGCGATTGATGCAGATTGACCGCGCTGACAATTTTGAACAATTGCGTGGCTTGCCGGGTCATTATCACGATTTGATTGGAAATCGAGCCGGTCAATGGGCTTGCGACCTGGATCAGCCGTACAGGTTGATATTCAAGAGCACAAACGAGGGGCCCGTCGCCCAAATTGTGTGGGCCAAGGAACGTGTTGCAAAAATGCTTGAAATAGCGGATTATCACAAGTGAGGAAGTATGATTAATAATGATTTTAAATTGTGGGTTGAATTTCCTCCGGGAAGGGATTTGGCCGAAAAACTTGAAGAAATGGGCTTGGATGCGAACGACTTGGCTACACGCATGGGCTATACGCCCAAGGCGGTGAACGACATTTTGCAGGGCAATTGCCGTATTACGCCGGAAGTTGCAGTTATGTTGGAAATGATTACGCAAATTCCGGCTGGTTACTGGTTACGTAGCCAAATTGCCTATGATGAGTATGTTGCTCGCGAAAAAATCAAGGCTTCGCTTTCGGATCAGTCTCTTTGGAGAAGGTCTTTTCCCGAAGAGGTTAACGTCCGCGAATGGGTGCGACAAACGAAGGATAACGAAAAATCTTTGATGCCCCTCCTCAAGTTCTTCGCGGTAGCGTCCCCCAAGGCGTGGGACGGTTACTACAAGGATGCTAAGCTTAAGGTGGCGTTTCGCATCTCCCTTGCCGATGTCAAGGACCCGTATGCCACATCGGCATGGATTCGTCGTGGCGAAATTCTTGCGGACCGAGACCCGATGGAAAAGCAGGAACAGATTCCGGTGCGCAAGCGCCTAAAAGCCGCCCTCCCCGAAATCATCGCCTTCGCCGCCGCGAACAAGGTACGCCCCAAAAGCAAAAAGCGCATTACCTACTGGACGCCGGAAGCCGAAGTGGTGGACGACTGCATGACGGGCCTGCAGGAAATCTGCCGCAAAATCGGGATTCGTGTGCTGTTCGTGCAGAATTTCAAGTGCGCACCGATTCACGGCATGTACCGCTGGTACAAGGACGTGCCCCTGATCCAGTTGCACGACCGCTTCGAGAAGCGCGCGACGATGTGGTTTACGTTCTTCCACGAGCTGGCCCACGTGCTATACCACGGCAAAAAGGGAATTTGCCTGCAGAACATCGAAATCACCCACAACTACCCCGAAAAAGAAGACGAAGCCAACGCCTTCGCGCAAAAGTGCATGGTAGAAGCCGGATTCGAGCTGTAAAAGCCTTGTTGAAGCTCTTTGTTCCTGTCTGAGCACAGTTTCTGCCAGGCTTGACATTTCCTCTTTTCCCATAAAAGTTTATTTTTAGTAGGTAAACGCCCTTATGGGGACGGAGGTTTTATGAATCGGATGTTTAACGGTTTTATCGCCAAGTTCAGCAGCTTCGCCGCGGTGGCGGCACTTGCCCTGTGCGCCTGCGGTAACCAGGAACCAGCCCAAAACAAAACGCCCGCCAAAACCGGGGAACAGGCTGCTGAGCAGGCCGCAGAACAGCCCGCGACTTCCAAGTCCCTGGTGGTGTTCTACTCCCAGACAGGCTCCACCAAGAAGGTGGCCGATGCTTTCCAGAAGGCCCGGAACGCCGATGTCTTTGAAATCAAGACCGCCACCCCCTACCCTTCTACCTACGACAGCACCGTCGCCGCCGTCCGCAGCCAGCGCGAAAACAAGCAGTGGCCCGCCTTGGTGAACGCCAAGGCCGACCTGGCCAAATACGACACCGTCTTCTTGGGCTACCCCATCATGTTCGGCACCTTCGCGCCCCCCATCTACAGCTTCTTGGATTCCAACGACCTGAGCGGTAAGGTGGTGGTGCCCTTCTGCACCTACGGTAGCGGTGGCCGCAAGGCCAGCGCCGCCGAACTCAAGACCCTGGAACCGAACGCAAGCGTCACCCTGGCCTACGGAATTTCCAACAGGCGAATCAGCGCCGAAGGTGCAGATTCCGTCGTGTCCGCCGAAGTAGAAGCCTTCTTTGCCGACTTGGAAGCTGGCAAGACCGAAGAGATGCTCATGGGCGGCTATTCGGAACAGCGCCCGCTTACAGCCGAAGACTCTGCCGTGTTTGTCGCCGCCACCAAGGACTACGGTTACCTGAGCCTTAAGCCCCTGAGTGTCTCCACACAGGTGGTGGCGGGCACCAACTTCTTGTTCACTTGCGAAATGAAGGCCTTTGGCGGGCCTGCCACAGAAACCAAGGTAAAGATTTTCAGGCCGCTCCCGGGCCGTGGCGAGCCGGAACTTATCGTGGTGGAAAAATAAAGTACTAGATTTCAAGGAAATGAGAGGTGCATATGGGTGCAGTAAAAACTCTTAAGTTTTCGGGCGTCCTTGCGGCAATAATTACCGCTGGAATTTCAGCAACGGCGGCCAGCGCCGCCATCGACATCAACGTGGATACGGACAAGGGTGTC
>CACXMH010000024.1 GCA_902768715.1 Fibrobacter succinogenes | reverse complement strand
CCACCTCAGCAGAAGCTGAAGACTTCGGGTAGTTTGCAGCCTCCTGGTTCAAGTCGGCGTAGCCCTGCTTGGCCCGGGCACGAGCCGGATCGTTATCCGGAGGAGGAGCGCTGGCACAACCGGCTAAAAGTGCTGCAGAAAGAGAGATATACAATAGCTTTTTCATTTTTCGTTCCTTCTATTTAAAACTAGATGGCGGCTCGGGGGCCGCCATGACGAGGCGGGTTATTCGTGCTTTAACTCCCCACTTTGTTTCAAGCGTTCGTATTCCTGATCAGGCGGCACAATGGAATTCCTGGCCTTTCCACCGGGGTGGTTAGCCACCATGCAGTAAACCTCGTAGGTCTTTTTCGCCCTATAGTTCTTGCCGTTCTTGAGGGTCGCCACCACTTCGAAATCCGCAATCTTGTTACGCTCGATCGACACGGGCACCTCATAGGCAAGGCTCGTGAGGTCGTTTGCATCGAAAGTCTTGAAAGGTTTGCCGTTACGCAGCACCACCAAGGATTTGAGCTGCGCCAAGTCAGCCGCCGTGATGCCCGCGAGGTTAAACTTCAGGTTGGTATTAAGCTCCGTGGCGGGCAGGTCCAGGTGAACCCTTTCATTGCGCCCCCCACCGATCTTTACGCTGAGCTTCAGGTTAGCAGCAGCCTCTTCAACTGACTTGGCCGCCGTTGTATCCTGTGCCTCCGCTGACGCTTCAGGACCCAACGCCGGCATAGGAGCATATTCTGTGACCCACATGTAGCAGGGCAGTTCCACATCGCCGTCGCTACAGCCCACCAGGAACCTCTTGGTACCAAAAGCAGAATCGCCCCAGGTGAGGGTCTTCTGGTAAATGCCGCTTTCGGGAACGGTATCCCGCTCGCCCCATACTGTGACGATGGTACCTGGGGTCACTCGGGCCTGGAGCATCACGTTGGGCACGTACAGGCTGTCGGGAATACCCACAGCCTTGAACTGCAGGTTCTTCTCAAAGTTCCGCTGGCGTTCACCATAAGACTTGTCGAAGGTGTTCATGGACTTTTCCAGAATTTCAGTATTCAAGGCAGCGCCGCCGTCTTCGGCCTTGGCGATGGAGTCAATGGCAGCGGCAAGGGCCTCCGTACCCGAAGATTCCAGCTTCAGCACCTTGGAATCCCCCTGGTCATCCACAAGGACCGTCTGGTTCTTGACGATGGTGGTGGATTTTCCCTTGGGCGTAGACACCTCTACCTTACCCTCTTTCAGGGATGCCACCGTCTTGCCCTGGACTTCCCCCACAAAGCCTGCGGTTCCACGGATGGCCACCGTAGCCGTACCGGTCTTGAAATAGATTTCTGCCTGCTGTTGCTTCTGGATATCAAAATGGACTTTACCCGAATGGATGTCCAGGAATATGAGCTTCTTCACATTGTCCTGGAGTTCCGCCTGGAAGGTGACATTGGAACTCTCGGGAACCCTAAGCGCCGAACCGTCGGTCAGGTTCACAATCAGCTCAGATTCCAGGGCCGTACGCACGTGGTCGTTCTCCACCACAGTCTTGCCAACCCTGAGTTGCTTCCAGGAATCGGCCTTTTCACGTTCCACTGTGCCCACGACACTGCGGACCTTTGCCTTCAAGAGGGCGTTTTCGGGAACGGCCTCTTCTACAGGGGCGCTGGCCGCCACTTCCTTGGGAGCGGGCTTCGGAGATTCCTTATCGTTACAAGCCGTAAGGGCGAGAGCCGCAAGCACCGAGATGACTGTAAATCTAACCTTAAACATAAATCACCTTAATTACCTGCTGGGGAATCTTTTATACAACGGACGGGGAAACTACTCACCTTCGACTCAGATCCGTTCCCAGAAGAATAATTATTTGTATAACCGGGAAGCATCGCCGAATAGGCCTGATTATATACATATTCATCAGCAGACCACCACTTCACAAAATTTGAAATTCCCAGCGGATAGGCTGTAAAACCAGATTCATTTGTAATCTGGCTATATGATTTCCATTCTGGAACATTCCTTGCCATCATTTTCAGCGGGTCTAGAACAAAATTAAACAATTCAGTCCACTCATTTGTATTCGGAATATGCCAACCATTAGGGCAAACCCCCTGATGCACCGAATCGACCTTGCCAGCCTCCCTAGCCAAATCATCTTTCCATTTAAGATCAATATTCATAGCGGCAGTCCACATATAATAGCGACCACCCTTTTCACAATTGGCAGGCTTATCATTATAGCAACGTGTTTTATCCTTTAAGTAGGCACTACCATCATCAAAATTCAGGTTCTCCGCCATCCACTCCTGGCTCCCAATGACAATGGTCTTATAATCCTTGCCGTCACGACTATCATGGAGTGTGCCATACCGGCCATCCGTCTCAAGGAAATGCCCCGCCGGATAATCAAAGAAATTTGTATTACGCCATTTACTAGAGTCACAGACTAAGGTATCTCCCACTATGTCACCCTGATTCTTTTGCGTGCAAGAAAGGTTCAAACGTTCCTCCACAGGAGACGCCTCTCGCCAATAATAATTATCGCAGACAAATAAAGACCCAGTTCTGACAAGGCCCGGACGCATATTTCCGATCTTTGCCTCGGTACACACTTCATCATAAGTATCGGCTTCAGGTCCATCACCATTGTTATAGGATTCCCATACATATCCATAAACGCAACGGTAACCTTCCTCTTCCCCTACAGGGATTCTGCCATGGTCATCATTCTTACACCCCGGTAACACACTTTGTGCCCACGAGGCATAAGACCAAGTTCCTTCTTGACAGGAGGAATCATAACCTTTATCACAAAGCACCTCAACACGGCCCTGCTTTATGCAGCTATACCACCAAGTGGTATATGAGTTATACGCGACCGTATCCCTCAGCCTTGGGGTGCAGCCCAAACCAATATCTTTTTCAGCCTGTGATCCAAAGCGCCACGCCCCAGAGGTGGCATCATAGACATATGTAGTATCCGAATAGGCACCCTTTCTAACCGTGGCATCTTCAGCCGCCCCAAAATTTCTCGTGTCTATGTACAGGAGTGACGTATCCTTCCATTCGTGATCTATACAAACACGAGCGGTATAGACCCAAATCGTATCATAGCCATACCCAACGGACCCCACATCACGACTATACACTACATTCCTGCTATTGTTTGCAGCGATTGCATCGGTACAGCCCCCATAGAGCAATTCAAAGTCCGTGGGAACACGCCAGGCCGGTATACGGGCATCGTAAATGTAACGGGTCGTCTTGTTCACGGTTCCGTAATTCATGTCACCGTCCTTTCCTGCCGCCCAGCCGTAAGTATCCTTCTCAAAATCCGTGGCCCTACGCCACATATAGCCAATTTTTGCGGAATCCACGCAAATGTAACGGTTCGTAGATTTTTCCAGCCGCTTTATGCCAGAGGCCACCACCTTGCCGAGATTCTCTTTACCGCAGGTTTCAAGGCCATATTCCTTGGTCCAGAAAGAACGGACATACTTTTCGAAGTTCGGCACCATCTCAGAGAGGCCCCAGCCTTCCACATTGGCACGTATTGTATCGAGCCTACCCGTGGCATCGGCATTTTCGGCCCAGTCCGCAATGGTGTCCCGCATCTTGGCGTTGTCCCACTTGCCGTCCTTTTCCATATCAGTCGAGACGTTGGTCAAAAGTTCACTCAACTGGGAAACATCCCTATCCCCCTGGAACATTACCGAGAAGGCCAGCAAGGCAGCGTCCCCTTCGCTGGAGCCCACGATGTTCAAGTCCTCGGAACTGAAAAAGTCCTTGGAATCGATATGGAGCAAGCTGAAAATTTCACGTTCTGCCGTATCCTTTGCCGCAGCCACCTTCATCTTCTTCTCTTTCACCAGATAAACCACACGATGGTATTCCAGATGGGTCAGCAAGTTGATGTTCACCACCCCACCGGAGCGCATCATCACGTCAGTCAAAGCGTAAAGGGTCAGCTGGGCGTTGGAATTCTTGCCACTTACCTCGTTGCGGTAGTAGCCCTTCGCATGGAGCTCCAGATACTGGCTCATCATCATTCGGGCGTTCAGCTTGAACAATCCGTCATCGCTCTGGATTTTGGCCTCGAAGTTGTCGCCAGTCTGATCCAGGGTGCGACCGTCCCTAAGCTCGATGACGTTCACCTCCGAACCCATCAAGAAGGGGCCTTTCTGGGTAAAACCGCTCACCCCCTCCAGGGAGGTGGCAATCTTCTCAGAATCCAAGACTACGGAACCACCGTTATTGGCGCCAGACGTGGGAACAGAGAAAGAATAGGAACCGCAAACCACCCATAATGAATCGGCAGTCTTCTCGGAGACATAGCAACCGGAGCTATCGCTCTTGCCAGATTCCTCATCCTTAACGGCATACCACTTGGTGTCGGAGCACACGCGTATAATCTTTTCAGACTTGACAAAGAAAGGTTCACCGTCGTTTTCGGCAGTACAGGGCGGTAACTCTTCGGCTGCGGCAACAACACCGATATCCTCCCTGTCCTCCGTATCTTCTGACAGAGACGTGTCACTACAAGCGACCACGAGAACGGCCAAAAAAGCAAGCCACAATTTACCCATGTCAAACATCCTAATCATAAAAAAATCAATATAACGTAAGATTATGGTTTTTTATACAACGAACAGGGAATCCATGATTTTTAACATCTTCTCGAGATTCAATCACCCCTCTTCTAACAAGCATAATTTTTGCATGATGCGCGAAATCATCCGATTCGGCCAAGGACCACCACGCAATCGATGGAGAATCTGTCATAAATGACTTTCCTTCAGTAAAATCATAATATCCATTTACGTAGAGAGCGTTAAAACCAAACTCGTTGGTCCCATCCCAAAACACGGACTGTTTAGGTATAATTTTGAAATACAACTGATCGTAGCCATATAAGTCATTCAGTGGACAACCCGTAGCCTTTCTTTTCATGGCATACATTGTTCGAGTCCATTCCTCCTCTGAAGGGATATGCCATCCTTCAGGACACACGCCTCTATGTTGCTCATCTATTATTCCTGCATTCCTTGCCATACTCTTATTCCACTTGTCATTAATATTCATAGCAGCTGCCCATGTATAAAAGCGCCCCCCCTTCAGGCAGTTTAAGGAATCACCTCTATAGCAAGCATTATAATCTTTTAAATACGGGTAATCATCCCCCACAAAATTTAAGTTTTCTGCCATCCACTCAATGTTCATTTGTTCAAGATCGCTACGACACAAGTTGATATTTACCTTTATAGTCTGATAATCTCGCCCATCGCGGTCATCGTGAAGAGTCCCTAGTTCCATACCGCTAGGTACAGAAGTCGTAATAAAAAATTTCTCACGAACTTCTTCAGGGGAATAATCAAATACGTTCGTCGCATGCCATTCTCCCGCTTCACAGGTAATGCTGTCCCCATAGATAAATGACAAGCCATTTCTTGTACAGGGCGCGGATGCAATCTCTTCTTCCGTCTTCGCCGCACGCCATAAGCCCCCATCGCAGACAAAATAGGAATCAGTCAATTTTATACCCGGTTTATAATCGCCTTCGCTGCACGGAGTACCATCTGTATAAGTATTTTCCGCCACTTCATAGTCATCTAGTACCCAGCGCTGTTCCGTCTCAACCCAGTGTTCATCCTCACTATCAATATAATCGCCATTTCCAGGTTTATAGAACTGGTACCCGGTATACCACCCATAATCCACAAGGAAGGAATCACGTCTGCAGGAATAATACTCATCCGAATAGTCGGTAACGTAATGAATTACCTCACCCATATTGGGATTCGTGCAGCCTTTTTTCAACATTCCTTCAAGATCCCAGCCCATACGCCACATACCAAGGTTCTGCTCAAAAACATAGGTATTGCCGGTATAATCTCCCTGACGGACCGTTCCATCAGGGGCCTCCGTTTCGTACTTTCGGGTGTCTGCATAGTAAGCAGTACACCCCGACCACTGGCGGTCTTTGCAAACCACATAGGGATACGACTCATCTACTTCCTTATCGAACTTATTCTGTTTCACGCTTCTAGCAGAATCAGCCTCAACAGCCTCATTACAGAATCCATAGAATTCTTCCAGCTCCGTCATTTCACGCCACTGGCCTAAAACGGCATCATAGAGATACTTGACTGACGTATTTATATCACCCATTTTTATCTGACCGTCAGTTCCCGGATCCCAGCCGTAGGTATCCTTCTCCAAATCCGTTGCCCTACGCCACATATAGCCCGCTTTTGCAGAATCAACGCAGATATAGCGGTTCTTGGATTCGGCAAGACGCATCGCACTTGCCGCCACCAACGTATCTACATTAGCCTCATCGCAAGACGGAAGCCCGTATTCCTGAGTCCAGAAGGAACGAATGTACTTCTCGAAGTTCGGCACCATTGCCGACAGGCCCCAGCCTTCTACATTGGCGCGAATTTTTGCCAGACGACCCGTGGCATCGGCACTCTCGGCCCAGTCCGCAATAGAATCCCGCATCTTTGTATCATTCCAAACGCCGTCCTTCTCCATATCGGTAGATACACTGGTCAAGAGAGCGCTCAACTGGGAAACATCCCTATCTCCCTGGAACATTACCGAGAATGCCAGCAAGGCGGCATCCCCCTCGCTGGACCCCACGATGTTCAAGTCCTCGGAACTGAAAAAGTCCTTGGAATCGATATGGAGCAAACTGAAAATCTCCCGTTCCGCCGTATCCTTTGCCGCAGCCACCTTCATCTTCTGCTCTTTCACAAGGTGTATGACACGATGGTATTCCAGATGGGTCAACAAGTTGATGTTCACCACCCCACCGGAGCGCATCATTACATCGGTCAAGGCGTAAAGGGTCAGCTGGGCGTTGGAATTCTTGCCGCTCACCTCGTTGCGGTAGTAGCCCTTCGCATGGAGCTCCAGGTACTGGCTCATCATCATACGGGCGTTCAGCTTGAACTGTCCGTCATCGCTCTGGATTTTGGCCTCGAAGTTGTCACCCGTCTGTTCCAGGGTGCGACCATCCCTGAGCTCGATGACGTTCACCTCCGAACCCATCAAGAAGGGGCCTTTCTGGGTAAAACCGCTTACCCCCTCCAAAGACGTGGCAATCTTCTCGGAATCCAAAACTATGGAACCACCGTTATTGGCTCCGGACGTGGGCACGGAGAAAGAATAAGAACCACAGACCACCCACAGGGAATCCGCTGACCTTCTGGAGACATAACAGCTCCTGTCGTAACCACTTGAACTGCTCCGTACTTCCGATCCGCCATTCCCGGCAGAACTTCCATTTTCGCTGGATTCCTCTTCCCTAACGGCATACCACTTGGCGTCAGAGCACACGCGTATAATCTTTTCGGACTTGACAAAGAAGGGTTCGCCGTCGTTATCGGCGGTGCAGGGAGGCAGGTCATCTACCGTGGAGACAACGCCCATATCATCCCGATCAACGAAATCATCCGTAATAGATGACTCGCTGCATGCTGTCAGGCATAGGATGAGAAATAAAAGAGCGCTCCCCAGAAGTCGGCACATAAATCAATCCTTCACACAGCGTACAGATAAGAGCCGTTCCTCATTATCCACATACATAGAAGCCGTATAACGCTGATCTTCCTTGCTAAGGTAAAGGACATAATGGGTCTCATCCATCACCTCCTCGGTAGAGGTCCACCAATAGCCGACACTCCCCGCAAACTTGCACACTCCGGCATCCGTACAGAACCCTCCCGGAAGAGCAGAGAATTTCAGTTTGTCGTCGCCATTTTCAGATGCCCACCCACTAGTGGCCTTGAAATGTTCACCGGCGTAATCGTCCTGAGCCCCAGAAAGAGATTTCAACTTATCATATTCTGCACTCGTAGGCAAACGCCAACCCGTAGGACAAGCGTGGCTTGCCGCCTCGTAATCATAGAGACGACCATACTTTGCGCAGTTGGCTGCGTTATTGTCAAAGCACATGCTGTTACCGAGCGTGGTCTCGTAATCCAAATTTTCCGCCATCCAGCACTGTTCACCGATAAGGACCGTCTTATGGTCGCGACCGCGATTCAATGGTGAACCGCAATCTATGCTAGCACTGGCAGAGGATTCAAAGGATCCAGAAGATTCAGGAGATACAGGGAAATCGGTATTCGAAGAAGTGGGATCGACACTCCCGGAATCAGAAGATTGTTCTGTATTGGACGCTGCCCCCTCCATCAGGTCGATGTCGTAGTTATCGTAAAGAGTGCAACCAGACAGGAACAGGAGAGAAAGCGCGGACATCAGTAAAAGATTCTTCGACTTCGCTTCGCTACGCTCAGAATGACACATTCTTTCGTCTAAAAACATAGTCACCCCCTACATCTCCCAGAACAGCGTGATATAGCCGCCCTGCCCAAGGTTCGTCACAAAGTCATGTCCCAATTCTATACCCAGGTTCCCAAAGCTGTAGAAAAGGCCCGTGCGGAACTGCATCCATTCCTCGGAATCGCTTTCGGGAATGGCGATAATGGCAGTTTCACGCAAGCCGAAGTTGTTGTAGTCAAAGTGGAACTGCCCCACGGGAGCCACATAGACGCGCTGGAGTTTTCCGTCTCCAAGGCCAGCCCCCACATAGACGCCTGCACCCAGAGAAATACGGCTCTCGCCCAAGTCGCCAAACCCGTAAGCAAGTCTTAGAGTTACCACCAGGTCAGGCATAATCATCAGCGCATTTTCGTCCAATTCAAAAGCCTTGTAGTTCTTGTCACTAAACTGGGCAAAGGCCGCAGTGATACCTACCCAAGGCGAAATATGAGCACCCCGGCGTTTTTCCAGTTCGGCAACCTTCGCGGCCTGTTCTGCCGCGTAGATGCTGTCCAGAACAGCCTCGTCTTCTTCGGGTCCAAAGTCCACCCCGTCGTTGTTGCCCTGGTTTTCCCAAATCCAGCGACCATTCATGGAGGTGGCCTTTTCCTTGTACTCCACGGAACCCTTGAAGGTCTGGGGCTTGCCCCGTTTCATGACCACGGGTTCGCCATCGACACTGACACGCCCCTTCTCGAACTTGATGCGCACGTTACTTTCGCTTGCAGGACCGCCACTAATACGGCTGTGGAACAACTTGACCCCATTCAGGTAATAGGCGCTGCGCACCGGCCTGGCGATGTCCATGTAAATCACCGGAGCTGCGGTGGTGTCGGTCTTGTAAACCGCCAGGGAGCCGTTCTTGGCAAGTTCGGCATTCAACTTTTCCAACTTTTCAAGGAAGAAGGGCGCAAAGCCCTCCCCATCCTGGCGGACCACCATCTCGCGACAGGTCTCGCCCCACTTCTGGGCGATTTCGAAGGAGTGCTTGCGGTGGTTGGGTTCATACTGCAGGGTAAAGTCGTAATTGGCCTGAAAACCACTGCTCAAGGGTTCCAAGAAAACGCCGCCCTGCAGGTTCAAGAACTGGTCCTTGCTCTGGGCAAAACTGTAAAGGGCTTCTGTGCAGGCCTCAATCTGCAACTTGCGGTCTTCCAGGCCACGGGCCATTTCCATGTGACCGAGACGGACCTCGCCAGTGACACGCATGTAACGTTCCTCGAAGGCAGGGAGTTCCACCCGGTAGAACGTCCAGCACTCGTCCCCCATCACGTCGTTGATACTGATGGTGGCGCACTGGTCGTTTTTCTTGGCAATCTGGCTCGCTTCCAGGAGCAGGGAATCCAGTCCCTCGTTCTTGCCTTGCAGCGACTTCTTCAACTTTTCAAGTTCCGCCTCCCGCTGGTGGAACACCGCAGGGTCCTGCACAAAGATGGAAGCGGACTGAGCGCCATCTTGGGCCTCGGCAGGAGCTTTCGCAGGTTCAGCAGGAGCCGTTGCGAGCGCAGGTTGCGGGGCGGCTGCCTGAGCAGGTTCCGCGACGGCTGTTTCCTCAGGCGTCTCGGCAGGCGCGGATTCTACGGATTCAGCAGGGGCCGGCGTCTCGGCTGCAGGTTCCGCAACCGCTTCGGCGACAGGTTCTACGGATGATTCTGCAGGTACTGCCTCGGCTTGAGCGGATTCCACAACGGATTCTTCAGCAGGCGGCGTCTGGGCAGGTAATGCCTCCCCTTCTGCGGCCAAAACGGACAGAGTCATTGCGCACAATAACGCGATGGATTTATGCAAACAGTTCATTTTCTTAGTCTTGTGCAAGAACGTTAAACTTCTATCCAGAATGTATAATTTTTTCTTACATTCGTCACAAATTAAAACAAGCCACACACGCAAATGTGCTCTAGAATACATTTTTGCTTTTTTTGTTCGTCAAAAGCACCGAAATGTTTGGCAAATTGAGGAAAATCACACGTCAGAAGTCGTATTTTCAACAAATTTACGGGCGATGGACTTCCACAGGGCCATAAACGACTTGATGCTTGCCCGATTGTACCTGTCGCTATCGTAGTCGAACATGAGAGCAAAACGATCTCTTGCGTCCAAAATTTCCAGGTCAAAGATGCTCTGGTTTTTGGCTTTGGGGCGCTTGATTTCAACCCTACGCTTAATGAGGGAACTTCCGCCACTCGCGTTGCGAATGTTCCCCTGATAAAGGACGCACAGGCTGTCATGGGGCCGGTTTTGATTCCTGTAAAGAGTGTACTGACATGCCGGATCGGCAATGTTCTGCTGCACCTGGCGGTTTACCTCCCGCAAAAATTCAAGATTCCCCAAGGAGGCATCCGTACCCACAGGAAGCGAGGAATAAAGGGCTCCTACCGCCTTGGATTCCCGCACATCGTCCCTGTCCCTGTAAATCCAGTTTACCAAGACCTTATTGGTCTGATTGTAGCGGGCCATGGCCATCAAGGTCACCGCAATGAAAAATGCGCTTAGGCCTATCTTGACCTGGGCACAGAAGTTTTCCAATCTGGTGCGTTCAAGGTCCAATTCCGAAATCATTATATCTTCGGACAAATCCGAAGACTCGGAATCTGTCTTGGGGCAACAGTCCCACGGTCCCGTTCCAAAAAGGGCATCATAGCGTTCCAGGGCGGCTCGGAACTCCGGAGAATTGGGCAAATCTAAGCGCTTTGACAGAATTTCCTCGTAGCCATCGTCTTCTGGCTTACCACCGGCATAAAGCTTTTCCACATCGCGCAAAAATGCATGGATGGAAGTTCCGTCAAAAACGATGTGATGGAAATCGGTAAACAGGAACGCTCCCTTTTCGGTCTTGAAAAGCCTGATGCGGAAAAGTCTGTCCTTAAGCAAGTTGAATGGGCTGACCAGGGCATCTTTCAGCTTGACAAATTCAGCTTCAGAAATTTGCTCTACCGGGATGGACACGTCTCCAATTTTCACATCACCAATCCGCTGAAAAATCTCCCCATTCGCCATCTTTTCAAAGCGGGTGAGCAAAGCCCTGTGGCTAAGCACCGCCTGTGAAAGGGCCGAACCAAGCCGTTCCAAATCTACAGATTCTTTCAGGGCGAACAAAGCGTAGATGTTATACATGGTGGAATCCACCGCACGCTGCTGGAAATTCCAGATGTACTGCTGGGTGGGAAGCAGCGGGTAAATCCCTGTCGCCGGCGAAGCGACGGGCTTTTCCGTAGAAACCGACAAATTCCGCTTCTGCCAAAGTGCCGCTATTTTCCGGGGGGTCCGTCCCGAATACACGTCGGACATTTCCAGCCCCGCCATGCCGGAGGCGACAATGGCCTCCATGGTCGTGATGGAAGAGCCTCCCAAGGCAAAAAAATCGTCGTCGGCACCCACGTAGGCTACATCCAATACCGTCTTGAACGCAGCACACAGGCGTTTTTCGCCATCGGTTTCAGGGGCACTGTAGGGGGCGTGAGACGCCTCTTCGGCAGGACACTGCAGGGCGAGCTTGTCCAGCTTTCCGTTGCTGTTTCTGGGGACACTGTCCAGGTGTACAAAATGGTTGGGCAACATATAATGGGGCAAGAACCTCGAAAGTCCCGCAAAGACGGATTCATAGTCGATATTCACATCGTCGGTATAGTAGGCGCAAATGGTCGCCCTGCCCGAACCATCCTTGAAAATCTTGACGCACACCCAAGAAAGTCCCAGCACCCTCCTGAGTGCCGATTCGATCTCGCCGGGTTCTACACGGTTCCCGTCAATCTTTACCATGTCATTCTTGCGGCCAACAATCACCAGGTTTCCGTCAGGGAGCTCCCGTGCCATATCGCCGGTGTAAATCCAGCCATCCCTGAAAGTTTCGGCAGATTCGGCCTTCATGTTCACGTAGCAGCGGACATAGGGGTTTTTCACCCGCAACTCTCCCTCACAAACATCCACCTCCATACCGCCATAGGGCTTGCCGATAGGCGTGTTTTCGTAGGAGCAGTCTATCTTGAAAACCGTGGGCATGGAACCGGTTTCGCTCATGCCGTACATGGCATAAAGTTCCACGTTATCCAGGTAAAGGTCGCGGATAATTTCTGCCGCCACGATTATCCGGCAGATACTGGGCGGAAACTCCTTGAAAAGCTTTATGTAGGTGGGCGTAACAAAAAGGGTGGTTATCCCCTGCTCCGCCATATAGTTCTGCATTACAACCGGGTTCTTGGAAACGGCGTAGGGAACCACCGCAACCGAGGCTCCAGAAGTCACCGCCCAGGCAAAAAGGAAAAAGGCCGGCAGGTAATTCAGGGACGCAATGACCGCCACCCTGTGTCCAGGTTCCACCATTTTTTCGCCGAATGCGTTTCGCACGTTGGTAGGCACCATCAGTTCTACGGAGCCGTATTCATGGAGAATCCCCTTGGGGTGCCCCGTAGAGCCCGAAGTATAGACGAAAAACGCACCGTCGTGCAAATTTCTGGGGCGGCACCTGCCCAAAGTCCCAGAAGTAGCGGAACCCGAGGCCCTCTCACCGAAAATCCTTTCAAGAAGGGCGTCGTCGAGGACAAGCCTGGGCTTCAAATCTTCACGGATGAACTTTTCCCGCTCAACAGGCTCCCCCGTCTCGATTCCTGCAAAGACGGCTCCCGCTTTCCAGACCCCGAGAAGGCAAGCGTAATGGAAAGCGCTCCTGGAAATTTTTACAAGGACCACCTCTTCGGCATCCACGTTCTCGCTTTCGAGGTAGTCAAGGACCCGCCCCGAAAGGGCGTCCAGTTCGGCGTAGGTAAGGGACTTTTCCGCGTCCGACACGGCAACGGTATCGGGCATTCGCTCCACATTCTCGAAAAAAGCTTTAAAAAAGTCCATCATGGGGTGTTGTTATGGATTTTTGCACCAGGGAACACCTCCGAAAATAATAATTTGATGTTATCGAGAGTAACGATTCAGCGACATTTATGAGCCGTAACAAGATTTTTTGCGAAGAAAGATTCAAGACCCTGCTGGGAGCCTCCACCGTAGGCATGATTATCCCCATCGTGGTCATTCTTTCCAATGCGGCTATTGTCGGAAACGTACTTGACGAAAGGGCCCTGTCTGCCTGGAATGTCTTTACCCCCCTGCTCAACTTTTTTATCGGGATTGCCGACATCGTAAGTATCGGCACCTGCTATGTCTATACCTACAAGATAGGCGAAACGGACAAGCAGGGAGCGGACAAGATCTTTGGGCAGAGCCTCCTGGTTTCTGTAGTACTTTCGGCCATTACCTACTTCGCTTCCGGGGCCTGTTTCGAAATCTACCTGAACTACCTTAACCTAAGTCCAGAAATCACCCAGTACGCACAGGACTGTTTCTGCTACTACCGGTATGTGCTGATGCTCTACCCCGTCTATTTTTTGCTTTCGGACATGGTTCTCATGGACGGGGACGCGGCCTGCAGTTACCTTTCAAATGTGCTTCTGCTCATCGGGGGCATTACCGTTTCCGTCGTGGCATGCACGAATATGGGAATCTCCGGCATCGGCGTCGGAGCACTGGTCGGCACCTTAGGAGCCATACTTGCCCTGTGCCTTCATTTCTTCCGTAAGTCTAACTCCCTCAGACCCAGATTCCATTTCAGTTTCAAGCTTCTCGCCGTCACCCTGAAATACAGCATTGTCGATGCAAGCCTCTACCTGCTTGTGGGGCTACAGACTTTTATACTGAACAAGTACGTCATTTTTAACTATGGCGAATTCAACCTGCCTGTACTGACGCTCGTGACAAGCGTTATCCAGCTGACCATCATCTTTGACGGAATCGGCCAGGCCATGACGCCCCTTGCCAACGTTTACCATGGCGAAAAGAATCCCGAGGGCGTGCGGAAGGTCATGAAAATTTCCATGAAGGCCGCACTGGCAGAAGGGCTGATCTTCACCCTGATTCTTGCCATTTTCGCCCCAATGATTCCCAGCGCCTTCAATATCGAATCTCCCCTATTGCAGGAACTTTCCACCAAGGCCCTCTGGACGGTCTGCCCCACCTTGTGTTGCACCGCCCTGCTTTTCCTTTTCACCTCCTATTTCTTGGTGAGGCAGTCCATCGGCCACAGCCTTACCATCTGCGCTCTCAAGGATTTGCTGATGCCTGTCCTATGCGTGTTTGCCTTCGGGGCTATGATTGGCTTTTCGGGCGTGTGGGTGGGGCTTTCCCTGGCACCGCTCCTTACCCTCATCATTGGCACACTGCTGTCCCTGTTACGTTTCAAGGGAAAGAAATTCCCCTTGTTCCTGGATGAATCCGAAAAGCACCATTATTCCTTCGATTTCTTGGTCACTACCGAGAATACCATGAGCATCCAGCAGAAAGTCAGGGAAATCCTGACCCAGGAAGGCGTTTCAAGCAAGAACATCACCAAGGCCCTGCTGATCATCGAAGAGATTTACATGTTCCTGATAGACCACAATGCGCCCAAAGTTCTCTTGTCCGAACTCACCATTGTCGTGGGAAAGCACGTGCAGATGATTTTCAGGGACGACGGAAAGATTTTCGACATCACGAGCGAAATAAGCGCCACCTCTTCTTTCCGGGGATTTGTCCTGAAAAACATCATGATAAACCAGGAAGACAAGAAAAACATTACCACCACGAGCTACAACCGGAATTTTATTATATTACCCCTGTAAGCAGTTAGATTATGGACTTGGTATGGCCCACAAAAAAATAAAATTCAGTGAATCTACCCAGGCTCTATTCGAAGAAAACGAATGGAAGGCCAACAACCTCATTGCAGGTTCTTTCGGCATCTTGGCGTTCATCTACCTCATCATCGCCATCTGCTCCATTACCGGCGTCTTCGATGTTCCCGCCACGTGGGGAATTTTCTTCTTTGGGCTACAGACCGCCTTGTTTATCGCCATGATGTTTGCCATCAGGCGCTTGAACCAAAAAAAGTTTACCAAGTACGTGGGCCTCGTGGTTTTACTTTTGGCCATCAGCCTCTACACGGTCATATACTCCTACGGCGTGGAACTCCTGTTTGCCATTCCCATCGTGCTGAGCTGCCGCTACTACCTGAAAAAGGTGACCCTGAACGTATCGATAGTGACAACTATCGCCTATATCGTTTCTAAGTTTCTGTCTTCTATTTACGGGCTTCCGGACATCAACATGGTCTCCTTTGTTCCGGGAACCATCATTACCATCACCAGCACTATGGACGCGGCCATTGCCGACGCCATCAGCCAGCTGCAAGGGGAAGCCCTGCACCAGTTCCTGGTGGACTACAACATCAACAACTTCTTCTACTGTATCGACAGCAACCTGGTATTCCTCTTGGCCATCATCTATGTCTGTTACAACACCACAAAGCGGATGCAGACCATGGTGCTTATCCAGGCGGACATTTCCAGCAAGAAGGCCGCCGTGGAATCGGAACTGAAGATGGGGAACTCTATCCAGATAAGCATGCTCCCCCACAATTTCCCCACATCGGAATCCGTAGAAATCTTTGCCACCATGGACCCTGCTAAAGAAGTGGGCGGTGACTTTTACGATTTCTTCTTTATCGACAAGACCCATGTGGGTATCGTCGTAGCCGACGTTTCGGGCAAGGGCGTGCCTGCGGCCCTATTCATGGTGATTACCAAGACCCTCATCAAGGATCAGGCCAAGCTGGGGCTGTCTCCCGAAAAGGTGTTCACCAAGGTGAACCACTCCCTGAGCAAGAGCGACGACGAGGGAATGTTCGTGACAGCATGGTTCGGCGTCCTGGACATGGAAACGGGAGTCTTGAGTTATTCCAACGCAGGGCACAACCCGCCTCTGATTTGTATTGGAGGCAAGGATTTCCAGTTCTTGCGGTCACCCAAGCGCAAGCTGCCCCTGGCCGCCATGGATAAAGTCGAATACTACCAGGAAAGCATCACTCTTTCTGCAGGAGACAGCATTTTCCTCTATACCGATGGCGTTACCGAGGCTTGCCACCAGAAGGATTTCTACGGAGAGGCCCGCCTGACGGAATACCTGAACAAGAACCGCAACACCGACCTGGAGGGTGTTCTGCACGGGCTCAAGGCGGAGCTGGACGCTTTTGCCGATGGCGAGCCGCAGTACGACGACATCACCATGCTGATGATGAAGTATAAGGGGAGGGGCTAGGGACTAGGATCTAGGGGTTAGGTAGTAGGTTGTAGGTATTAGGGCCGCAGGTCTCAAGAGGTGTCATCCTGAGTGCCCTGTAAGGGCACGAAGGATCCAGGCCATAAAAACCGCCAAGTTTATAGAATTAATAATTAGGGAACTAGGATAGTCAAAAATGTCAAACAATAGAGAAAACTGGGGTTCCAAGCTGGGAGTAATCCTCGCCGTGGCAGGTTCTGCCGTCGGTCTCGGCAACTTTTTACGCTTTCCCGTGCAGGCGGCCACCAACGGCGGCGGTGCTTTCATCATCCCCTACCTTATCGCCTTCTTGCTCTTGGGCATTCCCCTTTCGTGGATGGAATGGACCCTTGGCCGTGCGGCAGGACTCCACCACCACGGTACCGCACCGGGTGGATTCCACTACATTCTCGGTAAAAAGCCTTGGGCAAAGCACCTAGGCTCCTTGGGTCTTTTACCCCCGCTGTTCATCAGCTTCTACTATGTCTTTATCCAGTCCTGGATTCTGGCATTTACCTACTATTCCGCCACTGGAAAGCTTATGGAAGTGGTGGCCGGCGGCTACGAACCCATGAAGGAATTCTTCGGCAACTACATCATGCTGAATACCAAGGTGGGCCCCATTCCTGCCGCCATCCTGTTCTTCTTGATTACCTTCGCCTGCAACATGGGGCTTTTGTCCTTTGGCGTGCGCAAGGGCATTGAGCGTGTAAACAAGGTGACCATGCCCATCCTCCTGATTATGGGCATTATCCTGGTGGTTCGCGTGCTTACCGTTACCGACATCGGCAAGGGTCTTGCCTTTGTGTGGAACCCGAACTTCTCTGAAATGCTCAACCCCGCCGTGTGGCTTGCGGCATCGGGCCAGGTGTTCTTCACCATGAGTCTTGGCATGGGCATCGTGTTCTGTTACGCCAGTTACCTGAAGCCCAAGGAAGACCTGGTGCTTTCGTCCTTGACTGCCGGCGCTACCAACGGCTTTGCCGAAGTGATTTTGGGAGGCACCATCGTGATTCCCATGGCGGTGCTCATCGCCGGCAACAACATCGAGGAATGCGCCAAGCTGGGCACCTTCGGTCTCGGATTCCAGACCATGCCATTCGTATTTGGCCAGCTTCCCTTTGGCGGATTTTTCCAGACGCTCTGGTTTGCCATGCTCTTTATTGCAGGCGTCACCAGCGCCATTTCCATCATTCAGCCCCTGATCAGCTTCTGCGAAGACGACCTGAAGTTCCACCGCAAAAAGGCCATCGCCGCCACAGGTACCGTGACCTTCCTAGGCAGCCTGGTGGGCATCTTCGGCCTTGCCGCCGGTGCCGTCGATGAACTGGACTTCTGGGGCGGTAGTTTCTTGCTGGTGGTGCTCGGCACCATCCAGGCGTTCATTTTCGCCTTTGTGCTGGGCCGTCGCAAGTCCGAGACCATCGGCGAAGACGGCAAACCCGAAAACGAAGCCTTTGCCCTGATGAACGACGGTGCAGCCCTAAAGCTCCCCCGCTTTATCCGCCCCATCATCATGTACGTGTGCCCGATCTACCTTGCCATCGTGCTTGTGGCGTGGATGATTCACGACGGAATGGGCGTGTTGCTGTTGAGCAATGTGGCCGCCGATGCACGAGTTACCTTCCTTGGCCAGGAATTCTCCCAGATTGGATTTACCTGGGGCGTACGCGGATTCCTGCTTGCGCTGGTAATCCTTTTGAACATTGCCATCTACTTTGCCTGGAGGCAGGGTGGTACGGCAAGACTCACCACCATCTTGCATAAACAGACCAAGTCTGTGGGCCGAGCCGGCGAACACGACGAAGAGGAGGCATAACCATGGAATTTTCTACAAGCGGATTGATTTTTATGGTAGCCTCCTGGGCCGCCATCATCGGTCTTTGTATATTTTGTTTCGCAAAGGTCTTTAAGAAGAAGTAACTGACGAGAATTTGAAGGAGATAACCGTGAAGGACATTCAAGAGAAAGTATCTGAACTGGGACTGACCCTGCCCCAATGCCCGGCCCCGCTGGCGGCCTACATTCCCGCCACCCGCTACGGCGATACCATCGTGGTGTCTGGGCAGTTGCCCTCCATCAACGGGGACTTCTCCAACTTCTGCGGCACGGTGCCTACGGACATTTCCGTAGAAAAGGCTACCGAAGCGGCACAGATTTGCCTAATGAACAACATCGCCGCCGCCATGACGCTCCTGGAAAGCGACGAGACCCTGATGCTGGTGCAAATGCAGGGCTTTGTGCAGTCCGCAAGCGACTTTCATGAACAGCCTGCCGTGCTGAACGGAGCCTCCGAACTGGCAGTCCGGATTTTGGGCGAGAACGGCAAGCATGCCCGCACCGCCGTGGGTGTGGCAGCCCTACCGAAAAATGCAGCCGTCGAAATCAGCTGCACGTTCCAGGCCATCCGCAAGGCAATTAGCTACAGCGGACGATACCACTGGATTGAGAAGAAATAGTTAGATCAATTCTTCGGGAGGCAGGTGGTCGCCGCTTTCCGGTTCTTGGTAGCAGGTTTCCGGAACCTGGACCTGCATCTGGAAGTAGGCCCTATGGGCCGCAATCACCCGTTCACGGGCGAATTCCGCGTTCTGCCAGTCCCCAATCTGCACGTCCTTGCCTTCCAGTTCCTTGTAGTTCTGGAAAAAGTTCTTGGTAATGCGGAGGAACATCTGGTCCACGTCGGTAATGTCCTTGATGGGGCGCGGGTTGAAGACCGGCACTCCCAAAACCTTGTAGTCCTTCTTGCCGCCGTCGGTCATGTCCAAAGCGCCAATCACGCGGCAGGTGCAAACAGAACCCGTCATCATGGAGGCGGGACTGTAAATCAGCATGTCCAGGGCGTCGCCGTCGTCGGCCTTGGTGCTGGGGATAAATCCGTAGGTGCAAGGATAGCTCATGGAGCTGAGCAGGCAGCGGTCCAGGCGGAACACGTGCAGGCGCTCGTCATATTCGTACTTGAGGTTGGTGTCCTTGCCGATTTCCACCACGCAGTCCACTTCGTAGGGGTACTTGCGTCCGATGGGGAGATCGAGATAGTTAATAGCCATTTAAACTCCGTAGGTCCACCTTGGACCTAATTCATTGTCATTTCCAAAATGTAACGCAAATTTAGCATTTGTATATAAAAAAACAAGGGGGGCTTCAGAATTCAAAGATCGTGATTTGAAACGAAACTAGCCCATCTGTACCTTTACTTGTGCCGCCAAGGCTTCGCCCTGGGCGATGAACCAGTCGTCGCCTGCCGTTGCAGGAATTTCCATTTGAATGCAAGCCTGCAGAAGTCTCTGGGTCGATTCGTGCCAGTAGATGCCCCGCATTTTTAGGATGGCGGAGTGGCCCGCGGGGGTGCGGCCATCATCAACGATTTCAGCGTGGCTTGCCACCGGGAACTGGCAACCCGCATTCAGGGCCTTCAAGAAGGACATTTCGGCAAGGGCGATGCCGAAGGTTTTGGGGTGGTTAACGGAGGCGAGAAGGGAAAGAAGTTCGGGACTGGATCCTTCGTCGCTACGCTCCTCAGGATGACATGATAGAGAGCGTTCCTCGCAATGACGCATTTCAGACAGCGTCTCTATGGCGAGGATTCCCTGGCCGGAGGCGGACAGAACCTGTTCTACGCTGAAGTATTCCGTAATCTGGTCTGCAAGGCCCATACGCTTGAGACCTGCAGCAGCAAGGACCACACCGTCTAATTCCGCAAGTTTTGCAAGGCGGGTCTGGATGTTCCCCCGAATGGGAACGTATTCCAGGTCCGGCCGGAGTGCCTTCAGCTGAACCACCCGGCGGATACTGCCCGTACCGACGCGGGCACCTGCAGGCAGGTCCATAAACTTGATGCCCTTTGCACCACCCTTCGAAACGAAAGCGTCACGAGGGTCTTCCCGCTCCAGCACAGCGGCAAGCTTGAATTCCGGCAGCACCTGGGCGGGCATGTCCTTGAGGCTGTGGACGGCAATGTCCGCACGGCCCTCCAAAAGAGCCACTTCCAGTTCCTTGATAAAGACGCCCTTGCCGCCAAAACTCGCAAGGGACTTGTCCAGACGGCGGTCTCCTTCGGTGGTCATGGAGACCAGCTCATAATCCAACTTTTCGCCCAAAGACCTTGCACAGGCGACCAGGCGGTCCGCCACCAGGCGGGTCTGGGTCATGGCAAGTTCACTCTTGCGGGTGGCGATACGAACGGTTTTCACAGGTTGGCCTCCAGGCATTTCAGGAACACCTTCACGTCTTCGGGGCTGTTGGAATCCTTCACCTTGTACAAGAAATCGTTGGCCATCTTCTTGGCGAACCGCTCGTACATCATGGCGATTTTCTTTGTGGAGGCTTCGTCCAAGTTAGGGAGCGAGGCCAGCAACTTTCCGGACTCTTCCCCAGCGGTCTTGACCATCCTATCGGCCAGCACATGGATGCCCTTCGCCACCTCGTCCATACGGCTCCAGGAGAGAAACTCTTCCAGGCCTTCTTGCAAAATCTTCTGGGCGGCATCCAGTTCCGCCATGCGGAGCCTGCGGTTTTCGGAGACGATTTTTTCCAGGTCATCTACGCACACATACTGCACGTTGGGCATGTCGCCGATGGAAGGTTCGGCATTGCGGGGGCTGCCTAGGTCGATGACGAGGCGCTGGGGCTCGTTTTCGGATGACGACGTTTTTGCGAGGGGAGATCCCCGCCTTCGCGGGGATGACATTGAAGACAGCGGGGATGACATTGAAGACTGCGGGGATGACACTGAAGACAGCGGAGATGACAAAGAAAGGGGTGCTGCGTCTTTTAAAGCACGAACGTATTCATCCCTAGTGACAATTGGCTCCTGGCAGGCGCTGCACAGGATAACCACGTCGCAGTCCGAAAGCACCTTGTAGCGGTCCTCGAAAGGTACCGGCGTCAGCACGTCGGCAAACTTCTGGGCATTGGCAAAGGTCTTGCTGCTGGCGTAAATGTGGGTGGTATTTTCCTGCACATACTTGAGCATCAGGGAGCCCATCTCCCCAAGGCCCACGATATAGACCGTCTTGTTTTCCAGATCCCCGAAGGTCTTTTGCACCTGTTTCATGGCAAGAAACGGGATATTGCAAGAAAGCTTGCTCAGGTTGGTTTCGGTCTTGATGCGCTTGGTGGTGTGTATGGCCTCTTGAAAGAGCTTGTTCAGGACAATTCCCGTGCCGTGAAGTTGGTGGGCCGTCTCGTAGGCACGACCAATCTGGTGCAAAATCTGGTCTTCGCCCATGGCCACGCTGTCCAGGCCCGCACACACGTTCATCACGTGCCTTGCCACGTCATCGCCTTCCTTGTAGTAGAAGTACGATGCGTAACTGCCGTAATCCTGGTGAACCAGGTCACACACATACTGTACCAGGTCTCTCTCGCAAAGAGGCCTGTCGCTTGCTACGTAAATTTCGGTGCGGTTGCAGGTAGCAAGAATCAATAGCTCGTCAAAGGGGGATTCTTGCAGCGCCCGGGTCTTGATATCCATGGGGATATAGAATTTTTCACGGATGGCAATCTCTGCCACCTTGTGGTTCATTCCAGCCATGTAGATCTTACGCACTGATCACTCCACCTTGAGCAAATAAGGCAAAACTTCTTGTAGAATCCGACGGTGACTTGCGTGACCGCCATTCAAAATTTCAACGCGAATCTTGGGCAATGCAGGGCATGCAAAACTCAAGTCGCCCAGCAAATCTAGAATTTTGTGCATGGCAGGCTCTTCGGGAACGCGATAAAGGGACTTGTCATCAGGGGATTTGACAAGAAGGCCGCAACCTTCCGTAGCACCGGCCAAAAGGCCTGCCCCGCGGGCCTGTTCATATTCCCTTTCCAGGATAAAAGTCCTGGCCTGAAACACTCCGTACAAATCTTCGGGACCATACACTGAAAGGGCTGCACAGGACTTGAAACCGTTTGCATCGGGTCGGTCCAGACGGTACTCCACCTCGAAGGTTTCGGCGGGCTCGATCCGGACATGACCATAGGAGGGCTGGTCCGTAGCATTGCGCAAATCCCACTGTCTCGACACGGGAGCATCGTAAAACGAAAGTTCCCGGGGCACGCCCGCTTCCCGCCGCAAGGCCAAGAAGAACGGCAAGGCGGAGCCGTCCATCAGGGGAATTTCCGGCACGGGATTTGCGGCATCAACCCCATCAACATTTCTACCGTCCGCCCCAATAGCCGCCCTACCGGCATCAACCCCTTCGACATTCACGTCAAAGGAAACATCCGGCCACAGCAAAAATACCGGCGCCAGATGCTCAGGTGTGGCAAGGGCAGCACCTTCGCCCCTATAGATGGTAGTCCGGCACACATCAAAATGCAACGATTCAAAAAGCTTGACCTGGTCCGTGCGGTAAAGAGGCCTGCCGCCCACATTCCAGGAAATACGGGGAGCACGGTTTGAATCCCGAGGCAAAAGTTGGACTGCGACACAGGCAGATCCATAAGAAAGCGAAGGTGATGTAAAATTAAGAGTCTTGCAGGCCGGCATCACTTTTTCCCGAGCTGTTTCAGGCGGACCATGCAACGGCGCCAAAGGTCTATTTCCAGAGCGGGGAATCCCGAAACGGTCTTGCCATCGGGCACATTGCGGGTCACTCCCGCCTTGGCCGCCACCCGCACGTTCCTGCCGATGGTAATGTGGTCCGCCACCTTGGCAGCCCCAGCAAATTCGGAGCCGTCCCCAACGGTAACGGAGCCCGCCAGCGCTGACTGTGACGCCATAAACACGCGGTTCCCTACCTTGCAATTGTGGGCTATTTCGACCATAGAGTCAAAATGGCTGTCATTTCCGATGGAGGTGGGTGCAAGGAAACCCGCCGCCACCACGGTATTGGCGCCAAAGCTGCAGCGGTCCCCTATGCGGACCCCCGCCAAATGGGGAATCATGCGTCGTTCCCCTTTGTACTCATAAAAACCGAAACCTCGGGAGCCAATAATCGCCCCCGCCTGAAAAATACAGCCTTCGCCGATTTTTACATGGGGGTAAATCGTCACGGAAGATTCCAGAACGCAGTTCGCACCCAGTTCCGCACCTGCCATCACCACGCAATGGGGGCCGATACGGCAACCTTCGCCAACTATGCCATCCACCACCGCCGTGGGGTGAATCCGGGCGGCACCGTTCATACCGTCGGCATCACATTCATCAGCCCCATCGCCTGCAAAACGCTTCAAGAACTCCACCATGGCATGGTGAGGATTTTCCACAGGCATTAAGGCACGGACCTTCGGAAGTCGTGCCTTCAATGCCGCCAAGGATTCTGAGCCTGCAATCAGCGAAGCAGGCACAAACAAAAGCCCCGCCTGGACCTGTCCGAGAACGGAGTCCGAAAATCCGGGCACGTTGGTGTCGCTCTTGAAATTGTCCCCCACCCAGAAACTCACGTCGGACGCTCCCGCCGTTTCCAGAGGGGCAAAACCCGAAAGTTCAAAGTCATCGCATCCGGCAAAGTCCGTACCCGAAGACGGCGGCGTCAAACCTTCGGCGCAGAGCCATTCCCGTACTGTAGAAAACAACACCGGTTTCATCAGGGATCCAAGGCCAGCATGTTCACCTGGGCGGCATACTCGATGGTCACGGTTTCTCCTGCCTTGCCGCTCAAATCCTCGCCGTCCAGCTGCAGGAACTCGTCCTTATCCAGACGGAGCTCCACGGACTTGACCTTCTTGGACTGGAGGAAATATTTCTTGTAGATAAACCCGATTAGCGGGATGTTCCCGATGGCGATGGCCATCAAGAAATTGTGCATGTTAGGGACATCAACCACTTCCAACAGGCCGTCCGCCATGTTGGAACGGAAAAAGGGATTGGCCCCGCTGGCAAAGCTGGGAATGTTTCCAACGATTACCGTCCTGTGGCCGGAAACATCCACCTGGTGTTTTTCGCCTGCGGCATCCACATAGGTCAAAGAGCCCGACTTGAGCATGTAATCCCTGTCGGCAAAGAACCGCTTCACGTAATGAAGCTTGTTGGCCACCACGGAATTGGAGGCGATAGCTCCCGTGGCACGGTCCAGGTTGAAATCGTGGGCAATGCGGGCATCGATTCCCGCCGAAAAATAGTTGGCCAGGGCGAACTTGCCGTTCACCTTCCAGATATCGAAAGGTCTTGCCCCCGCAAGCACCAGCCTGCGCACCAGGAACAAGAGGCCCCGGTCCACATAGGGCTTGTAAAGGTTCAGCACCCGGGCCAGGTCGTTCCCCGTGCCCAGCGGGATAAGTCCGATTTTCACCTTCTGCGAAAACCCGCCCAGAAGCATAGTGGAAAGCACCGCAGAAACGGTCCCGTCGCCGCCTACGGCCACCAGGGTTTCCGTCGATTCCAGGGCCTGCTGGATCTGCTCCCGCATGCCTTCGGCCCGTGTAAATTCAGCCTTCCATTCCTCCTGCTTGTAATCCATGGACGCCATGATTTCAGGAAGGAATTCAAAAATGACCTTCCCCTGACCACCGCCACTGATAGGATTGATGAGAAAATGGAACTTGAGCATCTAGGTCTCTTCTTGTTGCAAAAGTTCGTCCTTCACGACGAGGTAGCGTTCCACGCCCTCTCGAACATGGTGCAGTTCCTCTTCGGAAACGGCACGGGAAATATGGGCCGGAGAACCCACAATCAAGGAACCCGCTGGGAACTCTCGACCCTGGGTGACCAAAGTCCCAGCCCCCACGATGCTGTTTTTCTTGATGTGGACGCCGTCCATGATGATAGCCCCCATGCCCACCAGCACATCGTCGTCGATGGTGCAGCTGTGAATCACGGCGTTATGGCCTATGGTGACCCGGTTCCCGATCTTGACGGGAACGTCTGTGGAGACATGGATAGACACGTTGTCCTGGATATTGGTCTGTTCGCCCACCACGATGGGGGCAATGTCCCCACGCAAGACAGCATTGTAAAAGACAGAGGAATCCTCCCCTATCTTCACATCGCCAATGAGCTTGGAACCCTCGGCAAGGAACACCTTCTCCCCCACCTCGGGTCTTTTTCCCTTGTATTCGATTATGGACGCCATACTGACAATGTATAAAATTTAC
Organism: Fibrobacter succinogenes; assembly: GCA_902768715.1. GTDB lineage: Bacteria > Fibrobacterota > Fibrobacteria > Fibrobacterales > Fibrobacteraceae > Fibrobacter > Fibrobacter succinogenes_L. The sequence goes on along the minus strand of CACXMH010000024.1, from coordinate 4,447 downwards.
TGTCAGTCATCGACCCACTTGTAGTCAAACTTGAACTTATAGCCCGCATGGGGTTCGCTACCGCAATCCTTGTCGCATCCGTTGTTCCCTGGGTCGAATTCGATGCCGCGGTCACCGTAGTTGAACTTGTGCTCGACAAAATCCCGCTTGGGAACGCTCTTGTCCTTCGCGTTCGGGGTCACTTCAGACGATCCCTTCAGCACCTTGGCAAAGTTTTCGTAGGGCCAGAAAATGCTGTGGTTCGGCCGGATATCGTAATCCTTGCCTGCCGCCTTCAGCTGGAGCGTAATGCCCTGGCTGCCCATCTCGTAAGAATAGATGGTGTGATCTCCCGGTACGGAATTGTCGTCATGGTTCATGTCGCGGTCCGTCCATTCCTCGTAGATAATCGTATTGCCTGCGCCTACCGAGCCCCCTTCATAGAAGTAGTAGGTGTACTGGTGGATCGGAGCGTTCCTGGTGTTGGTACCCTCATAGAAGATGGCGTCCGTCACGAAGTCCTCACGGTGGGCCTTGCTGTAATGCCACAGGTATTCCGTACCGCGTCCTGTCATCTGGAACTGGAACTTGATACGGCCCACGCTCCGAGTGGCCACGTTGGAGCCATTCGAGAACACATAGGTGTTGCCCGCCTTGGCGTAGGCATACACCCTGTAGGTGTAGTAGGGAGAACCACCACCCACCTTGTCGGTGAAAGTTTCTTCGCCAGGGCCAAGCACCTTCACGAGAGTGATACCATTGCTCAGGGCATAGCCGTCCTGGGGCTTTACGGTAGTGGGCTCCATAAAGTACTTGGTCAGGGAGGGGTTGTTGTAGTTCCTGCCCCCTTCGGCGCGAAGAACCACGTAACCCAAGATTCTCGGGTCGGTCTTGTTTGCCACCCAGTTCAGAATGATGGCATTCCGGTCGCTGTTGCGGCCCAGCACCAAGTCCGTAGGGGCGGTAATCAGGGAACGGAGAACCAGGTGGTAGGTGGTGGAATCACCCTTTTCGGAGTACACCACCATCTTCAAGGTGTCGGCGCTTGCCGCAGACAGGTTCGCCACGCTAAACTTGAACACCATGGCCACCGCATCGGCTCCGGAGCCCTTGATTCCTTCGGCAGTCACGGGCACCCTGGTATTGCCGGAGTACACGTTCATGCCGCCGTTCACCTTCACGGGTTCTACCGTAGTGATGTTCACCGTAACGTTTGCGCCCCTGATGGAGTCGGTAACGAACAGGGAGTCCACGCAGAGCAGGCCTTCCATGCGGCAGCTCCTTGCCACAGCCACATCCTTACCCTCGGAAATGTCGTGAACCGCAATCTTTGCGATGTTGGACTTGGTAGAAACCTCACGGACATTGGGATTCGGGTCCACATTGTCCTCAAGGCCGTCGCCGTCGGTATCCTTCAGGGCAGGGTTAGTAAAGAAGGGTCCCACCTCTGCAGAATCCACAACCACCGCCACGGTATCGTAGCCCCTGACATTCTCCGGCTTGATAAACTTGATGGTGTATGGACGGTAGCACTGGGCACCAACACTGCTAAACTCCAGGTCCCTGCAGGGCACCGAGATATCGTACTTGGCTCCCTGATGGCGATAGATAAAGCAGTATTTGTGCTTGGAGTCCACCTTGACCATCATGGTATCCGTGGTTTCGCAAACACCGGCCCTCAGCATGGGCACACTGACGCTGTCATAGGTGTAGGCAATCTTGGTCCAACCATTGATTTCATCGAAATCGGAAACCTGGTCGCCATCGCTATCCACTTTCTCGTCGCTGATGCCCAACATATTTTCCATGCTGGCGGGCACGTGGTCGTGGTCACGGTCTTCGTTGTACATGAACTGCACCTGGTCTCCGGCACCCACGATCACGCTATCCATGTTAAAACTGCCAATCTGCAGAGAGCGGACAATGGCCACCGTAGGGTCCGAAGCCTTCACGATGGACACGAACCAGCAGGCCGTATCGCCGTCTGCCGTGGCATAAGAGAGGTCGCCCAGGCTCTTGAGACCGTAACGGACTTCGTCACCCACCTTCAGGGAATCCTGCTGGAAGGGAACCTTCAAGATGTTCAAAATTTCGGAGAGGGAAACCGGCTTGTGGAAATCGTCCTTGCCCGAGTAAGCCTCGTTATACCGGAAATTGGTAGATACACGGTATTCGCGGACACGGTCCGTGCTGTTTCCGTAGTACACGCCGTTGTCGATGGTAATCCGGGCCGTACTTGCCGACGCCTTGGTGTAGGCCTCGGTAAAGTCACTGGTCCTGCCGTCATATTCGGTAGTAATCTTGAAAGCACTTGCCGAGAGGAATATGGCACCCGGATTGAAAACCAGGTTGGTCAGAGCATCCAGAGGAAGCCCGCCCTTCCAGAACTGCAGATCCTTGGATTCGCCGGGAGCAAGGGTGATATTGGTCCACTTGTCCTCGCCTGCCCCGTCACCTACAGCAAGTTCGGCGATAATCTGAATATCGCCGGAAGGCGTATAGGTACTGGCATTCAAGAGCAGGTTCCCGATAGTAAAGGCCACCTTCCCCGTATTGGTAATACGGGCCTGCATGCTGATGGTGCCACCCGTAATGGACTCACCCTGAGTCATGGCCTCGGTGATAGCCTGGTTGTAGTTCCTGGTTATGGAACTAGACTGGCTCTCCGTCATGGTGTGGCCCGTGCTAGTCGTGTAGCTTCCGTTATAGCCCACATTCACCATGAATGTGGGACTGGAAGAAGCGTAACCGCCCTGGATACCGACACTCCAGGCATGCATCAGGGAGGCCGAGCGGGTCTCGCTATTGCTCACGCCTGTCGTAGTCTGCACCGCTTCCCCTTCGGAAATGGTGGTGGACTTGGTCGTCCCGCTGCTGGTGGTACGGGTCAGCGTCACAGAAGGCGTCATGGTCATGGTCACTTCCAGCTTGGGCAAGTCCGCCACATTGGGATTCCAGACCGTCGGATTCTGCGGGTTGAACAGGTTCATCTCGGTGCCGTCATTGTAGCCGTCGCCGTCGGTATCGGTCATGCGGGGGTTGGTTCCGATCTTGTACATTTCATCTACATCGGAAAGCCCGTCGCCGTCGGTATCGCTCTTGCTGTTCATCTTGACAAAGTCGATGTATTCCACATCTCTCAGGTAGAACAGGAAACTGCCGACACGAGGGCCGGACTGGACATTCACAGACAGCTTTTCGGCATCGTAATAGTCCGTCTTGAAGGACACCTCGGTATTGGCCAGGGGCACCCGGTCAAAGGCCTTGAGGCCATAGCCCGCAATGAACAGGGAGTCCGTCTCGCCCCGCCTATCCTTCGGAAAGTTAAGGGAGTCGATTCCCAAGAGCCCCGCCGTATAGGTGGAGTCCTTCTTGAAGATAAAGTAGGCCTGGCCGGCGAATGAAGAAAGCGAAAGGGCCAGGACCGCGGATGTAATGATACGGTAATTCATGATGGGCCTCCTTACTTTCCGGTAACGGCAATCGTCTGTTGAAGTTTCGTGTTACCGATTTCAAACTTTACTACAAAGTTTCCCTTGGGCAAATCCAGGTAATCCAGAGAAATGGACGTGACACCCCTGGAAACATACAAATTACCTTTCCCGATTACAACGCCCTGCACGTCCAGCACCGCGAATTTGGCGTCTCCGCCCTGCCTCGAGAACACGGACAGGGTCTGGTTTCTGGAATTCCAGCCAAGGCGAGTCCCGGCGTAGGTGATGTTGTTCGGAATCGCCGACGGCGTTTCCGAAGAACTGGAGGAACGCTCATCTGGAGCTACCGAAGAACTGGACGGCGTTACGGAATCGGACGATTCGCCACCGCGCTTGCTGTCGGAGCTGGGCGTTTTGCCGTCATCCTGTGCGCTGCTGGAGTCGGGAACTTCCGAAGAGCTTGAAGGCTCGACGCTGCTGGAAGATTTTCCGTCAGGTTTCGCCGAAGAGCTGGACGGCTCGACAGACGAACTAGACGGTGTTACGGAATCAGACGATTCGCCACCGCGCTTGCTGTCGGAGCTTGGCGTTTTGCCGTCGTCCGACGAGCTATCAGGAATGGGCGATACAGAGGAACTAGACGGTGCCACCGAACTGGAAGACTGCTGTTCAGGTGTCCTATCCGGTTCGGCAGATCTTTCCTCGTCCTCTTTTTCGTCTTCATCGTAGATGTTGGAACTGTCATTCGGATTTGCCTGGAAGGTAAGGGTCCTGACGGATTCCACCAGGAATTCCTCGACAGAACCGTCCTTCATGGTAACCCGTAAAAGCCTTGCATAGGAGGCTTCCTTGCCCAAAAGCACCGCCGAAGTATCTACCCTGGCACGGAGCGGAGAGTGATTATCAGTAGCAAAGGCGGCACAAATACTGAAAACGGCCACCATCATCGATATCTTGATTAGCGTTTTCATTTTGGGTTCCTCTCTTTTTCAGACAGCACATGCTATCCGGGTACACCCAAAATATATATCGGC
>CACXMH010000023.1 GCA_902768715.1 Fibrobacter succinogenes | reverse complement strand
CTGGGCTGCCGACGGCACCTACATCAACAGCCAGAACGACACGCTTTGCCTGAACGGCCTCAACAAGAAGCAGGGCATCGCGAAGGTCATCGAATGGCTGGTCGCCAACAAGATTGGTAAGGCCACCGTGAACTACAAGCTCCGCGACTGGCTCTTCAGCCGTCAGCGCTACTGGGGCGAACCGTTCCCGATTATCCACTGGGAAGATGGTGAAATCTCTACGGTGGACGACGCCGAACTGCCGGTGCTGTTGCCGGAACTCAAGGACTACAAGCCGGGTGACGGCGGTCAGTCTCCGCTCGCCAACGCTACCGAATGGCTCCAGGTGACCGACAAGAACGGCCGCAAGGGTATCCGCGAGACGAACACCATGCCGCAGTGGGCTGGCTCCTGCTGGTATTACCTCCGCTACATCGATGCCTGCAACGGCGACGCATTTGTGGCAAAGGAACTCGAAAAGTACTGGATGCCGGTGGACCTCTATGTGGGCGGTGCCGAACACGCCGTGCTCCACTTGCTCTACAGCCGCTTCTGGCACAAGGTTTTGTTCGACCTCGGCCTCGTCTCTACCGACGAACCGTTCCAGAAACTCTTCAACCAGGGCATGATTCTCGCCTTCGCTTACGAAGATGCCGCTGGCTCCAAGGTCCCGACTGACGAAGTCGAAGAGAAAAACGGCAAGTTCTTCAAGAAGGGAACCGACATCGAGCTCAAGCAGATCGTGGCGAAGATGAGTAAGTCCCTGAAGAACGTCGTGAACCCCGATGACGTCGTGCGCGACTACGGTGCCGACAGCCTTCGTTTGTACGAAATGTTCATGGGTCCGCTGGACGCCGTGAAACCGTGGCAGACCAAGGGTATCGAAGGCATGAACCGCTTCCTCGGCCGCGCCTGGCGCTCCGTGGTAGGCGATTCTGATGAAGCCCCGGTGTTCGTTGACGAAGCCGCTCCGGAAGCAATCGAGAAGGTGATGCACCAGACCGTCATCAAGGTCACGAGCGACATCGAAAACATGAACTTCAACACCGCGATTAGCCAGCTGATGATCTTCAACAACGAAATGATGAAGATGGACAAGCGCTACCGCGAACCGTGCGAAACCTTCGTCAAGCTGTTGCACCCGTTTGCCCCGCACATCGCCGAAGAAATGTGGAGCATCCTCGGTCACAACGAGTCGCTCACGAATGTCGCCTGGCCCGAAGCCGACCACTCCAAGGCCGTGGAAAACACCGTGGGAGTCGTGTTCCAGGTGAACGGCAAGGTCCGCGCGAAGGCTTCTGTCGCGAAGGACATGGACAAGGCCGCCCTCGAAAAGCTCGCCATGGACAACGACCGCGTGAAAGAGTTCATGAACGGCAAGACCGTCGTGAAATCCATCGTGGTCCCGGGCAAGCTCGTGAACATCGTCGTTAAGTAAACGACCCCCGCCCTTATAATCACGCCCACTCAAATGAGTGGGCGTCTTTTGTGCCCCTAAGACCCTGAACTGCTAAAAATACTGCTAAGGACTTCTTTGCATGCTTCAATCGTTGCTTCAAACGTGATGCCTTTTGCAAACGAAGATTTTTTCGCATAATTCTTCCAGCGGGTTTGAAGAATGTCGCTCTTTGAAATTTCTTCTAGAAGCAAAAGAGCTTCTCCTTTTTCGAAGGGAGTCTTGCGATACCGGCAGGTTACTTCAAAAGATTTCTTCAAGTCAGGAATATTGATGTTATTCCGTTGCAATTGATTGATGATATAGATGTCGTAATAATCTTTGCAGCGGCTATTGAGCAAACCTCGAAAAAGAATGGTTTGAAGTTTTTCAGCAACAACCGTTTCTAGGTTGTAGGCTCGGAACGCAATGGTTTCATGGCTGAAGAGGCTTTGGTAAGAGTATTCGATATCTTTTGGTGTAATTGGATCGCCCGTGGCAACATCGACATGGAAACTTTGTCTGACATTCTCTAGGCGTCCCGTCAAAAGGATGGAAAATCCGCCGTAGGCGTCTTCATCACGTATTGGAGAAATATCACTTATTTCAAAAGAGATAGAATCGTCCGCATCTGTCTCGATGATGTCAGAGAAAATTTCCCTCAATCTATTCTCGTCCATGGGTTCCTTTCTCAAAAGGAAATCAATGTCGGCGGTGTAGCGGTTCTTTACGCCGAGCAATGTGGCGAGATAGAATCCGCCCTTGAAGACGAATTTGTCTGCGTGTACTGACTTTGCGAGTCTTGAAATGAAAGCGTCGAAAAAGAACGATACAAGCAGGACGTTGGCGTGAACATTCATTTCTTTGGAGAGATTGTTGATTTTCGCCTGCAGGGAATTCTTATTAATCTTCATTCAGTACCACCGTCATAAGTTCCGCCACTTTGTTCTCTATTTTCAATACTTGGGCGTAATGGAGTAGGTTGCGGGTATTCTTGTCTTTTGATTTTGCGTAAAGCCTGAGCGCTTTGCCGTAAATTTCTGCATCGATCTTTCGGCTATTCTTGATGATGTCGCAAAGCGTTCGTTCCGTATCGTAGCATTCCACCAGATGTCCAAGCGAAGTCTTGATTTTGCAAATTCCAAGCCTGTAGGTTTCATCGCGAGAATCCGTGTGGATTGCGACGGAAGGGTTCGGAGAAAATGGCCTGTAGTTCTTGGGTCCGGTCACTTCGAAGTAATCTGGGAGCTGGTCTGTTAGCCCATGCAAGAATAGCGCGGAAACGTGTGAAAAGATGAATTTGGGATATTTGTATTGAAACACAAGGTAATCGTCCCGGATCCATTGCTCTTGGGCGTAAAAACCCTTATCTATCTTGACAAGGCCCTGCCTTCGTACAAAATCCGTCAAGAACCACGAAGGAATCTTGTGGCTGTCGACTTGCTTTCGCGTGATGTAGCCGCTGTTCGCGTTCAGCATTTTTTCCAGTTTTTTTTCATTTGTTTCTTGCATTTCAAACCAAATATATAATAAAATGGTTGAAAAAGTAAGTTACTCATGTATTTTACCCTCCACAAAACATCAAAGACGCAAAAATCCCCACGAAAATCAGAAACGGCAGCACTTTCAACAGCAAGGTGATGGCGCAGGCGTCCCCTGCGTCGCCAGCCCCGAAAAGGGCTAATATGCCAAGCACGATAAGGAAAGTTACCAGCATAGAACCTCGCTGGTACAAATATACATACCGAGCATGTCAGATTATGACAATTTTGGAGATTTCGAGAAAATAGCCAATTTTGCTCAAAAAAGATGTTCCCGCGAAGGAGTCTCTTTCACCTATTTAGCGTTTTCTTCATGCTCCAGCTACCGATCTTTTTGCCCTCGTGTTCGATTTCACATTCGTGAAAGACCTCGTAGCCGCGCTTCTTGTACCAGGCGAGATTCTCTTGTGAGTTTGTGAAAAGGACAAACTGCCTTGCGCCCCGCTGTCGCACGTATTCTTCCAGATAGGCTAGGAACTGCGTGCCTACACCCTGGCCCTGTGCAGGCGGATCCACTTCGAGCATGCTTAGGTACCAGATGTCCGACCCGGATTTCTGGTAGTCGTGGCAGGGTTTGCAGGCTGCTTCGTCCATGGCTAAAAAGCCGTTGATGCGGCTCCATTTCGTGTTAAGATAGACGCGCAAGAAACCGTGTACGATGTATTGAAACGCTGAAGGCCTCTTGAAACCGGGCGGTTCCAGCGTGGCGCGGGCGACCATCTTGCCGTCCCGATGCGCTGCCAGCATGTCGGCCCTCCCGAAGTTCGTTTTTACGACGCAGTTCATAAAGATTTGCAGCCCCTTGCGGCTTCCTACGGTGTCGGGGAAATAGAGCGTGACATAGTCGTAGTTTTCGTATGCGCGTGCCATGATTGCACCCGCCTCGTTGAGTTCTTCACGTTTCTGTAATCCGAATTCCAGTCCCATGGCCGCACCTCACTTTTTGAATATAATCTATACAAAATTTTCCCCTTTGTCAGTCCCAAAGTATTTTTTCCTGAGTGTGGACATTTTGCATTTTTACTAAATGGAATTCCCCAGGTCCAAATTTGCGGTGTATTGCGTGCTGGTGTCTTCGTAGCTGACTTGCTTGCGGTCGCACTGAGTTCTATATTTGGGTCATGTTCAAGATAATCAAGGCTATTAGCCGTCTGCTTTCGAACTACGCTTCACCTTTTGTTATTGCAAGCGCAATTGTCGCATTCTTCGTTCCGGTCGCTTTCGGCTGGGTTCACGGGAATGTATCCTCCATCATTCTCGGCGTCATCATGTTGAGCATGGGTCTCACGATTTCGACAGATGATGTCCGCAATCTGCTAAAGCAGCCCTTCCACATTCTGCTGGGTGCCGTGGCGCAGTACACCATCATGCCCTTTGTGGCCTTCGGGCTTACGAAGGTGTTCGGGCTGGACCCCTACCTTGCCGTGGGTATCATTCTGGTGGGGTGCTGCCCGGGCGGCGTCTCTAGCAATGTGATGAGTTTCTTGGCCCGGGGTGACGTGACTTATTCGGTGAGCATGACTATGGTAAGCACGCTCCTTGCGCCGATCATGACTCCGCTTCTGGTGCTGTGGCTTGCCGATACAAGCATCAACGTGAATGCGGTGGGCATGTTCCTGAACATTCTGTACGTGACGGTGGCGCCCATTACCATCGGCTTCCTCTGCAATCATTTCTTGGGCAAACGCCCGGTGTTCAAGGAAATCCAGGCGAACATGCCTGCCGTAAGCGTCATAGGCCTGATGCTCATTGTGGGCGGCGTGGTGGTGACGGTGCGGCCGCAGCTTTTGACCAACGGCTTTTCGCTGATATTCTTGGTGCTGGCGGTGGTGTTCTGCCACAATGCGCTAGGCTATGTGCTGGGTTACAGCGTGGGTAGGCTTTTCAAGTTCAATACCGCCAAGAAGCGGACCATCGCTATCGAGGTGGGCGTGCAGAACGCCGGCATGGCCACCGTGCTTGCCATGGCCTTCTTTGCCAATCCCGAAAATGTGGCGGCCAACCCCAAGGCGGTGCTTTGCATGGTGCCTTGTGCCCTGAGCTGTGCCTACCATTCTATCAGCGGGACGGTGCTGGCCAACATTTTCGCTTGGTGGGACGGTCGCTCAAAACGGGCCTAGCCCGAACATGATGCCTACCCGGTGGCCGGTCTCGAACCCGAAAAGGGTTCCCTTGTTGATGGTGTAGTTTATCCCCAGCTCCAGCGGTGTGCCGAATAGCCGAAAGTCCCGTGCCAGGGCGAAGGCGATTTTCATGCCTTTGTACTTGTCGTCCATCTTGCGGCAGTTCTTGGCCAGGTTGTGGTTCTCCGACTCCTGAAAACGGGCCTGGTAAAGCAGGACCTCGCTGAGCTTCCAGCCGGTCTGTTCCGAATCGCTCCACCAGAACTTCCAAAGCAGGCTGGCCTTGAACCCGATTTCGTCTCCGGGCTCAAAATTCTTGTCTTCGAGAAACTTGTTGTAACGCAGGGCCGTTCCGATCAGCAGGAGCCGCGTCGCCGGAAACAGCACGAAGGGTTCCGCGTTCAGCCGGTGGAAACGGTCTTTTTGGGAGCCTTCGCCGGGCGGGAACCGCCAGCCTGCATCGAACCCGAAATTCCGGTAAAACAGGGTCCGGACACCCAGATAGCTCTCGTTGAAGCCGTTCACGTGCAGGTTGCAGTAATTATGGATGTAACCTTCGGTGGAATACTCGTAGCTGTAGCTGGCAAAACGGAAAGATGAACTGCCGTAAAAACTGAACCAGTCGGTAAGGGCGTATTCCCCCGATACCGTCAGGTCGTTGCTGTAAACGTCGTCGTCCAGTTCCTCGGCTTCTTCTAGGGAGATTGCCGTTGCAGGGAAATGCAGCGGCACAAGTCCTTCGGTGGCATATACCTTGGGTTGGCATAGACCGGCAAGTGCGAGTAACAGGTAAGCCGCTTTCCTTTGCATAGGCAAAATTTATATTTTGATAGTCCCAATGAAATTCTCGCATCTGAAAGTTTTGCGTTCTACGCTTGTCTTGATGGTTACGGCGGCTCTGGCAGGCTGTTTCTGGGAAAGTCCCGAAGACAATCCGGAATACTTGCCCCTGGACGATTCCAAGTACCCTTATGCAGGACTCCCGCGTCTTGTCATCGAGACGGAAGACTTTCATGAACTGCGGGACCGGGAAACAGAATTCCCGTCGAAGCTCCAGATTTACGGCAAGGACAATTACGAAAGCGAAGTCTATAGCCTTACGGTCCGGGGCCGAGGAAACTCCAGTTTCAAGATGCCCAAGTACGGCATGAAACTGGAATTTGACGACAAGGTTTCCCTGTTCGGCATGCCCAAGAACAGGGACTTCGCGCTTATCGCCAACTATGGAGACAAGACCCACTTGCGGAACTACATGATGGGGCGGCTTTCGGAATGGCTTGCTCCCAGGTGGACGCCCAAGATGCAGTTCGTGGAGGTTTTTCTGAACCGCAAGTACATGGGGCTCTACCTGTTTTCGGAAACGGTGAAGGTGGCCCACGACCGGGTGGACATTGCCGAAAATGACACCACCTTTCTGGTTGAGAAAGAAGACATCAAGAAATATGATCCGCCCTACGTGATTACGGACAACGAATACATTTACCACATCAAGTCTCCCAAGAACCCAAGCGAAAAAACGCAGCAGTTGTTGCTGGATTACCTGAACGACTTTGAACATGCGGCTAGGAGCTTTGACCGCATGGTTCCAGAAGATGTTCGGAATTGGCTGTCCATGGAAGATTTTCTGCCTTTCTATTGGATTCAGGAATTTTCCAAGAACGAAGACGGCAATTACGCCCGCAGCGTGTTTTTCACCTGGGAAAAGGGTGGCCCTGTCCGTTTTGGCCCTCTGTGGGATTTCGACCTTGGTTTCGGCAATGCCTCCCGGGAAAAGAACAAGCCTGCAGATGGCTGGTACATCCGGAATTACCGCCTGTACAGCCACATTTTCTGGAGCAGCTGGATAAAAGACGAGGCCAAGGCCTACTGGCTAGAACATCGCGGAAAATTTCGCGCCCTTATAGACAGCGTTCCCTTGTACAGAGGGCAAATCGAAAAAGCCGTAGAGAACGAGTACCACCGCTGGCCCATTATTTCCAATACGGAAAACTGGGCTTTGAAAGACCCTTACGAATCTTATGACGAGGGCGTGCAGACGATGGTCCAGTGGATGCGGGAGCGTTTCGACTGGATTGACAAGAACCTATAGGACCTGTCCTTCTTGGTCCAGCTTGGTCCGTTCGTCGTACAGACGCTTTGAAATCTGGCAGAAGGCCTTGACTACCACAGGGTCGAAATGCTTGCCGGCCCCTTCGGTAATGATTTCCATGGCCTTCTCGTAGGTGAACGGCTTCTTGTAGATGCGTTCGGCCACCAGGGCGTCGAATACGTCGGCCACCGCCATGATTCTTGCCGACAGCGGAATGTCTTCGCCCGAGATGCGGTTGGGGTAGCCCGAACCGTCCCATTTTTCGTGATGGAAGTGGGCCATCTCGATAGATTCCTTCAGGTAATCCTCGTCCATGGTTTCGCCGGCGTTTTCTTCGATCTTCACCAGGATATTCTTGCCTTCGGTAGTGTGGCTCTTCATGATGGTGAATTCATCGTCGGTGAGCTTGCCCGGCTTGTTCAGAATCAGGTCGGATACCGCAATCTTTCCGATGTCGTGGAGCGGTGCGGAACGCTTCAGCTTTTCGATGTATTCGTCGGTGAGAATATCCTTGAATTCGCCTTCGGCTTGGAGTTCCCTTGCAATGGCATCTACGTAGTGGGCCGTTTTCTTGATGTGGTTTCCGGTGCTGGTATCGCGGGCTTCCACCATTTCGGCGAAGTTCTCGATAATTTCGTCTTGCATGCGGGTGATGCGTTCGGTCTGCTCCTGCAGCTGCTTGATGTAATCCAGGGATTCGTTGCCCATCTTGAGGAGGGCCGTGTGCAGGTGCTTGATTTCGTCTTGGGAATGAATATCCAGGGTGCTGAGGATTTCTAGACCCTTGTCCTTGTCGGTTCCCAGGTTGTAGGCGAACTGGGACGAGGCATAGGCCATGCGGTTGATGGGCCGCACGATACCGCTTTTCACCAGTTCCACGATGATGCTCATGATAATCAGGGAAAGGCTGAAGAACAGGGAGAAGAACTTGATAAAGAAGGAGGCGTCGTCTTCTAGAATTTCTTGCATGGAGATGTCGGCGGCCACGTAGGCGGCGGTCTTGTGTTTGGAATCCTTGATAGGCTTGTAGATGGTCAGGAGCCAGCCGTAAGTGTCGTCGGAGATGATGGGTTCGATGGTGTCGCCCTTGAGGAGCGCCGGCAGGTAAGGCTCGAAGCTTGGGTCAAAAGGCAGGATTTCACCTGGCTCGCTGGTTTCTTCGCCGCTTTCCAGGGGCGTGTCGAATACCGCATGACAGCCGTCTTTTTCGATCTTGTAAACGTAGAGGTATTTTGTCTGCGGGAAACTTTTCTTGAGTTTCTTCAGTTTTTCTTCTGTGTCTGCGTAGCCGTCGGCTTCGCGACCGCTTGTGAGGAATTCGTCTATGCGGTTACCGTCAATGAACACGCTGGCCGCCTGGGTTACCCCGTTGGCGATATCGGTGAACTTGTCGATGGAAACCTTCTGGTACAAGAAGTAACCGATGGCACAGGCAAGTGAACCAAGCAGCAGTTCTGCCACGATGACCATGACCACAATCCTGCGGAGCAGGGAGCCTCCGGTGGTGGCGGCCAGTTCATCGACATTTGGGTCGATATGGAAGGTGTCGTTGCAGGCGAAGCGGATCTTGCGGGGAATCCAGCGGTAGAGGAGTACCGCCGAAATGACCACGATGCCCTTGTCGAAAATGTCGATGATGATGTCGGCCAAAAGCTGGGACCAGAAATCGGGGAGCCCGCAGGTATCCCGAAGTCCGAGGGCGAAGGGGGCGGAAATGCCTTCGCCGATGCTGTAGCCGTAAAGGAAGTAGGTGAGTATGGACCCGAGACCGCCGCCGATGAGGGCGAAGGTGAAAATCACCACCAATATCTTGGGTATGCTCAAGAAGAATTTTTTCTGGTAGAAAAGGTAGGCGCATCCGGCGATAAGGACGCTGATGACGCCGTAGTAGAGGGTGACGGCATCGGACAGTCCGTTGATGACGTTGGAGATGAAACCGACGATGACGGCGGCCATGTTTCCGCACATCATGGCGGTAAGGATTGTGCCAAGGCAGTCAAAAAAGACGGGCAGTTCGAAATGGGTAACGATTTTTGCCGGAACAATGTTCAGCAGAAGACCGACGGCGATAAAGAGAACCGCCTTCGCCAGGTAATGGATTGTCTTCTTCTGAAACTTCATGAACCCGTCCCTTTTACAAATCTAGTCCGGCTTAGAGCCCCTGGATTTCTACAACCTTCTTGTTGTTCGTCGCTCCCGTCACCACGGATACATCCCGCTTGTGGACTCCAAAGTGCTTTGCCAGAAGTTCACAGATGGCCTCGTTGGCGGCTCCATCTACGGGCGGTGCCTTGACCTCTACCTTGTAGCTACCGTCGGGGGTTTCCGTGACGGATTCCCGCTTGCTTCTCGCATGTACCTTGATGCTTATCTTCAAGGGAGGCCTCTTTTACTAGCCGATGACGTTCCCGGTAGGCATAGCAGGGGCGGGCCTTCTGGCGGGTGCCGGTTCGGCCAACTCCCGCTGGTCGTTTTCCATGGCCGAAAGCAGGTCCTCTTGCCCGCGAATAAGCGCCCGGCACCGGATAAAGTAGTTGGTGCGGATCTGCTTCAGCTGTTCGATTTCGGCCCGCAGGTCCTCGGCGCTCTTCTTGGTGTTTTCCACTTCTTTGATGGCCCGTGCCTTGGCCTCGGCGATAATCAGTTCCGCCTCTTTTTCGGCGTTGGCCTTGACCTCGTCCACGGTCTTTTGCATGGTGACCACGGCGTCCTGGATGGTCTTCTCGATTTGGCGGTAGTAGTTGACCCGTTCCTCGGCGATTTTCAGGCGTTCCGTGAGGTCGGTGCGGTTCCTGGACATTTGTTCGAAGGCGGTGGCCGCCGTTTCGAGGAATGCCTTGACCTCGTCGGGGTCGATGCCGCCGAAGTTCTTTTTGTGGAATGTCTGGTTGCGGATATCTAACGGGGTCAGTTCCATACACTACCTGCTAAAATTATAAGACTTTACTTTCAATAATATAACAAAGTTATGATAAAGGGGGCGAACCCCTTCCAAATTGGAAGATACATTTTATATTATGTTTTTCTTTTTTGAAAAAAAGAGTGTATTTAGGGGTAAATTAGGGGCGATAAATCGATAAGATGATCGGTAAACTGAAAAAATTCCTGCAGCGGCAGGACTCTCTGGAACGGACCCTTTTCTGGGTGTTTTTGGTGATTGTGTTGGCGGCAAGCGTTGCCTCCACGATTTTTACCATATATGAACAAATTAGCCCGGTGACCTCGGCGGTGTGCCTGCTGACCAGCGTTATCTGCGCCGTTTTGGCGGTGGTGGCGGTCAAGACCCGCATGTACAGCGTCTGCTATGTGGTCATGTGCCTTTTGCTCAGCTGTTTCTTGCTGCCCATGCTGTTCTTCTTGTGTGGCGGGTTCAACTGCGGCATGACCCTCTACTGCCTTACTGCGGTGTTCCTTTGTGCCTATTGCCCCGGCAAGAGCAAGTGGGCGGTGTTTGTGCTCTCCATGCTCGCTTTCGAAATCGCCTTTGTGCTTTCGGAACTTTACCCTGAGTATGTGGTGGCCCTGGATCACCAGGCGGCTTTCATCGACATCCTGGTGTCTTTCTTTATTACGGGTGTGGTGGTCTTTATCATCAATTCCTTCGCCCTCTATTCCTACAATACCGAACGGAAGGGTCGCGAAGAAATGCTCAAGCGTCTGGAGTTTTTATCCAAGAGAGACTCCAAGACAGGGCTTTTCAACCGTGGCTACATGACGCACTTCTTGGAAAGTGTCGTGTGGCTGCAGCGGGAGGGATACTACCTGCTGCTCCTTGACATGGACGAGTTTCGCGAGGTGAACGCCAGCTACGGCCAGGTGTTTGGCGACCAGGTGCTCTGCGACGTGGCGAAGTTTTTGATTCAAGAGCGTGACGACCGGATTGGGGAATGCTGCGGCCGTATGGACGGGGAACTGTTCATGTGCGTGCTTCGGGCCGATTCCGAGCTGGAGGCCTTTGCCCGTGCCGAGCGGATTCGCGAGGGTATTGCTGCGCTCCGTTGGAACAGGTTCCCCGACGCCTCGGTTACGGTGTCCGGCTGCTTTATCGCCTGCGGCAACAGGAACTATAGCCACTTCTCCCAGTTCCTGGTAAAGGCCGAAGAGGTGCTGTACCTGGCCAAGACCGAGGGCCGGAACAAAATAAGGAAGATGTCGTAACCATCGATTGTCATCCCCGCGCAGGCGGGCGGACAGCACTTAGCACTTTAGTGCTTAGTGCGCATGGCCACCAAGGTGGGGATCTCCTTGCTGTAAAAAGATTTAGCGTTAGTGCGAATGTTGATAAGATGTTGATAAGTTGGCTAAAACGCGTTGTTTTGGCCTTTTTTGCTTAAATTTCCCGTACTTCGGGGCAAAACACCTTGATTTATGGGGTATTTTTGCTAGATTTGGGACTCAAAAATTTTGAATTTCGACTAGAAAGGTTTTATCATGAAAAGAACATTCCAGCCTCATAACCGCAAGCGTGCCAACAAGCAGGGTTTCCGCGCCCGCATGGAAGACCGTTGGGGTCGCGCCGTTCTTAGCCGTCGCCGCGCCAAGGGCCGCAAGCGCCTGACCGTCAGCGACACCATCTATAAGAAGTAAGTCTGGGGGTGGCTCATCGCCGCTCTGCGTTCTTATAGGCTGCCGAACCAGCCCGCTTACCGAACAGTGGCCGTCCAAGGCAAGTTTGTCCGAGCATCGTCATTGACCATGCGTTGGATAGAGAGCCCGGACGGTTTTTGTCGTTTCTGCTTTTTGGCGAAAAAGAAAAACGGTAACGCCGTTTACCGCAACAAGTGCCGGAGGATTCTGCGGCCTTTGTTTTTTGGAATGGTCCCGAATATCCAGAAGCCGGTGTGGGCCATGGTGGTGGTGACCGTGGGCCAGCAGGAACTGACTTCAGAAAAGCTCCGGGAGTCCGCCTACAAGATTTTCCGCAAGATGGAATGGACCTGCCCGGAGGCGGTGGACGGCGATGCTTGCGAAGCTTGAGAGGGCCGTCGTGGCGGCGCTGATTGCGCCTATCCGGCTGTACCAGCTGGTGCACCCCTACTTCTTTCACGGGGTCTGCCGGTTTCAGCCCACCTGCTCCAGCTATGCTATCGAGGCTCTACGGGTACACGGACCCTTCAAAGGTTTCTATCTTGCGGTTTTTAGAATTTTGAGATGCAACCCCTTCTGCAAGGGCGGCTACGACCCGGTGCCCCCTAAAAAGGAAAAGACATGAACAAGAATTCCCTCATAGGCTCCATCTTGATTGCGGCAATTGTCATCTGGTGGATGACCATGTCGTCGAACAACGCGAAGCAGCAGGCCGAAGCCCAGGCGAAAGAAAAAGAGGCTGCCGCCGCCATGGAGGCCGCTCGCGCCGATTCAGCAGACCAGCTGGTGCTAGGCGACAAGACTCCGGAGCTGAAGGCTGCTCCGGTTTTGGGTGATGACAGCTTAGACGAGAGACGAGAGACGAGAGACGAGAGTGAATCAGGAAAGGTCGTTGTCGCTGATAGTGCCGCTGCCGCTGATAGCGTCGCTGCCGACAGCGCTCAGGCTGCCGAAGCCCCGAAGGTGATTGAACCCCGCACGGTGACGGTGGAGACCGACAAGTTTATCATGACCCTCAGTAACAAGGGTGCCCGTGTCCAGAGCGTGATTGTGAAGGCCCTGCCCGACAGCGCCGGAAACTTCCCGGAGATTATCCAGGATACCGCCTTGGGCGCCTTGGACCTGAAACTGGGCAAGGCGGACCTGACCGAAGCCCTTTTCGACCTGGGTGACACTCCCGAAAAGATCAAGGTGGAAAACGATGTGACGGTGCAGTTCACCTTTACCGATGCCAGCGGCAAGCAGGTGATTCGCAGCTACGGCTTTACCAAGGCCGGAGTGGCGGTACGCCAGGTGAACCGCTTTGTGGGGTTCAAGCCTGCCGATTACGAGCTGTCCTGGAAGGGCGGCATGAAAGAAACCGAAGTCATGCCCAAGGGAAAGAGCTTCGGCGGTGCCAGCTATTTCTTTAGCGAGGTGATTTTCAAGAACAGCGAGATTACGGAGCGCGAGACTTTCTCCGACGCCATGACCTTTGACAACGCCAACTACTACTGGGTGGGCATGCGCCGCAAGTATGTGGCCCTGTCGGTGCAGTTCGACAAGCCCGTTCCGGTCAAGGTAAACGCAAAGCACATCGATGTGGCCACCGAAGGCAATCCCGATCCGGGAACCTACAGCCTTACCATCGCAGACGGGCTTCGAGGCGATTCTCTGGCCTATAACTTCATGGTGCTCCCGCTCCAGTGGGACGAGGTAGAAGCCCTTGACCAGGGTTACGAGAAGATTATCGTGACGGGCTCCAAGTGGTTCCCCGGCTCCAGCGTCTGGTTCGTGTGGATCTGCAAGTGGCTCTTGAAACTCCTCAAGTTCTTCTATTCCATTATCCCGAACTACGGCGTGGCCATTATCCTTGTGACCTTCATTGTTCGCGCCTTCACCACGCCCTTTACGGTAAAGCAGCTCAAGTCCACCCGCGCCATGAGCAAGCTCAAGCCCCAGCTGGACGAAATCAACGTGAAGTACCGTAGCGATCCGCAAAAGAAGCAGGCCGCCATCATGGAACTTTACGCCAAGAACGGCGTGAACCCGCTGGCCAGCTGCACGGGCGGGTGCCTGCCCATGCTTATCCAGATGCCTATCTTTATGGGATTGTTCTTTGTGCTGGGTCGCGCTATCGAACTCCGCGGCATGCCCGCCTTCCTCTGGATTACCGACCTGAGCAAAAGCGACGTGGTGTGGAGTGGATTTTCGATTCCCTTCGTGATGCCTGCAGGCCTTGCCATTCTCCCCTGGATCATGGTGGTGACGACATACTTCCAGACCAAGGTGACCATGAGCGGTAGCGCCGGCATGGACCCCGCCCAGCAGAAGATGATGACCTGGATGATGCCCGCCATGATGTTCTTCTTTAGCGCGGTGATGCCTTCGGGCTTGGTGCTCTACTGGATTGTGTCCAATTTCTGGAGCATTGCCCAGTACAAGTTCATCAACCGGGGCGTAATGGCCCAGGGCAGCGAATCGTCCAAGCTCAAGGGCAAGGACGTCCAAGACGCAAAGATCGTAAAATAATGGTTTGGGGGAGGGCGGAAGCCTTCCCTAGTTATTGTACTCTTCGCCTTCCAATTTTTTCCCGAGAAGCTTGTACTTGGTCTTGATGGCTTTCCGCAAAAGCGGCCATCCAACCTTGTCAAAAGTATTTTCCCACAGCTTGTCGGCGGCCCGGTGCAATGCTCCGTCTGTAGGAGTCGGGAGCCATTCTTCCTTGAAATCCTCCGCCAGTCCGGATTCCACAATCATCTTGCGGTAATCGGCGTTCAGGGCTGTGAGTGCCCTGTGCCGAATAAAGTGGGCCTTTTCACTGATAGAAAAACGCTGTTGCAAGGTCCTGCGCTTGATAAATCCCGCACCTCCGGTAACCAACTCTGGATAGGTAAACAGTACGTTCCGTTTTGTAGGGTATAGGGCTTCGGTTCGGACTTCTGCGTCTTCGAAAGCGCCTGCCATGCCGATTTCTAGACGGTGTACCACGTCGTAGTAACTGTCTTGTTCCGGAGTCTCCAGCAGGTGCATAAAGAATGCGCCCAAGGCCTCTTGCTTGAGGTAGAGGAAATAGCTTTGCAGGTGATGGCGTACCTCGTTGTTCTCCGTAAGGGAAACGGCGTCGGCATCGCTACGCTCCGCCCGTTCGAAAAACTCCTGGAACCGGTTCCGGTAATAGACGATGGAGTCGTTCATCAGCACCAGTCGCGAAATGCCACTGAGGGTAGTGAAATTTCCTCTGCCGTTGGCCAAGTCCTTAAGGAATCTTCGCCACATGCCAAAGTCAAAGCCGTGGTTTTCGGTGAGGTACAGGAAAATGTTCCGCTCTTGCAGGAACGCAAGGGTTTCTGGAGAAAGTTCCCGCTTGTTGGTCAGCAGTACGATGCGGAAAGGCGTTTCGGACAGGTGCTGTAGCGCAAAACGCACATAACCGGGCAATTCCTTGCCGGTCTGGTAGCTTGCGTATAGAACGATTCTGCTGTTTTCCATTGTTCTGTTGTCATGCCCGCCGGGTCCTATCGGCCTCTGACCTCCAGGATGACAGGGCATCTCCTTGAATTACCGCCTACCGCTCCTGCCCCGGCCACCGCGGCCGCGGGCAAGCTTTTCACCGTAAGCCTTGGGGCCTTTGGCCTTGGAACTCTTGTCGCTCATGGTCTTGCGGGGCTTTTCTCTGCGGGAACTTTCCCTGCGGGAGCCCCGCCCGTTCCGGATAAAGCTGGGGGCATCGTCGTCAAAGCCGAAATCGTCATCGTCGGGTTGGCTCACGTAGCCCAGGGCCTCTGCGGCGGCGGCACGGTCCGCACGTTCGTGAACGTCACGGTAGCTGTCGCGGGACTCGCCTTGACGGCGGCGCTTCTTGGGTTCGGAAGAAAGCTTTTCCAGAATGCTGAAATCGGCCTGGCCGCGTAGAGGATCTACGCGGAGTAGCCGCACCAGCACCTTGTCGCCCCTGCGGAAGGTGCGGCCACTGCGCTTCCCGAAAGCAAGCCCTTGGTCCGGATTGAACACGTAGAAATCTTCTCCGGCGATATCGCGGAAGCGCACCAGGCCCTCGGCGATGGGGTCCGGAATAGAGACGTAGATTCCCCATTCTTCGATTCCCGTAACGTTTGCTTCGAAGTCGTCGCCTATGCGGTTCTTTAAAATCCAGCAGCTGCACACCTTGATGGAAATGCGTTCCACCTTCATGTTCTTGATTTCGTTGGCCGAGATCAGGTCGCAGACTTCGATGACGCTTTCGGCGCGTTCGGCGTTAATTTCGGCGCCCTTGCGGGCCAGTTCCCGATGGCACCACAGGTCGGCGTACCGGCGGATGGGACTGGTAAAGTGGCTGTAGTCCTGCCAGTTCAGGGCGAAGTGACCAAAGCTGTTGCTGTCGTAATGGGCCTTTTGCATGCTGCGCAAAATGCGGTTCATCAAGGTCTCGTCGTCGCCAGCCCGCTTGACCAGATGCTGGTACAGCTTGAAAGCGACGGGGTTCAGGTTGGTGTCGCCACTGC
The DNA here is from genome assembly GCA_902768715.1 of Fibrobacter succinogenes. GTDB lineage: Bacteria > Fibrobacterota > Fibrobacteria > Fibrobacterales > Fibrobacteraceae > Fibrobacter > Fibrobacter succinogenes_L. Next base: position 13,794 of record CACXMH010000023.1, on the reverse strand, counting down.
GGGGCTTGCCCAGGTCGCGAAGCATCACGGGGGCGTCCTTGAACAGGTCGGGGTACATGTAGTACAGTTCCATGATGTCCTTGGTGTCAGGCGCTTCGTGGATACGGTAGATACCCTGGAGCTTGCGCTTCTTGAGTTCCTTGGCGCAGCAGTTGTTGGCAATCAGCATGCACTCTTCTACCCAGGAATTAGATTCGTCGCTCTGGCGGGGCACAATCTGTACGGGTTCACCGGCCTCGTTGAACTTGCAGCCGTATTCGGTGCTCTTGAATTCCAGCAGGCCTTCCTTGGTGCGGTTCTTCTTGAGCAGCGCGGTGACTTCGGCCAGGGCCTTGATAGAGTCATCGCCAGCTTCCATCAGCTTCACCGCTTCTTGGTAGGTGATGCCTTTCGAAATGTTCACCACGCTCCGGTGGAAATCCCAGCTGAGCACGTTGGCATTCTTGTCCAGTTCCATCATGCAGGTGAAGGCGCAGCGGTCCACGCCCTGGTGCAGACTGCACACTCCGCTAGAAAGCTTTTCGGGAAGCATGGGCACGGCGGTCCAGGGCAGGTACTGGGTGTAGCTCCTTTCCAGGGCTTCTTCGTCCAGGTCGGATCCTTCGGGCACGTAGTAGCTTACGTCGGCGATGTGCACGCCCAGCTTGTAGCCGCCGTTTGGCAGGCGTTCTACGCTGATGGCGTCGTCGTGGTCCATGGCCCCTTCGGGGTCAATGCAGAGAATATCCAGCTTGCGGTAGTCGATACGTCCCTTGAAATCCTTGGGACCGGGTTCCTTGATGCCTTCTACGAATTTCTTGATGGCGGGGGAGAAGTCCTTGGGCAGGTTGTTCTCGTCCATGAATTTCTGCTTCACCTCTGCCCAGGAAATGTTCATGGCTTCGGCGGTGCGGTCCACCTTGGCCAAGTAGCTGTGCTTGAGTTTCGGGTGGGGGTACAGCGTAAAGCTGATTGTCTCGCCCTCTTTGCCCGGCGCCTGCCGGCGGTGGGCCATCTCGTAAACCTTGCCCGTTTCCAGCTCGTGGACTTCCCAATTCTCGTCGCCAATCTGGTGCAGGATTCCCCGCTTGATACGGGTCTCGTTTTCCTTGTCTTTTTGCCTGCGGCTACGGGCTGCGGGCCTGCGGTTGTCTTCGCCGCCCTGTTCCGCGATTTTCTTGAAACGCTTTTCGCGCTTTTCTTCTTGGGTTTCGCCGTCGCCCAGCTGGTATTCCTTGTGGCTGGTGCGCTTCAGCAGGCCCCGCTCCACCATGTCGGCCAGCATCTGCTTGAAAGCCATCTTCTGTTTCTTGGGGAGCCCGAGGGCGCCCCGCAGTTGACTGCCGACCATAGGTTCGTCACGGAGGATGGCGATAATCTGTTCTTCGCTAGGTAAATGCTGAGCCATGCTAGGCCTCCTTTAAATCTTTCTCGATAATGTCGTGGATTTCGTCCCGAAGCTGGACGGCGGTCTTGTCCGCATAACTCTCGCTAGCCTGTAGCGGGTGGACTATGATGCGGACTTCGCCGGGGTTCATGGCCCACTTGACCTTGGACAGGCATTTCCCTGTCCCGACGAGGGTGACGGGCACTAGAGGCAACCCGTTTTCTTTGGCCATCTTGAAAATGCCGTTCTGGAACGGAAGCAATTTACCGTCGGCGCTGCGGTGTCCTTCGGGGAAAATGACGATGTTGTAATTGTGGTCGATACGGTCCCGGATCAGTTTGCCCATGTCCGCATTTTGTCGCGGGTTCTTGTGCACGGGAATGCAGCCGATGCTGTTGAGAACCCATCCAAAGATGGGGGCTTTCCAGAGGGCGGCCTTTGCCACGAAGGCGGCGTTCCCGATGGAGGGCCAGAAAACGGGAATGTCCAGAAAACTCATGTGGTTTGCCACGATGACAAATCCCTTGTCCTTGGGAATGTTTTCTGCTCCTTCTACCTTGACCTTGATACCGAACAGCCTAAAGACGACGTACCTGAAATAGAAACTGCAGACATTGGTGATTTCGTTCTTGCGTCTGCAGAAAGTTCCCTTGTAAATAATGTAGGGTGTTCCGAGGATGATCATCCCGGAAAAAATGGTCAAGTAGAAAAGTACAGCGCGAATAAAAGCCATAAAAAATCCAAATAGGGAGCGTTTTCCCATAATGTATATTTTTTATGGCGGACAAGCCACTTTTTGGCGTTTTTACCGCTTAATTTTCCATTCCAATGTTTCGCCTGCGGCCAGCGGGACCACTCCGTTTACAGTGGCGGGCACAGTCCAGGGTTCCTTGACGATTTCCACTTGCTTGGTGGTGCGGGGAAGGCCGTAGAAGTCGGCCCCGAAACCGGCGATAAAATCCGGGAGCTTGTCCAGATGGCCGGCCTTCTCGAATTCCTGCACAAGGAGAGGCAGGGCCACAGGAGCGCTATAGACGCCCGCCGCCCCGCAAGGACATTCCTTTTTGCCCAGCTGGTGCGGGGCGGAGTCCGTGCCGAGAAAGAACTTTGGGTTGCCGCTGAAAGCGGCTTCGCGAATAGCGGCACGGTCTTCCGGCCGCTTGGGCAGGGGCTTGCAAAAATGGTGCGGCCGGAGGGCGTCGCCTACGATGTCGTCCAGAGTCATCATCAGGTGGTGTACCGTAATGGTAGCGGCCACTTTCGGTCCAAGTTTTTTGACCGCCTCTACGGACTTTGCGGAACTCACATGCTCGAAGACGATTTTCAGCTTCGGGAATTTTTCGGCCAGGGTTTCCACCCGCTTGATAAAGGCCGGTTCACGGTCCAGGCAGAACTCGCCGGGTTCTTCGCCGTGGACGCACAGCACCAGACCCAGCTTTTCCATCAGGGCCACCACAGGGAAAATCCCTTCGAAGTCGCTGATGCCGTCGGCACTGTTGGTCGTGACGCCTGCGGGGTAATACTTTCCGGCCACCACGCCTACGGCCATCATGTCTTTCAGGTCTTGCTCCGTGTAGTTCGGGTTCAGCTTGAAGGTCATGAGGGGTTCAAAGTCCGGGCGCACATCCTTTGCCGCTGTAAGAATTTCCTTCTTGTATTCGGCGATGGCCTTGGCGCTGGTCATGGCGGGAACGGTGTTTGGCATGATGATGGCGCGGCCAAACTGTGCGGCCAAATCCCGCACATAGCCGGGCATCAAGTCGCCCTGCCGAAGGTGCGCGTGAAAATCGTCGGGAAGAGGAAGAAACATTTTGAAATCCTTTTGTAAAATGTGTAGTGTGGAATGTGTAGTGTGTAATGGTTAATTATTCATTTGTCATTTCACATTTCACATCGCGGCTTCGCCGCTCTACCCGCTGGTCCGCAAGTCGCGGAAGAGTACCTTGGAAATGTCGTTGTCGGCGTTGAGCCAGTAGTCAAAGCTGTGGGGCTCGGTAAGCTTCTTGTGGTACAAGAAACACAGGTTGCAGCCCAGTTCCTTGGCCATCATCAGGTCGTGGGTGATGATGATGATGGAAGTCTTGAACAAGGTCCGCATGTTGTCGATCAGGGGCAGCAGGTTTCTGCGGTTGTAGTTGTCAAGACCTGCCGTAGGTTCGTCCATCAACAGGAGCATGGGGTCCATGGCCCAGCTGCGGGCGATGGCCACGCGCTTTTGCATGCCCACGCTCAACTGGTGGGGGAACATGTTGGCACAGTCGCGGACGCGCATCAGGTCCAGGGCCATGTTGATTTTCTCTTCGATCTCTGCGGCGGATCCTTTTTTGTGATAGCGCAGAGGGAGCGCAATGTTGTCCCGCACCCGCAGGTTCGAAATCAGGGCCCCGTTCTGGAACACGAGCCCCACCTGCCGCTTGGCCACCTCCAGGGCGGTCAGGCGTTCCGGCGGAATGTATTCGCCAAAGTAGAACACCCTGCCCGAACTGGGCCGTGCAAGTCCTGCAATCACGCGCAACAGGGCGCTCTTGCCCTGTCCCGAAGGACCGCCAATGCAGAGGGTCTCGCCCCGCTTTAGAGAAAGGTCCGCTCCCGAAATCAGTTCGGCGTCGTCATCGCGCTGCTGTATCGTGCTGAAAAAGCCGTAGGCGCCGGGTTTGGAAAAAGCCGTGCCGCTGAGCCCCCTGTAGGTCAGGTGCAAATCTTCTATGCGCAGCGCTTCGTCTTGCATCGGTCCACCCTAGATGATTCTCGAAAGTTCGTTGAAGTAGTCGAAGAAATAGAACAGCGAAAGAACCACGTCGGCACAAACGATATAGAGGAAAGACTTGATGACGGAGCGGGAGGTGGCCTTGGGAACCTGACGCACGTCGTGGGCGATGTTCAGGGCCTGATAGCAGGCGTTGGTGGTAATGATACAGCCAAACACCAACGGCTTGACCACGATCAGCACAAAGTCCATGGTGGTAAGGGCCTTCAGGATTTCGTTGCTCAGGTAGTCCCAGGTGAGCTGCAGGTTCAGTGCGTTCCCGGTAAGGAAAATGGCGGCCTTGGTTATGAGGAATCCAGCCCCGATGGCGCTTCCGCTAAAGAAGATGGTCATGATGAGGGTGGCGATGGAGCCACCGATAAGGCCAGGCATCACCAGGTAACGGATGGGATCTACCCCCATGGTGGCAAGTGCGTCCACCTCGGAATTGATGACCATGCTACCGACGTATGTGGTAAGGGAAGACCCGCTTCGGCCAGCAATCAGGAATGCTGTAAGTATAGGTCCCAACTCGCGGATGATCACCACCACCATCAGGTTACCCACCACGTCGTCAAAGCCCATCTTGCCCATGAGTGTCATGACTTCTACGATGACTACCGCACCGAAAAGGGTGGCCACGATAAAGAGGATGGGGAAAATTTCTACGCCGGTAAAGAAGGTCTGCAGAATGATGTTACGGGAGTCGGTCTTGAAGCTTCGGGTCTTTGAAAATATGGAGGCGATGGCGCGGAAAAATAGGCATACCTGCTGGCCCAGGGTGCGGGTCATGAAAAACATCCCCAGGTGGTGAAAAATTTTCCCTACCAGGGTCAGTCTCGAGGCGCCGATTCTTTCTTCTGCGTTCTCCATCTACTTCTCTACCAGTTCGTTCCCTTCCACCGCCTTGAGAATCTCTTGCCAGAGATGGTCCAGGCCGGTCTTTTTCAGGGCGCTTACGGCCAGAGGTTTCGAATCCAGCCCCATGCGTTCCTGGATGAGCTTCGTGTTCTTTGCAAACTCCGACTGGTTCACCTTGTCGCGCTTGCTTGCCACCACCAGCACGGGGCAACCCGTGGCACGGATGCTTTCCACCGTCTCCACGTCAATGGCGGTCCCGCCGTGGCGGATATCTACCAGGTAGATAAGCCCACGCAGGTCCTTGCACTTTTCCACGTACTCGCGGATAAAGTCGCCCATCTCGTCCCGTTTCTGGATGCTGACTTTGGCGAAGCCCACTCCTGGTAAATCTACAAGAAAAAACTTGCCGTTGACCTTGAAAAAGTTCAATTCGCGGGTCTTTCCGGGGGTAGAACTGACCTTGACCAGGTTTTTCTGGCCCATGAGGGCGTTCATCAGGGAAGATTTGCCCACGTTGGAGCGCCCGAGGAACCCCACTTGGGGGAGCCGCTCTTCGGGGAGGCCCTTCAGGGACACGGCGCTTTTCACGAATTCGGCGCTTGTAATCTCGATGGAGTCGAACTTTACCGGGTTCACAGGCTGACCCTCCCTTCAAAGGCCCGGAGCATGGTGACTTCATCTACAAATTCCAGGTCAGAGCCCATGGGAATGCCGCGGGCAAGGCGGGTCCGTTTCACGTTCACGCCGGCGAGCATGCGGTCAATCATCAGGGCGGTGCTGTCGGCCTCGGGGCTAGACCCTAGGGCCAGCACCAGTTCTTCTATCTGTTCCGTCTTGATGCGTTCCACCAGCTGGGGCAGGTGGAGCTGCTCGGGCCCGATACCGTCCAGGGGCGAAATCACGCCACCCAGAACAAAGTAAAGCCCCTTGAAAATTCCGGAGCGTTCAAAGGGCACGATGTCGGAACTCTTCTCCACCACGCACAGGGCCCGGACGTCTTTCCGCTCTCTGCAGATGGGGCAAACCTCTTCGTCGGTAAAACAAAAACACCTGGGGCAGGGGTGGACTTTTTCCGCCGCCGCGTTCAGGGAATCTGCAAACTGGGCCACCTGCTCCTTGGAGCGGGTCAGCACGTGGTAGGCCAGCCTGCGGGCGGTCTTTCGGCCGATTCCGGGCAGGCTTGCGAATTCACCGATGAGGTTTTCCAGGCTTTGGGGCTCAGCGTTCATGGGTCCAGCTGTAGGCGTCATAGACGCAACGGTTCAATAGGTTGGTCGAAACTTTCAGGTCTTTCAACTGTTGCGAAATGGTGGCCTTGTCGTCTTGTTCCACGGCGTCGGCCAGGGTCAGCAGCTTGCCCAGCAGGCCCTTCCGGTGCAGCAGGGCGTCGCGGATTTCGTCGTCCATGGGGGAGTCGTTCAGAATGTTTTCGAGAGGCGTCCCAACCAGGGCATCCACACGGCTGATAAGCCCCACCATGTAGGCCTTCGCCGGCAGGTCGTCGTCGGTGCCGCCGATAAAGCGGGTGATGATTTCCATAAAGCGGGCGCGGTGGGAGGCGTTCTGGAACAGGGGCGAGCTCTGGGGCGCCGTGCCGAACTCGGGCCTGGCGTAGAGAATCAGGGTGAGCCATTCCTGTATGTGCCGGAGGCCTACCCAGGCGATGGCGTCCCGGACCTTGTCGATCCGCTTGCTCACGTAGCCCGCCTTGGAGTTCACGAACTTCAAGAAGTTCTCGGCAATATCGGGGTAGGCTTCCAGGCCGGTACTGACCTCGTCCAGCGACGGATGGGTGCGCAGCAGGAACAGCAGCTTGATGATGGCTTCCGACGTGGAGTCCAGCTTTTTGCCGGTCACCAGTTCCGGCCTTGCAAAGTAGAACCCCTGGAAAAAGTCGTAGCCCAGGTTGAAACAGGTCTTGTAGGTGGCGGCGTCTTCCACCTTTTCGGCCAACAGCTTGATGCCCTTCGCCTTGAAAAATTCCGCCGCCTGCTTCATGGCCTCTGTGCTGTTATCCACCAGGTCCATCTTCACGTAAGACACGTAGGGGAACAGGGGCTCGAAACGCTTCAGGAATTCCTGGTTGAAAATAAAGTCGTCCAGGGCGAGCTCGAATCCCCGCTCCTTGTAGTGAGCCACGGCCTTCACCAGGGCCTCGTCCACTTCCACGTCTTCCAGAACCTCCAGCACGAACCACTTGGGGTTCAACAGCTTGAAGATGTTGTCCAGGAGCATTTCCCGGTTGCAGTTTATAAAGGCCTTGTTTTCGCCGATGAGTCTCGGGAGCCCGATGTTGGTGAGCACGTTTTCCAGCACCTGGGCGGTAGCCAGGTTGTCGTTGGCGATAACGGCGGTATCGCTTTCCGGAGAATCCCGGAACAAAAGCTCGTAGGCGTATATTTTACCCTCTCGATCGAGGATAGGCTGGCGTGCTAGATAGGCGAGAGAAAGCATTGGGCTGGGTGATAGGTGGTAGGTAATAGGTGTTAGGTATTAGGTATTAGGTTTTAGGGCTAATGGGGACAAGAGTTAATAATGCGGGATGTGTGATGATAAGTTAGGATTTTTCATTACTCATCACGCACTTCACATTCCACATTTTTTTTGCACCTACAACCTACGACCTAAAACCTATAACCTGTCTAAATCCGCGCACTCTTGATACCGAACAGCAAGATGCTCCGTGCGCCGGCATCCCAGAGGCGGTCCATGATGGCGTTGGCCTCTTCTTGGGGGACCATGGCTTTCACGGAATACCATTCGCGACCGTGCAGCTTGGTGACCGTCGGGGCGTCGAGGCCCGGCGTAAGCTCGCAGGCCTTCTGGAGGAGTTCGGCGGGGCAGTCGTACTCGATCATCATGTAGGACTGTGCCACCAGCTTGCCTTCGATACGGCGGATAAGGGTGTGCACTTCTTCCAAGCCCGTCTTCTGCGGGTTGCAGAACAGGGCGGCGTTGCTCCTGAACAGCGGTTCGCCCACAATGCGGAGCCCCGCCTGCTTTAAGGTCGTGCCCGTTTCCACCACATCAACAATGGCATCGGCCACGCCCAGGCTCACCGAAATTTCGACGGCGCCTTCCAGCACCACAAAGTCCATGGGCTTCTTGTAGAAACCTTCCACGATGTTGGGGAAGCTGGTGGCAATGGTCTTGTCCTTCAGCTCGTCGAGACTCTGTACCGGGCTTTCGTTCGGCACGGCGGCGCACATCTTCGAAGCACCGAAGGGCAGGTCCAGCACCTTCACGGCGGGGCTCTTGGCTTCGGCGTTGAAGTCGATGCCGGTAATGCCTGCGTCAATGATGCCACGGCCCACGTACATAGGGATGTCGCTTGGGCGCAAGAAGAAGAACTCGATTCCGTTCTTGGTGTCCAGCTGGGTCAGAGTCTTGTAGGGCTTGGAGGCCTTGTAGCCGCAAGCCTTCAGAAGTTCCTGGGTAGGCTCGAAGAGCATGCCCTTGTTGGGGAGAGCGACTTTAATCATAGCTTGGCGTACACCTCTTCGAGGGTTAAACCTTTTTCGGCCATCATCACGGCCACGTAGTAGAGCACCTGCGACAGTTCCAGGCACTGGGCGTCGCGACTCTCGAAACGGGCGGCCATCCAGCTTTCGGCGGCCTCTTCCACCAGCTTCTTGCCGATGCCGTGGGGGCCCTTCTTGAACAGTTCCGTGGTTCCCTTGCCTTCGGGCATTTCCTTTTTGCGCTGGCAAGCCAGAGCGAACATCTCTTCAAATGTCATAATACAGACCTCTTGATTTTACGGCGGTAAAGATAGAAAAATGTCGCCCCATTGCCCCTTTGTATGGGTTGCCGGGGCTCGCCTCGGGTCTATGTTCAGGGGCATGGGGCTTGGTCCATGTGGAAAAGGCTGGTGTGAAAAGTTGCGATGGTGTTGGACGGAGTCGGACTGTGCGCCCGTTGTTATAGCTAAAAACTATAACGGATGATAAGTAAATAGTATGGGGAAGGACGAATATGGGCTAAAACTGGCTTTTTTTAGCGAAATTTTGATGTTTTTATGACTAAAAATGACATTAATTGCTGCTTTGCCGGTTTAATCCCTATTGATTTTGTAGGAAAAGAGTTTTACATTTGCTCCCGTGATTAAAATCGTGCAACGAGTGATGGAAGCCAAGTCCTTATTCGTCATCCTCGCGGAAGCGAGGATCCGCTAGAAAAGCAAACGGATCCTCACCTTCGTGAGGATGACAGCTCTTGTCTCCATAACCCGAGCCCCAAACCTCGAACCTCAAAAGGACTTCAACATGACGACACAGAACAAGCTTCACTTTGAAACCCTCCAGCTCCACGTAGGCCAGGAACAGGCAGACCCCGCCACCGATTCCCGGGCAGTTCCTATCTACCAGACCACCTCCTACGTTTTCCACAGCGCCCAGCATGCCTCCGACCGTTTTCACCTGAAAGACGCGGGCAACATCTACGGCCGCCTTACCAACACCACTCAGGACGTTTTTGAAAAGCGCATCGCCGCCCTGGAAGGGGGCATCGCAGGCCTCGCCGTTGCATCCGGTGCGGCTGCCCTTACCTACGCCATTACCGCTCTCGCCCGTCAAGGCGACCACGTGGTGGCCCAGCGCTCCATCTATGGCGGCACATACAACCTGCTGCAGCACACGCTTCGCCCCTTCGGCGTGGATACCACCTTCGTGGATATCCACAACCTGGACGAAGTTCAGGGAGCCATCAAGGACAACACCAAGCTTATCTTGATCGAGACTCTCGGCAATCCCAATTCCGACATCCCGGACATCGAGGCTATTTCTGAAATCGCCCACAAGAACAAGATTCCGGTGGTCATCGACAACACCTTCGGAACGCCCTACCTGATTCGCCCGCTGGAACACGGCGCCGACATCGTGATTCATTCCGCCACCAAGTTCATCGGCGGTCATGGAACGACTCTCGGCGGTATCATCGTTGACGGTGGAAAGTTCGACTGGGCGGCTAGCGGCAAGTTCCCGCAGTTCACCGAAGTAAACCCCAGCTACGGCGTGCCCTTTACCGCCGCCGCAGGGGCTGCCGCCTTTATCGTCTATATCCGTGCAATTCTCCTTCGCGACGAAGGTGCTGCCATTTCTCCGTTCAACGCCTTCTTGCTTTTGCAGGGCACGGAGACCTTGTCGCTGCGTCTGGACCGCCATGTGGAAAACACCAAGAAGGTCCTGGAGTTCCTCTCGAAACACCCGAAGGTGGCCAAGGTGAACCACCCGAGTTTCGCGGACCATCCGCAGCACGCCCTCTACAAGAGATATTTCCCCAACGGTGCGGGCTCTATTTTCACCTTCGATGTGAAGGGCGGCCAGGCCGAAGCTTTCAAGTTCATCGACAGCCTCAAGATTTTCAGCCTGCTGGCCAACGTGGCCGACGTAAAGAGCCTGGTGGTGCATCCCTACACGACGACTCACTCCGAACTCACTCCGGAAGAACTCGCCGCCGCAGGAATCAGCCCCGCCACCATCCGCCTTTCCATCGGTACGGAACACTACGAAGACATCATTGCCGACCTGGACCAGGCGCTTAGTGAGTTGTGAGTCGTGAGTTTTGAGTATTGAGTGATGAGTTGTCATCCTCGCGCAGGCGAGGATCCGCTGACTACAATCTAGCGGATCCCCGACCAAGTCGGGGATGACAATGTTTAAGACTCACAGCTCGAATCCCGTGCCTCGAACCTAACCCCTAACACCTAACACCTAATACCTAATACCTAATACCTAACCACTCCGTTCAACTTTTATTAATTTCTAACTCAAAAAAAGGACTTCAAACCATGTCTAAAATCTATACCTCTGCCGACCAGCTCATTGGTCACACCCCGCTTCTGGAACTCACTCACATCGAGGAAGGCCTCGGTGCCAAGATTCTCGCCAAGCTGGAATACTTCAACCCCGCCGGTTCCGTGAAGGACCGCGTGGCCAAGGCCATGCTGGACGATGCCGAAAAGAGCGGCAAACTCAAGGCCGGTTCCGTGATTATCGAGCCCACCTCGGGTAACACCGGTATCGGTCTTGCCTCTGTGGCTGCCGCCCGCGGGTATCGCATCATCATCGTAATGCCCGAAACCATGAGTGTGGAACGCCGCCAGATCATGAAAGCCTACGGTGCAGAACTGGTGCTCACCGAAGGTGCCAAGGGCATGAAGGGCGCTATCGCCAAGGCCGAAGAACTGGCTAAGGAAATCCCCAACAGCTTCATTCCGGGACAGTTCGTGAACCCGGCAAACCCGGCCGCCCACAAGGCTACCACCGGTCCCGAAATCTGGGAAGATACCGACGGAAAGGTGGACATTTTTGTGGCGGGTGTTGGCACCGGCGGTACGGTTTCCGGTGTTGGCGAATTCCTCAAGAGCAAGAATCCGAACGTGAAGATTGTGGCCGTGGAGCCAGCAAGCTCTCCGGTGCTCAGCAAGGGTACCGCTGGCGCCCACAAGATTCAGGGAATCGGTGCAGGATTTGTTCCCGACACCCTGAACACCAAGATTTACGACGAAATCATCGCCGTGGAAAACGAAGATGCTTTTGCCGCCGGCCGTGAAATCGGCAAGAAAGAAGGCGTGCTGGTGGGCATTTCTTCTGGAGCGGCCCTCTGGGCCGCCAAGGAGTTGGCCAAGCGTCCCGAAAACAAGGGCAAGACCATCGTGGCCCTGCTCCCGGATACTGGCGACCGCTACCTGTCTACGGCGTTGTTCGCGGAGTAAAAATTCCTCTAGTAGATGCTCGCCTTCGCGGGCATGACAAGAGTTACGTCATCCAGGCCCCGCATCAAGTGCGGGGTAAACTCCGGCGAGGATCTTTTATTTATTTACAACGACCATCTGGCTCTTGCCGCCGACCTGCAAAATGTATCTGCCCGTAGCAGGCACGCTAAGCTTCAACGTCGCTCCGGCAGCACCGTTCCACAGGCCACTGCGGATAACCTGGCCCAAGGTATTCGTCAGGGCGTAGCGGCTGTTCTGTTGCAGGCCGTCAATGTAAATGTCCCGATTCTGGACAGTGACGGAATGCTGGAATTGCTTGGAAGGCAAGGTAACGATATAGTCCGTATCATCGGGATCGAATATTGGCTGCTTTGATGCCGATGACCTGATGACGACGGAAGTCGAGGAACTGCTAGCCGTCATTGCAGAAGAACTGTTGACGACAGAGATGGAGGAACTGCTAACGCTCAAGACAGAAGAACTGCTGGCGTTCGATGCAGAAGAACTGCTTACGATTGAAATCGATGAACTACTTTCATCCGATGTAGAAGAACTGCTGACGACAGCGATGGAAGAACTACTCTCCTCTGATGTTGAGGAACTGCTGGGGGGGACTGTTCCCGGTCCCTTGAACAGTACGGCAACGATGGATTTTGCGGGAAGTGTCGTAGAAATTGTATTGTTGGACACCTGCACCGTTCCTTTTTTCAGGGCGTTGCTGGTATGGGATACAAAGGTCTCACCGGTAATTCCCGAAAGGGTGAGTGTCTCTGCAGAACCATTTTCCGCTTCAAAATCGCTGATGGTCAAGTTTACCTCTTGGGCGTTATATTGGCTCCTGTTCACGAAGATGACTGTGAGGGAATCGCCATTGTTGCTTAAGGAACTGTAGGCGGACACCAGGGAGTCGTTGCTGGAGGTGGACTGCACGCGGTTTTCGTGGCCGTAGCGGCTGAACAGGTGGACCACTTCGTACATGCCGTCGCCCCATGTCCACGGGGTGAAAATTTCTACACCGTTGTCCTGCATGGTACCTAGGAAAGATGCGTAGGTGAGGGCTGTCACCATGGGGTCAGAATCGTTCAGGTCGGTCTCGGTGATGCCGAGCTTGATGCCGTGATCCTTGCCAAAGTACTGTTCTAGCCATTGGTTGATGCGAACAAAGATATAGGACCGATATTCGTTCCGTCCGTTGTGATCGCTCCAGTCGCAGGTTCCAGAGGCGCAGCGTACACCGCTGGCGCCCTTGTAGTAGTAGGTGGTATCAAACAATACGCGGTGCCAGTTTACGCGGCTTTCGTAGTCCGTTTCGCCGGGGTACCAGTGAATGTCGAAAACGTCCAGGAGGCGCTTGCCCGAGGACTTTTGAGCTTCGGAGACTTTCTTGATAAAGAATTCCAGCCAGCAGTATTCCTTGCCATCGATGGAAGGTCTCTTGTTGTCGCCATCGTATGCGGCAATATGGCACCATTGCCACTCATTTGCCACTACGGGGCCGGTAAGCTTGATGTCGCCCCAGGTGGCGCGGGCCTTCTGGGCTACGTTTACATAGCGCTCTACTAGGAAATCTCCCGTCACAGGCAGGTCTAGGTCAGAGTGCGTGCCACGCCAGATGTCCATTTCGTTGTCCATGCTCCAGTATTTAAAACGGCTCATGTCGTACTGGAGTTCATCTTTCCAGTGGGGGATGATGGCTACGGTGGAGTCGGCAGGCCATTCCTTATTGTAGAGCCTGTAGTCGCCTGCTTTTTTGAGTGTTGTACCGTCATCTTCAACTTCGCCGTCACCTGCAAGGTCTAGCGTAGATGTAGCCCACTTGTTATGAGCTTGGTACCAGTTCCAGTCGTTAAAGTTATAGTTGGTGCTCGATGCAACCCAGCCAGTCAGCTGAAAGGCGTATATGGCATCCACTCCCGGCATCTTGTCAAGAACCTTTTTGGCGGTAATATCCCAATCGTGGTTATACACGTTGTTGTACCAGTCTGGGTGAACGGTGAGTTTCTGCTTCCAGTTGTAGCGGGTGGCGTTGTTTCCGTTGTTGGCACGCATCATGTGGATGCCCGATTCCAGCACCTTGCTTATAAAGTCGGTTTCGGCAGAATCGCT
>CACXMH010000022.1 GCA_902768715.1 Fibrobacter succinogenes | reverse complement strand
GTGGCGTGGCGAAACGGGCGAGCTCGAATTCGAAAAGGTCGAAGCTACCGACAAGGTCATCACCGAACAGGAATACTTCGACCGCGGCGTTCTCATGACTGCCATGATCAAGGCCGGTGTGGAACTCGCTTTCGAAACCATGTGCTCCGTGGGTATCAAGCCGATGAGCGCCTACTACGAATCTCTCCACGAGACTCCGCTCATTGCCAACCTCATCGCTCGTAAGAAGTTGTACGAAATGAACCGCGTGATCAGCGACACCGCCGAATACGGTTGCTACCTGTTCGCCAATAAGTGCGTGCCTCTGCTCGCCGACTTCATGAAGAACGAGGTGAAGAAGGACGACATCGGCGCTATCTACGGCGAAGGCAAGACCACCGCTGTGGATAACGAAGAGCTCATCAAGGTGAACAAGAATATCCGTCAGCATCCTGTCGAGGAAGTTGGCGCTTGGTTGCGTGAAAGAATGAGTGGTATGACCAAGGTTGTGTAATCGCACCTTTTGGTTCGTCATCCCCGCGAAGGCGGGGATCTCCATGAACATTTTCAAGAGCCTGTCGGGTATATGCCCGATGGGCTTTTTTTTAGCACCGCCAGGTGCCCACGAAAATAAACCGCTTCTCCAAAGCCTTGCGACCTACGTAAAGCGGTTTATTGAGTGTAGGGTAGGTCTTAGGGAGGGCGAAGCCTTCCCTTGTTGTTAGAGCGGCGGGCTTTTTTTCGTGGTTTACTGTTACAACTATTCCAGCTTGGAATAGCCCTAGTGTTCCTTTATGCGTAAAAAAAGTATATGTTTCGTTAAGATAGGGACCAAGGGAAATTATGGTATCGTTTCGGCAGATTTCGGAGTCGTTTGAACCCGCCATCGAGAAGGGCGAGTTCCAGGTCTATTTTCAGCCCCAGTACAACCATTCGACGGGTGCGCTGATTGGCGCCGAGGCCCTTGTCCGTTGGAAATCTCAGAAGTACGGTTTTATCTCGCCGGCGGATTTTATCCCGGCTCTTGAGGAGATGAGCCTGATTCCCACGCTGGACCTGTACGTCTTTGAGCATGTTTGTCAGTTCCTCCGGGGCTGTATCGACTCCAATAGCGCCCTGGCACGAGTTTCCGTGAATATGTCTCGTAACGACATCTTGAGCCCGGAATATATTGAGCGTCTCGATGCCATACGGCAGAAGTTCGACATTCCCACCAGGCTTATCCACGTGGAACTGACGGAGACAGCCGCCGTCACGGATACTCAGGTGGTCGTCGATTCCATCAAGAAGCTGCACAAGTTGGGCTATACGGTGGAGATGGATGATTTCGGCAGCGGGTATTCTTCGTTGAATGTTCTGAAGGATATCGAATTCGACGTTCTGAAGCTGGATTTGCAGTTCATCAATGGCGCTATCGGTAGTGACCGTGGCGGGACTATCCTGAGTTCTGTGATCCGTATGGCCAAGTGGCTCAAGCTCCCGGTAATTGCAGAGGGTGTAGAGACCGTGGAGCAGGCCGACTTCTTGAAGAGCGTAGGCTGTGACTATGTGCAAGGCTACCTGTATTCTAAGCCCCTTCCGGTAGAGGAATACGAGAAGCTTTTGGGGGCCTCTACGGTGGGCATGATTGTGCCCCAGATGAATATCGACCAGTTTGTGGATGCAGGCCGGTTCTGGAACCCGATTTCTATGGAAACCCTGATTTTCAGCAATTTTGTGGGGGCGGCCGCCATTGTAGAGGTCCATACCGGCGAAAAGTGCTCTATGGAAATCTTGCGGGTGAACCAGAAGTACGTCCGTGAGTTGGGAATGAACTTGTCCGAAACGGAAATTATCGCCCTGAACCCCTGCGATGTGCTGGATGCTGAATCCCAGAAGGTCTACAAGGCCGCCCTGGAGCGTGCGGCTGCCACTCGTGAAGAGCAGGAGTGCGAAACCTGGCGGAATATCACCTCGGGCTGTTGCGGTACGGAACGCATCTGTATACGCAGCTCCATACAACTTATCGGCGAAAGTAAGGTCAGTAAGCTTTACTATGTGATGATCCGGAACATCACCAACGAGAAGAACGTGTTCCAGGGAATGCTGGATACGGAACGCAGGTTCAAGGCCGCCAGCGAGCAGGCCAACATCTACTTCTGGGAGTATACCGTGGCTACTAAGGAGATGCGTCCCTGTTTCCGTTGCCAGCGGGACTTGGGCTTGCCTCCACTGCTCCGCAACTATCCTGAGCCGGCCATTGAAAGAGGCATTTTCCCGCCGGACTATGCGGACATGTACCGCGATTGGCATAGGCAGATTGACAACGGCGCCAAGAGTGTGGAAGGTGTTATTCCCTTGACTCCCAACAGGATACCGTTCCATGTCCGCTACACGACGGAATTTGACGAGAATGGTCGCCCGGTGAAGGCCTATGGTTCTGCCACTTTGGTGGTGGATAAGTAGCAAATTGGGCGCTTAATATTCCACCGAAAATTTTTATTTTTGTCCCGATATTTTTAGCAAGTGGGACAAGAATGTTCAAAGTAGGTTTTGATAACGAAGCGTACCTGAAGACCCAGTCCGAAAAGATTGCGGAACGCATTGCAAAGTTTGGCGGAAAGCTTTACCTGGAATTTGGCGGAAAACTGTTCGACGACTATCACGCATCCCGCGTGCTGCCTGGCTTTGCGCCCGACAGCAAAATCCGCATGCTGGAAAAGATCAAGGACAAGGCCGAAGTCATTATCGCCATCAACGCGGGCGACATCGAGAAGAACAAGGTCCGCGGCGACCTTGGCATTACCTACGACCAGGACGTGCTCCGCCTGATTGACGCCTTCCGCGGCTACGGCCTGTACGTGAGCTCTGTGGTGCTGACCCGCTGGCAAGAACAGCCCAGCGCCATCGCCTACCAGAAAAAGCTGGAAGATTTGGGCCTGAAGGTTTACCGTCATTATCCTATCGCAGGTTATCCCAGCAACATCCCGCTGGTGGTGAGCGACGACGGCTACGGCAAGAACGAATTTGTAGAAACCACTCGCGAACTGGTGGTGGTGACGGCTCCCGGTCCCGGGAGTGGAAAGATGGCCGTGTGCCTTTCCCAGATTTACCATGAGAACAAGCGTGGAGTGAAGGCTGGCTATGCCAAGTTCGAGACGTTCCCCATTTGGAATATCCCGCTGAAGCACCCGGTGAACCTGGCCTACGAGGCCGCCACCGCCGACCTGAACGACGTGAACATGATCGACCCGTTCCACCTGGAAGCCTACGGCAAGACCACCATCAATTACAACCGCGATGTGGAAATCTTCCCGGTGCTGAACGCCCTGTTTACCCGCATTCTGGGCGAGTCCCCCTACAAGAGTCCCACGGACATGGGCGTGAACATGGCGGGCAACTGCATTGTTGACGATGCCGCCGTTTGCGAGGCCGCCAAGCAGGAAATTATCCGCCGTTACTACAACACCCTTTGCGACGTGCGCAAGGGCAATGCGGACAAGGACCAGATTTACAAGCAGGAACTGATCATGGAGCAGGCGCAGATTAGCACTGCCGACCGCCCGGTGATTGCGGCTGCTGTAGAAAAGGCAGAATTGACCGATGGTCCTGCGGTTGCTATCCAGCTGAACGACGGCGCCATCATCTCGGCGAAGACGTCGTCCCTGCTGGGGGCTTCTTCGGCTATGCTTCTGGATGCGCTGAAACATCTAGCCCATATTCCCGACGAAGTGCGCCTGCTTTCGCCCATGGTGATTGAACCTATCCAGAATCTGAAGACTAAGCAGCTTGGTCACAGGAACCCGCGCCTGCACATGGACGAGGCCCTGGTGGCGCTTTCTGTTTGCGCCCTGACAGACTACAACGCGAAAATCGCTCTCGAGAAGTTACCGGAACTCCGCCACTGCGAAGTGCATTCCAGCGTGATCCTTTCCCAGGTGGATGTAGGCGTGTTCCGCCGTTTGGGCGTGAACCTCACCACGGAACCGAACTATCAGTCCGGCAACCTGTACCACGGGTAACAAAAAGTCGTCTAGACTTCGTCTAACTTCGTTCTCGACCCAACTCGCCGTACCAGTTGTACGGCTTCGGGGTCTGCGGCCTCGTTATACTCGTCTATACGACTTTTTGATGACTTTTCTCTAGTTGGCGCGAAGATTTGAAAAAAAGGCCGCGATTGAATCGCGGTCTTTTTAATGGTGCGGTCGCACGTTGTGTCACTTCACACTTGCCGTCAGCAGTTTAGTAATCGCAGACACATATTCCGCCGGGTTCGGCAGCGGGCTTCCTTCGGCAAGCAAAGCCTGACCGTAGAGGGCCTTCGGCCAGTCGCCCAGATCATCACCCGCTTCGGCTTTCTTCTTGAGCATTTCGCAAATCGGGTGCGTCGGGTTGATTTCCAGAATGCGCTTGCTCTTCGGCAAGTTCTTCTGGCCCATGGCCTTCATCATGCGTTCCATCTGGGCGCTCATTGCATCTTCGCTGGTCACGAGGCAGCAGGGGCTGTCCTTCAGACGGCTAGACACGCGGACTTCCTTGATGTCTTCGTCCAAGACCTTCTGCAGGTTTTCGCAGAGGCCCTTGAAGATTCCCTTGTTGGCTTCTTCGGCCTTCTTTTCGTCTTCGGTCTTTTCGAAATCCACGTCGCCGCGGGCGATGTCGTGGAACTTCTTGTCGCCGAATTCCTGGAGGCTAGACATCATGAATTCGTCGATGCCGTCGCTCATGAGCAGCACTTCGTAGCCCTTCGCCTTGAAGGCTTCAAGCATCGGATTGCTCTTCACGGCATTCTTGTCGCCGATGAGGTAATAAATTTCCTTCTGGCCTTCCGGCATGCGCTTCACGTATTCGTCAAGGCCCACGAGAGCGTCGCCTTCCGTCTTGGTGCTTTCGAAGCGGAGCAACTTCTTGAGTTCGTCAAGATGCTCCCAGTTCATGTAGAAGCCTTCCTTCAAGACCATGCCGAGTTCGCGCCACCAGGCGTTGTACTTCGCGGCATCCTTGTCGGCCATGTTCTGCAAGGTGTCGAGCACCTTCTTGATCACGTGCTTACGGATGTTGGTGATGATCTTATTGTTCTGCAAGATTTCACGGGAAACGTTCAGCGGCAAGTCTTCGCTATCTACCACGCCGCGCACAAAGCGGAGCCAAGGCGGCAGCAGGTCCTTGCAGTCGTCCATGATAAAGACCTTCTTCACGTAGAGCTTCAGGCCATGCAAAGCGTACGAGGCTCCAGAATTCCTGGGAACCTTCGGCGTGGCTGTGGCTCCAGGCGGCCGGTTCGTCGGCTTCGTGGCTGATGACGTTGTAGAAATCCTTGTACTGTTCTTCGGTGACTTCCTTTTCGCTCTGGCGCCACAAGGCCTGCTTTTCGTTCAGGCGTTCTTCGGGCTTTTCTTCGAGTTCGCCCTTGTCGTTCTTGGTGGCTTCCGGGTGGAAGTAGATGCCGTAACTCACAAAGCCGCTGTACTTCTGGACGATGTCCTTGATCTTCCAATCGCTGGCAAAGTCGCCCGCGTCTTCGTCGTCCTTCAGGTACAAGGTAATCTTGGTACCGACCTTGTCGCGCGGGGCTTCGGAAATCTCGAAATCGCCCGTGCCTTCGGAGGCCCACAGGTAACCCTGCTTTTCGCCTGCCTTGAGCGTGAGGACTTCGACCTTTTTGGCGACCATGAACACGGAGTAGAAACCCACGCCGAACTGGCCGATGAGATCGACGCTGCCCTTGTCGCCTTCCTTGAGATTCTTGATGAAGTTCTTGGTGCCGCTACGGGCGATGGTGCCGAGACAGTTGATTAAGTCTTCCTTGTTCATGCCGATACCGTTGTCCTCGACAACGATGCGCTTGCCTTCCTTGTTCACCGAGATGTCGATGCGGAGCTGCGTGCCCTGCGGCAGAAGGTCGGCGTTCGAAAGCGAAAGGAAACGACGCTTGTCCAGTGCGTCCGCCGCGTTGGAAACGAGCTCGCGGAGGAAGATTTCCTTGTTGCTGTAAAGGGAATTGATCATCAAGTTCAGCATGTCGCGAACTTCGGTCTGGAACTCCATCTTTTCTGTTGCCATTTTTCTGTCCTTTGTCATTCCCGGCTTGACCGGGAATCTCCTTGATGTTTAATTTTCGAGCGGTTTAGGCTGCCAAAACGTTTCAAAATGAAACAAAATGACAGTCTAACCCTGTTTTCGACATGGTAGACGCAATAACCGTGCCAAAATGGAAGTATATTCACTATAGGGGAACCTTGAAGAGGGAGCGTCAAAATGAGAACAGGTGGAAAAATTGCAATCGGGTGCCTCTCCGCGCCCTTTGTCCTTTTGTTGCTGTTATGGATAATCGGCTGGGTGTCTATTTTTGACCGAGGATTCTCGAACTATCGGGACAATTGCAAAAAAATCAGTGAGTATTTAAAATCCCCGACAACAAGGACGCATTACAATGGGGAACTTCTTTTTATTCGGGAGTTGCACAAGTACCCAGGTGTAGTACACCGGGGCGACGTCATCACGGCTCATTTGCTTCCCTTCGATAGTTTTTTCCAGGCGATGGGACACAAGCTGGCTGTATTGATGCTTGGCACTCCAGAGGACATAGAAGAAAAAATATACCAGGCGGCTAAAGAAGCGATGGATTCCGAGAACTATATCTTTGCGTCCCGCTTCTTTATGGTCTTGAGCGAATTTGATTATAAGGACAGTCGGGAATTGATGGTGCAGGCGCGCTCTAAGAATAGGCATGGCTTGACTAGGGGCGATTTTTTGAACTTGGGGTTGCGTAAATGGGACTCGGATGGCCATCTTGCTCCAATGGCATGGAAAGTTGTGGAAAAAGTGGAGGGAAAGCTTCTTTTGGAAGCGCAAAGGCCTGTAGAAATGCATGTGCTGGATGCTCGTTTTTGTGATTGGTTGAAAGAGGAGATGTTCAACGAACTCTTCTTTGATGGAAGTGGTTCCGTTATTGTACCGTTGGACGATTCCATGTTAAGTTTGGTGACAAGGGATCAAACGGTCTTTGATGATAAGACTTACGATGATGGTGTTCAGGAAGATAAAACTTCCAAGATGTATTGTCAGGAAATAGGGAACAAGATTTTTCTGGTGGATCCGAACAGGTATACCCACATGGGAGACTTTGCTTATGATGGTGTGAGGGTCCCCTATATTGCAGACCGTAAAAAAACAGTGGAAGATTCCACTGGAAGGGATTGTTGCCGCAATAACGCTTTCCCGTTTAGTCCAGAAGACTATATGGACTCTGTTATTGCGGTAGTTCCGTCAATCTTTGTGGATACGTTGCTGCTGAAATAAAAGCAGTTTGGCCGGTTACCGCAAAGCGCTGCCTAGCCAGGTGCCCAGCATTTTTGCGGTAGTGCCGTAATGAAGGTATCCGGCAATAAAATCTAAGGCGAAAATGGGAATGCCTACGGCGATACCGACGCGTTCCCGCTTTTTGAATGCTGCTGGGTCATAGTTGGGAACAGCTTTCTTGAGTAGAGCGAAACCGAGCTTTCCGATGAAAAACCAATAGAGCAGGCAAACCACAACGATAAATATGCCTTGCAAAAAAAGGCCGGGCGATCCAATTCCAGAGAAGTCAATCTTTGAAAGCATATAGGCCAAATATCTGAATCCGCACTGGATGCCGAATAAGGGCAAGAAAAACTTTGTGCTGAACCTGTCAGTCTTCTTCAGATACTTGTGGTGGCATAGCCATGAGACTAAGACGCCGGCCAGGACGACGCTCCACAGGAACCCCTTCTGGCGAAACTGTTGCTCAATGGCCGTATCCTGGTCCTGCTCGGACTCTATGGCGGCAATGTTGGGGGAGGACTCGGTTGCAGTCGGCGCTTGCGATGTGGTTGGCTCGGCTGCAGTTGGCGAGACAGGCTCGGCGACCGGCTTATCGACGATGTTGGGGGAGGCCTGCTCGTCCACTTTGGCTTTATTCAGCGGGTGCTCCGGATTGGGAGCGTCGCACCAAAGGCAGCGCGGCATATCGTCTTCGTATTTCTCGCCGCATTTTTTACAGACAATCATATAGACTTAGATAAAAATCAGTCCGAGGATGCCGACCGCCCATACGTACCAGGCGAAGTGTTGGAACTTGCCCTTCTGCAAGAAGGTCATGAGCCACTTGAGGGCGATGATGCCGAAGATGAAGGACACCAGCATGCCTACCAAAAGTTCGGGAGTGAAGCTGCCGGCGTCGGCGCACTGGGCTGCCTTTTCCGGGTTTTCGAGAGCCATCTGGGCGACCTTCTCGGCGCTCTGGCACTTGGCCCACTTGATGACGTCGAGGAGTGCGGCGCCGCCCACGGCGGGGATACTCATGAGAAAACTGAATTCGCCCGCGTACTTGCGGTTCACGCCCATGAACATCATGGCGCTGATGGTAGAACCGCTGCGGCTGATGCCCGGGATGCAGGCGATGCCTTGCACGGTGCCGGTCACCAGGGCGCGCCACCAGTTCATCTTGACGCCTTCATTTTCAGGATGCTTGGCGCCGGTGGGGCCCCATTGGGATGTGAATAGTAACAGGCCGGTGAAGAGTTCCGCGACACAAACGGCACGGGGGTTCTCGAACAATCCTTCTAGCAGGTCCTTGAAACCGAGGCCAATCATTGCCGTTGGGATGCTCGCCAAGATGATGTAGCCCGCTTCCTTGAGTTGCTCTCGGTCACGGCGGAGGCAACCCACGATAATGTCGGTAATCTTCTTGTGGAAAACCACGAAGATGGACAGTAATGTGCCAGCGTGGAGCATGATGTCGAAGAACATGCCCGCTTCATTCATGCCTAAAAGTTCGTGTCCGAGCACAAGGTGGCCGGAGCTGGAAATGGGGAGGAATTCGGCGAGGCCCTGCAAAAGGCCGAGAATGATAGATTCAAACATAGTAGGCTAAATTTAGTTTTTCTATCTTCACAAGTATGGTGCGCAAAAAATTTCTTCTCTGCTTTCACGATTTCAGTGTCTGGAACTACCAGAAGGTTGTTCCCGTTCTCGAGGAACTCAAGGATCTGGTTGGCGCGCCGTTTAGCGTGCTGGTAATTCCGGACACGGAGAAGGCGACCGCCGAAGCGGTTCAGGATTTTCGCGAAACGCTGGCCCAGTTGGCTTCGGAAGGCTTTGAGCTTGCCCTGCACGGTTACAAGCACAAGGCGGAATTCAGCCAGGGCCGCAGTTATATGGGCCTTATCGGCATGAACCTAACCCATGGTGAGGCGGAGTTTGCAGGTCTTAGCGAGTATGAATCCAACAGGCTTTTGCAGGCGGGGCTTGCGGCGTGGAACGAACTTTTTGGCGAACCGGCGGAAAAGCCCGTGGCGTTCATCCCGCCGACCTGGTACAGCAACAATTTCCTGTGCAGGCAAGTTCGTAAACGGGGGATGCTTTTCGAGGACCGTTTTTCGCTTACGACAATGCGCGGGAACCGCTACGCATCTCTTGTGACCAGTTTTGCGGGAATCCCGGATTTCCTGATAAAGCCAGCCTTTAAGTTTGGCGAGCTTATTTTGAAAGTTCCTTTTGGTCTCCCGCGAATCGCCCTCCATCCGGTGGATTTCCCGACCAGGGAAGGGGAGGTCCGCAATATCTTGCGGACGGCCTTGGGCAGTGGACGGAAACTTGCGCGTTACGCCGACCTTTAAAATGTGCCGATAAAGCTAAAAAAAGTCCCGCGGATTTCCGCGGGACTTTAGCAGATAAACTAGGTCGTAACCCGATTATTCTTCGGCGGTGGTTGTTTCTTCGGCCTTGGGAAGGTCGATGACCCATGCGCCGTCAACGCAGGTGGCGGAAACCTTTACAAGCTCGAGCAGAGTTTCGCTCTTCTTCATTGCTCCATTTCTTGTCCTTGCAGACAAGTTCGATGGTACCGAAGTCCTTCACTTCGTCTTCGTCGGAGCATTCCACCTTGGCGGGAACCCAGAATTCTCCGTCGCAGACCAGGGAAACGCCGGTTCCTTCAACGTTGAATTCGTCGTTCTTGTTTTCTTCGGTGCACTTCTTGATCTTGGAAAGGTCGATGTTGTCTTTCTTTACGTCAGAAATATCGTTCCCGTTGACCTGTTCACAAGCGCTGCCAAGGAGACTCGTCATTGCTTCGAAACCGGCGGCGGTCTTGATGTTCTTGTCGATAACCTTGATGGACTTGCCGTCTTCGGCGCATGTTACATCGACGTTGCTCTGGAGCTTGTAGTGCTCGCAGGTGTCTTTCGGCATTTCCTGGTTGTATTCCATCACCGTGACCATGGCTTCCTTTTCAAAGGTGGCGGTCGTCGTGATCTTCAGGTCATTCATTCTTTTTTTTGTGACGAAAGGATCCTTTTGGGAAGTCACCACACAGGCGATTTTTCCCGCTTCGTAGGTTTCGTCGTCGATGCCAATCTTATCTTTCTCGTCGGCGCTGGAGCTGTCATCGCAGGCCATAAGACCGAAGACTGCGGTGAGGGAAAGGGCGATGCCGAATTTCCAAAGTTTCATAATTATCTCCTTTATTGAGTGTTTTTCTACAATATAGACAAAAAATTGGCCCAGTTCAACCTAGTTTTTGGCCATTTTGGCGGACAGGTAGTCGTTGCAGGCCTTTTTTTCTGCGATTGCAAGGGAATCTATCGTTTTTGAGCCTCTGGGCTTGGCGGCAGAATAGACGGTAATGTTGTCCTTGCCGCATTTCTGGAGAGGAGTTTCTTCGCAGTTGTCGATGAAGATTTTCTTGATATCGTCGTCGTAATAGAAGATTTGCGAAACCTCGGTAATGGAGTCGCCGACAATGGCTAGGGTCTTGATGGTCTTTCCGCTGGAGCTCTTCTGGGTGGTAATGACGGTGTCTTCCAGAACTACGGACTTGCACGATATGTTGTTGGAATCCGGACCGCTGGTCGATGAACTGTCGCCGCAGGCAATGATACCGAATGTAGCAACGATGAAAAGGACAAAGCCAAGAATCTTGAACATTACCGTAATCCTTTGGAAAAATCTACAATCGCACCATAATATAAAAAAACAGAAAACAAACGAAAAGACCCGAACCGTACAATGGCTAAAAAGGTTCGGGTCTTCTGTTCTTAAGCGGGGGAGTCCCGCCTTTCTTTTAATTGGCTTTCGGTTCTTGCTGAACTGCCGGGACTAGCCCTCCGAGCCGGTGTCGGAGAGGGAAACTTCGTCGTCGGCGGAAACGGCATCCTGCTCGCCCAGCTTGAACAGTTCCACGTCCTTCATGCTCTCGCGGATTTTCTGCTCGATCTCGTTGCAGAGTTCCGGATTGTCCTTGAGGAACAGGCGGGTGTTCTCGCGGCCCTGGCCGATGCGCTCGTTGTTGTAGCTGAACCAGGATCCGCTCTTCTGGATGATGTCCAGTTCGGAGGCCAGGTCCAGGATGGAGGCTTCGCGGGAGATGCCGCAGCCGTAGAGGATGTCGAACTCGCACTGGGTGAAGGGGGCGGCCACCTTGTTCTTGACCACCTTGACGCGGGTGCGGTTGCCGATGACCTCTTCGCCGTCCTTGATGGCGGCGATGCGGCGGATGTCGATGCGCTGGGTGGCATAGAACTTGAGGGCGTTACCGCCGGTGGTGGTCTCGGGGTTGCCGAACATGACGCCGATCTTCATGCGGAGCTGGTTGATGAACAGCATGCAGGTGTTGGACTTGGAGAGGATGCCGGTGAGCTTGCGGAGGGCCTGGCTCATGAGGCGGGCCTGGAGGCCTACGTGGTTGTCGCCCATTTCGCCGTTGATTTCGGCCTGGGGGACGAGGGCTGCCACGGAGTCGATGACGATGATGTCGATGGCGCCGGAACGCACCAGGGTCTCGGCGATGTCCAGGGCCTGCTCGCCGGTGTCGGGCTGGGACACCAGCAGGGATTCGATATCGACGCCCAGCTTGCGGGCATAGACCGCGTCGAAGGCGTGTTCGGCATCGATGAAGGCCGCCACGCCGCCAAGCTTCTGGGCCTCGGCGATGGCGTGGAGGGTAAGGGTCGTCTTGCCGGAGGATTCAGGTCCGTAAATCTCGATGATGCGGCCCCGGGGGAAACCTCCCACGCCGAGGGCCATGTCCAGCTGGATACAGCCCGACGGGATGACGGGGATTTCTTCGACAGGCTGGCTGCCGAGGGCCATAATAGAACCTTTACCGTAGTTCTTCTCGATCTGTGCGATGGCCGCCTCGACGGCCTTCGCTTTTTCGCTGGAAAGGTTGCTTGTGGGTGTTGTCGTTTTCTTAGCCATGATTGACTCCATTTTGTTGTTTTCTAGTTTAATATACATTTTAGTGTTCGTTTGTGCAAGTGCTTTTTTGGTTATTTAGCAAAAAAAGTAGCTTGCCCAACACGTAATAGACGCTTTTTTCGCGGATTTCTTGCCTATTTCCTGCGAAAATTTTACAAAAGGCTTCATTTTGCAAACAACTGTTGACACTCATCCACACCGTACCCACGGGTTTGCCGGGTTCGGCTCCCCCTGGCCCCGCGATGCCCGAGGTGGCCACCGCCCAGTCGGCATGGAACTTTTCCCGCGCCCCCTTGGCCATGGCCTCTACCGTCTCCTTGCTCACGGCCCCGTGCTTTTCGAGGATTTCGGCAGGCACGCCCAAAAGTTCGTGCTTGACGGAATTCTGGTAGGCGACGATGCCGCCGGCGAACACGGCGGAACTGCCCGCCACGTTCACGATTTCGGAGGCGATGAGCCCGCCGGTGCAGGATTCCGCGGTGGCGAGCATCTCGCCCCGGGCAAGCAGCACCTTCTGGATTTCGGCGACCAGCTGTTGGATGTTTTCTTGTGTAGCAGTCATTGCTTCCATGTCCTTTAATCTAGCTAATTATTTACGACAAAAAATGACATAAGTTGATTTTGTTGAATTTTGTTTCAACAGCGCAAAAGATATAAATCCTGGCCACTAACTGCAGACACTTCAAGCGGATCCTCGCCTCCGCGAGGATGACGACTCTTGAGACCACCAACCACTAACCCCTAGATCCTAACCCCTAATCCCTCTTTACTACATTTACCCCCGATGAAATTCTTTGCCTACATAGCCCTGCTTCTGTGCCTGGGTGTCTCCCTGGTCTGTGCACAGAGCGACCCGCTCCAAAAGGGCAAGACCGGCATTGAATCCATTGATACACTTACAGTGAACGAATGGGATATTCCCACTACTCGCAATTCACTCCCCCTGACCATGCTTTTCAGCATATTCCCCGGTGGCGGGCATTATTACACCGAGCATTACATACGGGGCGGGTTCATTACCGCATTTGAGGCGTTCCTCTTTTACGAAGTCTATTATAACAAGGCTTATCAGAAAGACCGTGTGTTGAAGCAGGCCAAGCCCTTTCAGGATTCCGTGGCCGTTTATACTCGCAAGTTGGCTTTTGCGGAGCGGGACAGCATTCCTGCATACCAGGAAAAACGCAATGAGTTCGTGAACCGAGTCCGCGAAAAGAGTGACAAGAAAAAGGAACAGGAGGACTTGCGCATTGCGGAGAACGCCTGGCTCTTGGGACTTCACCTATACGGAATGTTCGACGCCTTTGGAATATGGTGGAACAACAACTACAGGAGCGTAGAACTCCGCAGTATGAAGGCTGCCGTTCTTTGGGGCTTGATTCCTGGCTTTGGGCAGATGTACAACGGGGAGTTCGGCAAGGCAGGGCTACTGTACATGGGACTCATCGGCGCAAGTACCAGCATCTGGACATCGCAAAAGATGGTCAACTACTATGTGGAACGCAAGCACGTAATGGAACGGGAAAGTCCGGAATCCGAGGATTACGAGCGGGTGGCGGAACGCCTCACGTATTACCGTAAGAACAGGAACCAGTACATCTGGGGTATTGCATTAATTTATCTGTACTCCATTGGCGATGCGGCGGTAGATGCGCTCTTGAGCGACTTTGACAACCCGGTACACTTGGCGTTGTTGCCGAACCTTACGGGTGGCGCCCAGGCGCTGGTGACGCTGGACTTTTAACTAATGTGCAATGTGTAATGTGTAATGACCAATTTCACATTTCACATTACACATCTCACATTTGCTATAGGGGGAGCGGTGGCATCTGGATGCCGTCATGGATCTTGGTGAACGTTCCGCGGTAGTGGCCTTCGGCGTTGCGTGCAAACTCGAAACGGCTCACCATGGTGTAGCTGAACTTGCCCTCTACAAAGTCCTGGTCGGGGACTCCGCAGGCGAAGTGCTGCAGGGCGGCGATGACGCCCGCGTGGGTCACCCACAAAAATTCGCCGCTGTCGGGGAGGGTGTCTAGAAAGGCCTCGACCCGCTTGTCCACGTCGTAGAAGCTCTCTCCCTGCGGAAACCGGAACCCTCGCAGGTCCTGCATCCAGCTTGTCATTTCGGCTCTGGGCACGGCGGTGAGCTTTTGGCCTTCCCATGTTCCGAAATTGATTTCCTTGAGGGGATCAACCTTTTCGATGGCAAGCCCTGTGGCCTTGGAAACCTCTTCGGCCAGGCGGAGGCAACGGAGTAGGGGGCTGCTGTACAGCCTGGTGGGCTTGGCGCCGGACTTTAGAAAGTCCCCGATGGCGCTTGAGGATTCTTCGGGAAACGTAGGAGACACGTCAAAATCCAACTGCCCGTAACAGACGTCGTTCGGGTTGTAGGGCTTGGTGTGTCGAAATGTCCAGAGAATCATATTCTTGTTGTCATCCCCGCGATTCTATCGTCATCCCCGCGAAGGCGGGGATCTGTGTGCATCCTTTTAGCGGATGTTCGCCTTCGCGAACATGACGAATGTTTTTTTTACGAAAAAAAGCAACCTTCAGGTTGAAAAAAAAATCCCAGGCGACCTGAACACATAAAGATTCGCAAGTCCGTTGCTGCTTTCGCCCTGGCGAATTGCCCGCAAATAATCATTGTTCAGGGCCTGGGATTGCGCAATTTAGCTTGTTTTTGGTCGGACGACAAGGGGTAGTCTGCTATTATTCCGTGATAAATTGCATAGTTTTTTTTACATTGCGTTGCGGAATAAGCCCGAAAATGTTATATTTATGTTATGCTTCGACCGCCACCGGCGGATAGGAGGGACTGATGCTGAAAAAAGGTGCTATAGGCTTGTTTTTTGCAGTTGCGGGCTTTTTCGCCTGGTCTTGTGGTGACGGTTCCGTGGACTCGCTGACCGACACCGAAATGATGATGATCAGCCGCTTCCCGAGTACTATCAACTACGACATGCTCGACAGCATCGTGAAAGCCTGCGAAAAGGACAAGGAATGCTGGGAGAAGGCGAAGAAGACCGGGGAAATCTACAAGGGCGACTACACAACCATCCTGAGGGATTCTTCGGGGAACATCATCTACCAGGAAGGCGATTCCGCCTTTATCTACGACAAGGATGGCAAGAAGCTGCCGGTTTTCGTGCTTTCTTCCAATAGTGCAAGCGGTGGCGAAGAAGACGTGACCACCAGCGGAAGTACCGCCACTTCGGGCAGCTCCAGCAAGCGTAGCAGCGCCAGCGGCGCTGGTTACGATGATGACTTTGTTGACGACTACACCGGAAATAGCAATGGTTCTGGGTCAGGAACAAGTTCCAGGCAGTACGCCTCGACCAGCAGCAGTTCCAGGAATACGGGAAACAGCAGTTCTATAGATTTATCCGTTCTGAATGCCAGTTCTTCGAGTGTCAAGGTGGCAAGTTCCACCTCGATCAATATCGACGTTGGTTCGAGTAGTTCAAAGATAAACATTGTGGCTAGTTCTGTATCCAGAAGTTCCAGTTCCCAGACTGTGGTTCAGGCCAGCAGTAGCTCCATAGCCTCGCATAGCGGCGGCGGTGGCGGCGGTGATTCGGGAACGATGTGCGCGGCGAACACGACGCTTTCAGGATCTTGTACGGGTAGTCCGAACCCGCAGATTAAAAATAAAACGGTTACATACACGTTTAAGCCGGACAAGAACAATACCTGCTCAGCTCCCGACAATGTGGAGTGGTTTGTCAATAGCCCAAGTGATGGCGCCGACCAGACATATAAGAAGTACTCCTATAATTCTGCGCAGACGCAATATACTCATAACATAAAATATTCTACCGCGGGTAATAAGAAATCGGTGGTATTCTCCATGGGCGGGAAAAATGTTGTATGCGATGCAGTTACCATTAAGGCGGATTGCAATACGTCGAACAGTTACTCTTGTACGGTAAAGTTGAACAGCGCAAGTAATAACCTTACCAAGAACAATCCTGTTTCTTACACATGGACATTGACCAAGGGTGGGTGTTATGATGTGACCTCTATCTCATGGAGCGGCTCTGTAACGGCTTCTGGAAGCGATGTCTATACAGTTACCAAGGGATTTTCATCGGCGGGTACCTATAGCGAATCGATTTCTGTGGTGGATGAAAGCAGTACGACGCCGAAAAGTGTTTCCTGCCCGAGTGCCACGGTGCGCAATGTTACGGAAACAAAACCGACTTGCAGTGTGGACGGCAAGGTTTGGGCTACGGGCGCATCCCTTACAGTCAATCCGAAGTCCATTTCCGGTTGCGATTACGATAACGACAAGTGCGGTTATGCTCTGAAGAAAACAGGTGGTAGCAACATCGCCTCATCTTCCAGTGGATATAGTGGAGGCTCGTTGTCCATTGCTGGGGAATCTTCTGCAGATACAGTGAACTACACCCTAACTCTAAAGAACAAGATAGGGAGTGGTAGTTGTACATTCAATGTGGTGTATAAGGAACCGACGCTTGATACGGTTTCAACAAATTATAAATCTTTTGGCGAAGGAGTCTATAGAGTTACTATAGGAGGTTCTGAAGTTAGAAATGGGTTCGGTTGTACCGTTTCAGGAAACGCTTCAAGTGATATTATTGGAGTCTTTAATGGGCAAAATATTCAATCAGGGAGTTGGGGTAACCTAGGGACTAAAGTACCTGTGACTCTAAATAGCTCGTATGTGTTTATACTATACGCCAATCCGCCATCTGGATTAAAATGCGGAATAGGATGGTAGTCTAAAAAAACTTATTCACACGCCCCGGACCATAAATCCGGGGTGTTTTTTTTGCGAATACACACAAACTTGTAAAATAAATTTTTCCAGGCTTTTTTTGACTGGCATCTCCGTTTATATAGGTGTACACACAAAAACGGGGTAAATATGAAAAAAGAAAACAAAAGGGTAAAAAATAAGAAACATGATGGTTTTTTTCGCTACGTCTATTCAAAACCCGCCAACGCCAAAACCCTGCTCTCCCTTGCGCGCGAATCCAACCGGGAGCTGGATTCCATACTTGACGGTGTAGATCTGGATACCCTGTCGCCGCTATCAGGCTTGTTTAGCGAGGTCCAGGAAAGGGGCGAGTCGGATTTGGCCTTCAGGGCGAAATCTGCAGGAGGAGGCGATCTCTTTGTCGGAATCCTGTTGGAACACAAGTCCTATACCGATAAACGGATTCTGGATCAGCTAGGACGGTACGCTTTCAATATAATGGTGAACAAGAATGATACGGATTTTCGGTGGTTTCCGACAAAGGCCATCGTCATATACAACGGGACAAGAGGGTGGGACCCTTTGGCCGATTTCAGAAGGAAAAATCGTGCGAAATTTCAAGGCAAGGATCTTCCCTTTGAATTTGCATTGGTTAATTTGTCCGAGCTCGACGATGAGAGATGTCTTTCGGAAGTCAACGTGGAGGCCGCTGTTGGGGCCCTGGTGATGAAATACGCCTTTGACAGGTGTGGGTTGTCGGAAATGGCTTCCGCTATCGGATGCCGTCTGGAACTTTTGGGAAATTTTGGTAAAGACTGTTTTTTGGAAAAAATAAACTTATATTTAGGAGAGTTCATTGGGGAAGAGGACTTGGAGGAACTGCAGATGGCTTTCAAGAGCATAGGACAGAGGATGGGTTTTGTGAGTGCCGGTGATGCCCGGCGTGCTGCGGAACGCTCCGGTCGAAGGGCCGGCATGAAGAAGGGCATGGAAAAGGGCATGGAAATGGGCCTTGAAAAAGGCATGGAAAAAGGCATGGAAAAGGGGCGGGCCCAGGTGATAGAATTTCTCCGGTCCCAGGGGGTGTCCCCGGAAATCATAGCCAGGGCCTGCGAACTGAAGTGACAAATCCTGTGGTGGACGGCTCTCCTCTCACGACCCCGGACCCTGCTTCCGGGGCGTTTTTTATAAAAAAGTGCAAAAAAAGGTCTTTTTTATCACTAAAATGTATCCAAATCGAAACATTCCATTTTGAAATACGGGAATTATAAAGTATATTTAACATAGTGTGTGCCGCATTGTCGAGGGGACCTTGCGGATTTGGGCCTTGCCCAGGAGACTGTGTATGTGGGTGTTAAAGAAAAATTTACTAGGACTGGCCCTGGTGGTCGGGGCCGTCTGCGCCTCGTATGCGAGCGAACCTACCTACGAGATAGATGTCAAGCCGTTTAAGTTCAATGCTAAGGCAAATGGACAGACGGATTCTGATTGGCAAGACCAACAGTTAGAAAAGTGGAAACGCTTGATGAAATACAAGCTGTTCGCTACGGGTGTTAGTAGCGAAGGTATTAATTTCGTGGGCCAAAATATCCATATAACGGACAGTGTGGGCTATGTGGGTAGTGCGACGGGTAACTTCAAGATGGGTGGAAACTCTAACCACTCCATTGGTGGCCCCTTGATGTTTGGCGGCTCCTTTAGCAATGAAACGGGAACGGACTCTATCTTGACTGGACCTACCCGCTTCAATGGAACCTTTAATGCGAGCAATAATGGAGCAGGGAACAACTATTTTGCAGGCAAGAACTGTGCCTCTAGTTATAATGGATATACAAGCACTGGCGTTTCCAATGCTCATGGCTCTATTTCTACAAGTAATGCAGGCTTCTGCACCGATACAAAACAGGTCTATGCGGTGGATTCGGACTTGGATATACCCACCCCAGATTATAGCTCTGAACTAATGCATCGAATAAATGCGATTAGTGGAAATGGAGGAACCGTGTATATCCATGTTCCTGCCAATCCAGATGGGGACTCTAGTGCCTACAACATTGTAATCCCTTCAATTCATTTACAGAATAACGCGAAACTTCATGTGGTGATGCCCCCCAATGGTCGGTTGACTAAGATTTATGTAGAAGGGAGCATTACTGGAATAGGTTCTACCAGTGGTGAAATCGTTGTGGTGTATGCCAAGGGTGCTACTTGGAACGGTTCCGCATGGGTCGGCTTTTCGGACACTCCTCTCGCCAATTCCGATTACGCGGGAAATCTTTTGTTCTACACGCCCAACGATCTTAGCATGGGAGCCGCGGATAAGACATTGCAAGGTTCATATCTCTCGAGTGGCGTGATTACGATTTCGCAGCATACTCATTTTGCCGGACAGCTCCTTGGAAAAGTCATTCGAATTAATGCCGATTTCGATGCAAAGGACTTCAAGTATGTCCCCTTCAACCCGCCTCAGATTGGACTTAACATGGCGGCGAACCAGATATTGTCTGAGGCCGATGTCGTTGGAGGATATACCGGAAGCTCACTGGACATCAGTCTCACCAAAGCTCCTACTACTGACGTGACCTTCAAGTACTGTTTTGAATTTAACGGTACCGTGGCGTCGGGGTCCACGCTCGCCAACATTAACGACGTTTGTACCACCAGCGGCCAGTCGGGATGTACAGGTTACATCTCCCTACCTATTTGCGGCGCGGATACGGCGTCTGCCCGTATTCCTAAGGACTCGCTGAAAACGGAAACTCCTATCAAGATCTGGATAAACGACGATGGCGTTGCAGAAAACCGCGAATTTTTTACGCTGCAAATCTTTAATTTGACTGGGGGCGTGTTTAGCGACAATAGCCGTGAGTGGCCAGTTTCTATGCAGATTATCGACAATGACAATACGACTCCTTGCAATATTGTTGGTGCCAATAACAGCGTGACCGTCCCGGAAGACGCTGTCCTTAACCTTAACGGTTTTTTCCCGGCGCAATGTTCCGATGGAACCGGAACCGCCTATAACGTGCTTATCACGGGTCTTCCGGGTAAGGGAACGCTCAAGCTGAACGGTTCGGACGTTACGTCGCTTCCGGCTGGAGGCTTGTCTGTTTCAAGCGGTAATCTTGGGAACCTGACGTTTGTTCCTGCACTTAACCAGTCCGGCTCTCCGTACACGACTATCTCGTTCAAAATTAATGATCCGGCAGAAGGTGTGACGGCACCTGCTTCCGGCAATTATACCTTGACCATCAACGTAACCCCTGTGAACGACGCTCCCACCGCAAAAGGCTGCAACAAGACTATCAATGAGAATGTTGCCAAGAATACAAATGTTTGCAAGGTGGAAGGTCACGATGTGGATTCGACTACATTGAAGAGTCCTGACGAAAAATGGGCCTTGATATACCATATTATTTACGGAAACGTAGGGAATGTGTTCAAGATAAACACCTCTACCGGTCAGATTCAGGTCAATGGCACCCTTGATTACGAGGCCCTGGCTAACCCCGTGTATCCTTTGCTAGTGTCGGTTTCTGATGGCAAGGACTCAGTGGTTGTAAATGTAAACGTGACCATTAACAATGTGAACGAAAAACCTGTGGCCGCTGGTTTTGATACTACAGTCGTGGAGAATGGCGGTATCGGTCAGTTTATAGGCCAGATTAAGGCGATTGACCCTGAAGACGGAAGAAAATACTTGACATACACCATTACCTCTGGCGATCCGAATGGAGTCTTTGAGATAAGGAAGGAGTTTGTTCAGGGCGATACCTTTGCGCTGGTTTACACGAAAGAGAACATCGATTACGAAGCGCTGGCGTCACAGGATTACAAGTACACCTTAAGCGTGAAGGTCTCCGACAAGGATGGCAAAGACACCACCGTTACGGCCATTGTGCGGGTTACCAATGAAAACGAATCTCCGGTGGTTCAGAATGACACCTGCGAAATAAAAGAGAACACTACGACCTGGACCAAGGGATGCCAGATTACTGCCACCGATCCAGAGAAAAAGACAATGACCTATACCATTGCCGAAGGTAACGCCAGTTCCCTGTTTGAAATCAATGCCTCCTCCGGTGAGATTTCGGTAACGGGAGCTCCGAACTACGAGGATGGCTCGCTCTACCTGCTGGGCGTGGATGTTTCCGATGGGGTGCATACAGTGAGGGCTTGGGCTCTTGTCAACGTCATCGACGTCAACGAACCTCCAACGGCGACGGTCCGTAACGGAACCATACAAGAAAATGCCACGGCTGGAACTCCTGTGGATTGTGTGGTTGGCGATGTTCTTTACCGTTGCGTAGAAGGTTTCGATGAAGATGCCGGTTCTGCTTTGACCTATAGCATCGTAGGCGGCAACCCGGATAACTTGTTTAACGTTACGCCTGACGGAAATATCGTGGTGACTAAGGACTATGCCATCGATTACGAGACGGACTCCTCCTATGTCCTGACAATCCGCATTTGCGATAACGGCAAACCTGGCAATACGCCCAGCTGCATTGAACTTCCTTCAACGATAACCGTTATTGACGGCAACGAGTTGCCCACGGCTAGCGGGTTTACGGTCACTATCCGCGAAAACGCTCCTGTAGATTCCGTTGTGGGTACGGTAACGGGCAGCGATCCCGAAGGCGACACCCTCACGTTCTCCTTTGGTAGCGGAAACAACGGCAAGGCCTTTAGCATTGATGCCAAGACTGGCAAGGTCAAGGTGGCAAGGCAAATCGATTTCGAGGCTCTCACCAAGACGACGTTTGAAATCCAGGTGTTTGTAAACGATGGACACAATCGTATCGAAACCCTCGTGAAAATCACCATCAAGGATATCAACGAAGGCGCTGAAATCGATGACGCCACCATGACGGTGGCCGAAAACCAGCCCAAGGGAACTACGGTGGGTACTCTGGAATTGTACGACCCCGACCAGAACGAGAATTTCCGCAAGAACACCTTTACCGCTATCGGTGGCGACAAGACCAAGTTCACCATCGATGCCAATACAGGTGTCATCAAGACCAACGACGTGTTTGACTACGAAACCCAGAAGACATATACCTTGGTGGTACAGGTAAAGGATCCCGATGGCAATGCCGACACGGCCACTGTTACCATCAATATTTCCGATGTCAAGGAAACGTCGAAGATTGTGGTGACCTATGCAGAGACTGGCAGCGGATCGCAGAACTGGACAAACCCGACTGGGACCCTGTACACCAACGAGAACAGCATGCTTATCCAGTGGACTGCCGATGGCAAGGACATGTGCGAAGGCGAACGGCTGGATTCCTGCTGGCATAAAAATCTCCACGAAGGTTTCAATGTGGTGACGCTTACCTACAAGGACCCCACCAAGAACAGCGGGGTTACCGAAACGGTGGGTATCTTTGTCAGCACCCGTACTCCCGAAGTGACGGTGACAACGGCTGCCGAGCATGACAACAGTGGCAACATCTTTACCCTGGTCGAAACCCCGGCAGAGGGAGATACCTCGGTGTATGTGAACAAGAAGAACAACGACATCGTGGTTACGGTCAAGGAACCCGTGCTGGACGAGTCCTATACGGATTCTACCTGCAATTACGAGACCCGTTCCTTTACGGTGAATGCTGAACTGGAACCGTGACCTACTCCCAGTACAATGGCGACCAGGTCAAGGTTTCCTATACAGAAAAGGTTGCCGGCGTAGATGTGGTGATTTCGTACGTGACCGACAAGAACGGCAATGTGGAAAAGATTCCGGTGATTGGCGCCAATGGAAAGATTGATTCCATCGAAGTCATCACGGTGTCTTACCAGGTGAACGTAGGCGGCAAAACGGTGAACGTGTCTTACATGGCCGATGCTGCCACGGGTCAGGCACTCAAGACCACGACGGTTAATTCGGGCTCTACGGGCACGGCCAACGCCGGTACATCTAACAGCGGTTCCAATGCCGGCACCAACAGCGGCTCCAACGGCGGAAAGCCTGGCAGTTCTAATGGCGGTTCCAACGGTGGTACGAATAGTAGTTCCAACGGTGGTGCGAACGGTGGCTCTAACGCCGGGACGAACAGCGGTTCCAATGGCGGTTCTGGTTCTGAAATCGGCAATGCCGCTCCTGTGTATGCCTACTCCCTGACCGAAGGCGAAGTCCTGTTCTCGGTGACCTACGACTATGCCACCAAGGCGAAGGGTGTTGGCGAAACAACAGTCCAGGTGAGCTATACCGTTGACCAGAAGGGCAAGGTGACCAAGGACAAGGATGGCAACGTTGGCTACGAGGTAAGCTACACCTATGTAAACGAGATGGGCAACTCTTCTACCCAGTCCGTTTACATTGTGGTTGACCTGATTCCGCCTACGGTGAAGATCCTTTCTCCCGAAGACCAGGCCGTGCTGCATTCCAACATGGTCGAAGTCCAGTGGTGCGTGGATTTGGGCGACGGTCGCGGCTGCCAGATTCAGGATAGCCTGACAGTCGAAGGCCTGCAGCCCGGAGAAATCAACGAGATTGTCCGCTTCTACCGCGACAAGGCCGGTAACGAGGCTTCTGCGGTGGTATATGTGATGGCCAAGAACACCAAGGACGTAGATATTACTGTAGAAAAGCCTGTGACGAACATTACCAAGGAAGACGTGGACAAGTACTACGCCAGCAAGAAACCCGAAGAGGGCCAGACCTTCGCAGTGTCTATCTACAACCCCCAGGCTGACAAGGAAATCGAGACACAGGTTGGCGGAAGCTTCAAGAACAAGGCCGCCAAGCCTGGCGAAGAAGTCTATCCGGGCCTGACCGACCACTTGGGCCCCACTCTCGGTATCGAGACGAAGGTTCCCGTGATCAATTCTGTTGGCGGCCTAGCCACTCTCGATGACCTGGTTGGCAGTGACGGTTTGATTCTTTTGGATGCCGTCGATGCCGTGGGTAGCAAGAAGGTGACCGTGGAAGAATTCGTGGAAGAGCATTGCTCCGCCGACTTCAAGAGCGATCTGGGTAGCGACATCAGTAAGGCGAACATTTACGATACCAAGATGAGTGCCAAGATTTGGATTTACACGTCTCTTGGACAGTTCGTGGATTACTTCAGCTTTACTCAGGACCTGAACGATCCGAGCTACGCAAGCGATGCCGGTGTGCTGACTCTGTACTTTGAAATGAAGCCCGACGAGAACGGCGACCTGCATACGGATAATGGCCGCCTGTACGCAACCGGTGCTTACGTTTACAAGACGGAGTTCACCATGAAGAGCACCTTGCGTTGCGACCTGCCGCCCTTTGATGAGGCCACCAACGTGAACAAGATGAACCAGAGCAAGAAGGTCACCGAAGACCTGCTGAAGTCTTTCGGTTACAAGCGGCCCAAGTCAAAGTAAGTTGATTGATGCTTAAGAAGCCCGGCTTAGCCGGGCTTTTTCTGTTGCTCAGCCTTTTTTGCTATATTGTACATTTGTGCAAGGAGCTTTTTGATGGCGAACGTGGTTGATGATGTTGTCTTGAATCGTGAACTGAACCCGGAACAGGCGGCGGCTGCCAAAAAGATTGACGGCCCTATGCTGATTTTGGCCGGGGCGGGTTCGGGCAAGACGCGTGCCATCACCTACAAGATTGCCCATCTGGTGTCATTCCATCAGGTGGAGGCGGACCGAATTTTGGCGGTGACGTTTACCAACAAGGCGGCCCGCGAAATGAAGGAGCGTATCCAGAAGCTTTTGCAGGTCCGCCTGGCCTTCAACTGGATGGGCACGTTCCACTCGGTGTGCCTTAAGCTATTGCGTCTTTGCCTAACCAAGGATTTCGTGATTCACGCCATGGGCGGCTCCTGGTACGACAACAATTTCTCCATCTATGACGACGATGACCAGAAACGGATTCTGAAAGAAATCCTCAAGGAAGAACTGGGCGAAAATTACGATGCGTCCGAAGTAAAAAAACTTCACGGAGCCATTTCTCGATACAAGAACACCATTCTATATACCAACGGCGAAGCTGTTTTGCAGACGCCGGAAATCGCCATGATGCGCGCGGAATTTGCCGACCAGGAGAGAATGGCTAGACTTTACGGGGAATACCAGAAGCGCCTCAAGGAATCCAACGCCATGGATTTTGACGACCTGCTGTTCAATACGGTGCTCATGCTCCAGAAAGTGCCCCATTTGGCAGACCAGCTGGCAGAACGCTACAAGTACGTGGTGGTAGATGAATATCAAGATACCAACGACGTGCAGTATGAGCTTTTGAAGTTGCTCATTAACGAGCGGAAGAACGTGACGGTGGTTGGCGACGACGACCAGAGCATTTACGGCTGGCGTGGTGCGAACATCAAGATTATCCGCAATTTCCATAGGGATTTTGCCCCGGTGACTATCGTGAAATTGGAACGGAACTACCGCTCTACGTCAAATATCGTGAAGGGGGCGGGCTCCGTAATTGCCCACAACGTGCGCCCTCTGGAAATGCAAAAAGTGGTGTATTCCAAGGAAGAGGCCGGCGACCCCATTCGTGTGCGGCACACGATGGACGACCGAAGCGAAGCCCAGCAGATAGCAGATTTGATCGCCGTAGCGGGCGAGGCGAATTACTCCAAGACGGCGGTGTTTTACCGCACCAATGCCCAGTCCCGCGTGATAGAAAAGGCCTTGAACGACAACCGCATTCCATCAGTGATTTTTGGCGGCACGCGGTTCTGGGACCGCAAGGAAGTCCGGGATATTCTTTCGTATTTGCGTCTTCTTTCAAATGAAAAGGATGATGCCGCCCACCTGCGGGTCATCAACACGCCGCCCCGCGCCATCGGCAAGACTTCGGTAGAAAATGTCCTTGCCCGCGTTCGAAACGGCGAAGGAACCTTCTGGCAGATGCTTGTGGCCGAGGCTAGCGGTGTGTCCCGTTCCGCTCCCAAGCTGAAAGGTTTTGTAGATTTGGTCCAGTCCTGGAAAGAACTGGTGGCCGCCGGAGAGACTCCGCTTCCGCTTTTGGCAGAACGAATTGTAAACGATGTTGCCTACAAGGAATTCTTGCGGACCGGGGGCAACTCTGGATGCCTTTTTGCAGGATATTTCCCTCTTGACCGACGCCGACAAGAAGGTGGACGATTCCAAGGGTCATGTAACTCTCATGACCATTCACATGGCGAAGGGCCTGGAGTTCAATACGGTGCACATTGCCGGCTGTGACGACGGTATTTTCCCGTTGATTCGGGAAAGCTCCATGCTGAGCGTCAAGGAGGCCAACGACCAGCTTGAAGAGGAACGCCGCCTGTTCTACGTGGGCTGTACCCGTGCCGAAAAGAAGCTTTACCTGTACCATGCGGAACGACGCTTTTTCCAGGGAACTATCCGGCCTTTTGCGCCCTCCCGTTTCTTGAAGGAACTTGACCCTTCTGTTGTAGAATTTACGCCTTGTATAGATGAACGGCCCGCCTTTTCGGGCTGGACGCCTGATGCTCCTGAAAAGCCCCGTTACAACAGTGCTCCGTCTTTTGTTCGCAACCGGAGCTTTGGCTCCGGAGCTTCTAGCACGGGCTCGTCGGGATTTTCGGGCGGGTCTCGGTTCGGCAGCTCCAGGAGTTCCGTTCCGGATTCGGTCCGCAAGAACGACCGGCGTATCGTCTATCGCAATCCCATAAAGGTAGCTCCGACCACCAGCTCTGTGGATACGTCGGGCCCCCGCATTGTCTATGACGAGTACAGCGAGAATCCTTTCCATCCGGGAGCAAAGGTGCGGCACATCAAGTACGGTGTTGGGACTGTTACCCGCTGCTACGGAGAGGGGGACAACGCCCGCGTAGATGTGCGTTTTGGCGATGGAAACCTGCGTACCATTATCCTGAAATATGCCGCCCTGCAGGTGGTGGGGTAGGGGATAGGGGTTAGGTTGTAGGTTTTAGGTATTAGGGCTGCAGGTCTCAAGAGTTGTCATCCTCGCGAAGGCGAGGTTCTGCTTGAGAGATGCAAGCAGATGTTCGCTTTGGTTCGACATGGCTCACCACAGGTCGCGAACATGACGAAAATGGACTAATTTCACACCTCATAACTCATAACTCATACCCCATACCTCAAAGGGGCGAAGCCCCGACCTCACACCTAGAACCTCATTTGCCTTTCATTCCAAAATTTTCTATATTACCGCTGGTAAAGATTGGAGAGTCCTATGCTTGAAAATGATGAAGTCCTAAAATTGGCCAAGTTGTCCCGCCTGAGCATTTCCGAAGAGGAAATTCCTGCCGTCAAGGGCCACCTGGACAAGATGCTCAATCATTTGGAAGCGTTGAAGGCTCTGGACCTTTCCAATGTAGAACCTATGACCGCCGTCGAAACTGGCGAGACGGTTCTTCGCGAAGATGTACCTGTACAGGGTTTCACCCTGGAGCAGGCTTTTGCAAATGCGCCGGCGGTGGAAAACGACCACTTCGCCATTCCCAAGGTCATTGGCGGCTAGAAGCCTCCTTTGCCTGGACTATGTCTCCTGTCTCCTGTATTGTTCCTGCCCGCATGGGGTCTTCCCGCTTTCCGGGGAAGCCGCTTTTCAAGTTGTGCGGTAAGGAGATGATTGTCCGCACCCTGGAGCGGGCAGCCCTTGCGGAATGCTTTGACCGTATCGTCTGTGCTACCGACAGCGACGAGATTGCCGAGGTAGTTTCCCGTGCCGGATTCGAATTTTTGTTGACGGGGGTGGCGGCTACCGGTTCTGACCGGGTGGCAGAGGCCGCCCGTGCCTTGGACCTTGACCTGGTGGTGAACCTGCAGGGAGACGAACCTCTGGTAGAGCCTTCGGTCTTGTGCGATGTCGCCCGAACTCTTGCCGAAAACCCGGACTGCTGGGTGACGGTGGCCTGCCCGCTTAAGCCGGAAGATGTTCCCTTGAAGACAGTGGTGAAGGTCTTGGTCAAGGACGGTTTTGCTGTTGACTTTCGCCGGGAAATCCCTGCAGGCGAAGCTGGCCGGTGGTTCCAGCACCAGGGAATCTACGCCTATTCCCGCAAGTCTCGCGATGAATTTACTTCTTTGTCCCAGAGTAAGCTTGAACTGGAGCGCTCCTTGGAGCAGATGCGGATTATGGGTGTGCGCCCTATTCGTATGGTCCAGAGTCCCTATGAGAGCATCTCTGTGGATGTGCCTTCTGACGCGAATGCCGTCGAAGCCTTGCTACATGAACAAAAAAAGCAGGGGCTGCTGGACGGACGATTTAAGGAGCCCCTGCGTAGTCCGTAGGTGCTCCTGATGAACGCTCCCGAAAAACAAATCCTCCGTATGGCCCTGGTCTTTTTGGTACTTGGGCTGGTTTTCCGCTATCTACCCTGGGGTGTACCCGCCATCGGGCAGGTGGAAGAATACTCCAATTTGGAATATATCGCCGAAAGAGATTATATCTCGAAAATGTCCGGACCTGACTTTATCGTGGTTACAGACAAAGTAACATCCGCTGTGGATGATGGTCAAAAGGCAAAAAAAACAAAAAACGCGAAAAATAAACAAAAAAAGCCAAAATTGCCCATACATGTCAATTCTGCAGGGGTAGAGGAATTGTGCGCCCTGAAAGGGGTTGGACCCAAGCTTGCCGAGAAAATTTTGGCGTTTCGTGCACAAAACGGCCCTTTTTCGGGCCCACAGGATTTGCAAAAAGTACCCGGAATCGGCAAGAAAAAACTGGAAGGCCTCCTACAGGGGGTGATTTTTGATTAGTTTTAGGGTGTACATTTTCATAAGTCGTTGAGTATATGAGTGATACGAAGATTTATCTAGGTATTGAGGTCGGGGATGCATCCCTGAAAGTGGCCCTGTTGGACTCCGCCGAAAAGCGGGTCTTGCGCACGGCTATCCTCCAGACGGGGACCAGTCCCCTGGATGACGTTTACACTTTTGAAACGGTCCTCCAGGCTTGGTTGGAATCCATCCAGCAGGAATCCGTAGAGGCGGTGTCCCTGTCTATACCGGCTTTCCGCTCCGTCGTGAGGCAGGTTTTTATTCCCGCCGAGGCTTGCGCCAACCGTGAAGACTACCTGGAATGGTATCTCGGTCTGATTACCAACGCCGAAAAAGGCTCTTATATCATGGACTACCAGGTCCTGTGCGGTGACGCCACCGTCGGTGAGACCGTGCTTTTGATTGCCGTCCGTCGTGAATGGGTGGATGGAGTTCGTAAAGGCTTCCGCAACAAGGGCTTAGCGCCCAAGACCATGGAAGTGGATGTGCTTTCGCTGCTGAACCTGATGGATGCTGCAGACCATATCGATGGGCTGGAATGCGTTATCAAGGCCGATTTTGCGGGCGTTACCATGATGTGGATTTCCAAGGACAGGCTCCAGGACCTGCGCTGTGTATCTACCCTTTCCTTGGTGGACAAGTCCGCCGAAGAAGCGTACGGTTTCTTGGCCAACGGCATTCGTGAGCAAATCGATTATGCCAAGGAAGATGACGTGTCCTTTGATGTAAAGCAAATCCATTTGTGCGGCGAACTGGCTACAGACCCCCTGTTCATGAAAAACCTGCAGGGTGCGCTTCCTGAATACCAGATTGTCCTGATGGATTCTTTCTCTAGCCTTAGACTTCCGGTGGAAGAAGCTGATTCTGCCGCCGTTCTCAGCTGTGCCGGTGCTATCGGTGCTGCCCTGAACCTGATGGAGGAAGTATGATTCATTTAAACCTGATTGAAGCTGCCGAACGTTCTTCCTTGATGGAAAACGTGAATCCGGTCCATGTGACCGATGTCCGCGCGGCAAGGAAATCTTCTAAGTCCAAGTTGCTGACGATCGGACTTGCCGCCGCCTTTGTGGTGGTGGCGTTCAGCTGCTTCTTGAGCGTGTTCGGTGTGCCTGCTCCATTGCAGGGCGCTTTGCCCGAAGCATACTTGTCCTTGATTGGTGCCGAAGACCCGAGTCAGGCCTTGACCTTGGGTGCTGGACAGACCACCACTGCCGGTGGACTCTTGGAAGCGGAGGCTGCCGCCGAGAAGGCCGTGCTCAAGATGCGCGAAGGCATGACCGTGAAGCAGGTGGTGGGTGAAATTAATCCCAAGGCCCTGTACAACAACAGCAGAACGAATTATGAGTCTTACCTGCCTCTGGAAAAACTTTCTTACCAGAAAGCGGCAAGTGCCCAGTTCCTTACGTTCCTTTCTACGGCTACGCCTGATGATGTGGGCTTTTCTGACTGCATCTTCCAGACGCCCAACTACTACTACGTTCGAGGTGTGGCTGCCAAGCCTACTTCTCAGCGGAGCTTCTTGGAACGCCTGAAAGCGGTGAGCGCCGATTTCAGAACTCCGCCTCTTCCGGAAAATGCTCCGGCCACGGACATTACCGCGTTTGGCTTGTTCAATGTTTCGACTCCGAATCTTGCTGCGGTTACGAATTTTGCAAGCTTACTGTCAAGGGACTTGAAAAGCCTTCTGTTGAAGACTTTGGTGTTTATAAGCGCTATTCCTACACGTTGTCTGCCAATTCGGATTTCCCGGAATTGCAGAACTTTGCAACGGCCCTGCTGGAA
Organism: Fibrobacter succinogenes; assembly: GCA_902768715.1. Taxonomy (GTDB): domain Bacteria; phylum Fibrobacterota; class Fibrobacteria; order Fibrobacterales; family Fibrobacteraceae; genus Fibrobacter; species Fibrobacter succinogenes_L. The sequence goes on along the minus strand of CACXMH010000022.1, from coordinate 30,159 downwards.
TCTCCGGTCCGCGTGGGTGTGACGAAAATGGAAATGGCCTTTGCCAAGCGCGACATCCAGAGTTCTATGCAGCTCGTGATGTTCGTCGTTCCTTAATATGCCGATACGCATTACGGGCGGGGACCTTCGCGGACGGATGGTCCCTTCTCCTCCAAGTATGAAAACCAGGCCCACGGGTTCAAGGACCCGCGAGGCTTTGTTCAATATTTTGCAATCCGTAGATGGATTCCGTATGCTGGACCTGTTTGCGGGTTCGGGCATTATGGGAATTGAGGCCTTGAGCCGCGGGGCAGCCCATGTGGTGGCTGTGGAAATGGTTCATTCCCAAGCGCATCTCTTGTTGCAGGGGTACAAGGCGTTGTCCCTGGAAAAGAATCTTACTTTGTACGAAAAGAACGTGCTGACTCTGGATAAAGAGGAACTGTGTGCCGAAGGCGGCTTTGATTTGATATATGCGGATCCGCCCTTCAAGGATATGGATTATCCGGACTTGCGCTCTTTCTGGCAGTGGCTGAATCCTGGTGGTGTAGCCGTGTTCGAAGCTCCCAGTCGAAATATGCCTGCATGGGTCAAAGAGGCCTCCGATGCGGGAACGGTACAGGTCCGTCGCTATGGGGAATCCTCGTTGGTGATTTATAGGTCGTAGGAACGTCATCCTCACAACGCCCCCCCCTAAATCCTAACCCCTAATCCCTAAAACCTAACCCCTATTGACTATATTTACAGCATGGAAAGAATTGCTGTATTTGCAGGGTCTTTTGATCCGTTTACCTTGGGACACCTGGACATTGTCAAAAGGGCCGCCGCCCTTTTCGATGAGCTGTGGGTTGTGCTTGCCGTAAACGCCTCCAAGAAGAACATGTTTTCGGAATCGGACCGCCTGACCATCATAAACAAGTCCGTTGCCGGAATCCCGAATGTGAAAGTGACTTCTTATGATGGACTGACTGTAGATTTTATGAAAAGCGTCGGTTCGAAGTTTCTGGTCCGGGGCGTGCGCGGTGCTATGGATGTTGAATATGAACAGTCCATCGCCTGGAACAATCGGACTCTTTATCCCGAATGCGAAACGGTTATTTTCTCCAGCGCCTCGGAACACCTATCGCTAAGCAGTTCCGTGGTTCGCGAGCTCTTGAAGGCCGGCGTTTCGGATACGGTAGATGGTCGAGAATTGCTTTCGAACTATGTCCATGTCGAAGTCATTCCCTTGTTGTTGAAAACTAGCCGCTAATTATGACGCCCTTTCGATTCTTACCCAAGGTTATTCGAGTCCTGCTGATTTCAAACGCTGTGGTGTTTGCGATTGCGGCCATTGTGGGTGGCATGCTAGGGTTGCATTTGAACCTGCCCGGTGTTGGATATGGTTCGCTTCAGGAGTATATCCTCTACTTTGGAGCCTTTTTGCCGACCGCACCCTTCGAGGCTTGGCGTTACGTGACCTACATGTTTATTCATGTGGATTTTATGCATTTCTTTTTCAATATGCTGATGCTCTGGATGTTCGGTGCAGAGGTCGGGGAATGGATGGGGGCCAAGCATTTTGCCTTCATGTATTTCTTCTGTGGAATATTTGCGGCCATATTCAGTGTTGGCATGAGTATTTTGGGACTCACCCATAATCCCATTATCGGAGCCTCTGGTGCCTTGATGGGGGTGTTTGTTGCTTATTACAAGTTTTTTCCGGAAAGACGCATCTTGATGTTCTTCATTATCCCAATGAAAATCAAGCATGCCATGTGGGTGATGGTTGCCTTTGATGTGATGTTTGCAAATACCGGCGATGCCATAGCCCACTTCGCCCATTTGGGTGGCGTTGTGGCGGGATTTATCTACATGGCCTTGTACCAGAATGTGTTTACCAAGAGCTCCAGTATTCTTTACAATTCGCCCTTGTCCGGTTTTTTCCGTTTGTTCTCCAAGCACCCCGGCCGCTATAAAAAATGGAACAATCCCTTTGATACCGAAAACCGGGATGGGCAAAGGACAGATACTCGTGTCGAAGAACCCGAAGTTCTGGAAGGTGAAGTCTTTTACATGGACGAACAGAAGCGGATGGATGAAATCCTGAAAAAAGTCAATGCAGAAGGAATCCAGTCGTTGACGGAATCTGAACGACAGTTTTTGTTGAAGGCCAGCGAAAGGCTGCGCCGTAGGAGAGGTTACTGATGAAAAAGGTTTTAGGAATGGGCGCTGCCCTGGTGGATATCTTGGCCAATGTGGATGACTCCTGGATTGAATCCCAGGGAGTGCAGAAGGGTGGCATGAACATGGTGGATTGGCCCCAGATGGAAAAGTTCCTGCTGTCGCTGAAAAATCCCGTGCGTGTGCCTGGTGGCTCTACCTGCAATACCATGGTGGGACTTTCGCGCCTAGGGGGCAGGTCCGCCTTCATTTCTAAAATCGGTGACGACGACTTGGGAAAAATCTTCCAGAAGCACCTGGAACGAAACGGCGTGGAATCCAAGCTGGGACTGTCCGGTGCGGCTACGGGCTGTGTATTTTCGGCGGTGACTCCCGATGCCCAGCGTTCCATGTGGACTTACCTTGGAGCGTCTGACTTTCTAGGGAGCGCCGACTTTGTGCCCGCCCTCTACGACGACGTGGGCCTGCTTTACGCCGAAGGTTATCGCGCCTTCAATGGGGAGTGTTTCAAGAAGGCCTTTACTCTTGCCCGCAGTCTGGGTGTCGAAACGGCTCTGGACTTTAGCAGCTTCGGTGTGGTGGATGCCTGCCGCAAACTGTTTGACGAACTTTTCGAAGAAAAGATGATCGACATCATTATCGCCAACGAAGACGAGGCCTTTGCCTACGCCGGAGTCAAGGAAGAGGCAGCTCTGGATGTGCTTGCCAAGAAGGCGAAGGTGGCCGTGGTGAAAATAGGCAAGCGTGGCGCTTTGATTGCCAAAGATGGAGTGGTGACCCGCGTGCAGGCCGGTTCTGCAAAGGCCATTGATACCACCGGTGCGGGCGACCTGTGGGCTTCGGGATTTTTGTACGGCTACATGAACGGCTGGGACATGGAACGCTCCGGCAACCTGGGAAGTATTGTTTCTAACGAAGTGGTGCAGGTGATGGGCGCCCAGATTCCCGAAGACGGATGGGCCCGCATCAAGGAAACGATGGCGTAATCTTTCTGGAGGCTGAGATGGATAACTTTGAAGCGGATATCTTGATTCTGGGATATGGTCCTGCAGGTGTTTCTGCGGCGCTGTACGGACTCCGTGCGGGGCTCGATGTGCTGTTGGTGGGTAAAGATGGCGGTGCGCTTTCTAAAGCCCATGCTATCCAGAATTATTACGGCCTAGAAAAGCCCTTGACCGGCGAAGAACTTTTGCAGGTGGGCAAGAAACAGGCCTTGGATCTTGGCGCGCAGATTGTAGATGACGAAGTGATGGACCTGATGTTTGACGGTTCGCAGTTTGTGGCCAAGGGGCTTACGGCATCTTATCATGGTAAGGTTTGCATCATGGCTACCGGCGCTGCTCGCAAAAAGCACCCGCTGCCGGGAATGGCCGAGATGGAAGGCCACGGGGTTAGTTATTGCGCTGTCTGCGATTCCTTCTTTTACAAGGGCAAGAACGTGGCCGTGCTTGGAAACGGCGAATATGCCCTTCACGAAACCGAAGAACTTTTGCAGGTGGTGGGTTCTGCAACCCTTTTGACCAACGGTGCAGAAGTTTCTGCAAAATTCCCAGACAAGGTCCGCATCGAAAAGCGGCATTTGCAGGGGCTGGTAGGCGAAGGAGCTTTCCAGGGCGTGCAATACGAAGACGGTACTGAAGAAAACTTCGACGGGCTGTTTGTGGCCCTAGGTAGCGCCAACGCTACGGATTTGGCATTGAAGGCGGGGGCCGCCTTTGACCAGGGAAAGCTTGTGCTGGACGGCGATTTGCAGACCACCCTTCCGGGACTCTATGCGGCGGGGGACTGCACCGGCGGTATCTTGCAGGTGTCTGTAGCCGTAGGCGAAGGCGCCAGGGCGGCTCTTGCGGCGATTAAGTACCTTCGAGAAAGTCGCTGACGTTGGCGTTGCCCTATGCGCCGCCTAACTCTGCTCACCAATCCAGACGTTTGCAACTTGAATTGCCCGCTGTGTTTTTTGAACCAGCGGGGGGTGCCGGCTGGTCTTGGCGAGATGCCCATAGAAGTGGCTCGGCGGGCCATTGAAAAATATTCAGGTGTGCGGGAGGTGATTCCTTCCACAATGGGAGAGCCTTTACTTTATTCTCATTTCGAGGAACTGTTGGAATTGTGCAGGAGTTGCGAGATTCCTTTGAACCTGACCACCAACGGGAGTTTTCCTAAAAAGTGGGGGAGTGACGAAGCAATGAAAAGCCTGCTCTTAGCCTGTAGCGACATCAAGGTGAGTACCCTTTCTTACGAGACGGGTGGATTGCCCGAAAGTGAGTGGAAGGCCAACGTGAAAAAGTTGTTGGACGTTCGCAGACGGTTGCAGGAGGGCGACAGTTTGCGGGCTGTGGCCACTGTTTCACTGCAGGTGACACTCCATCGGGAAAATGTGGATTCTACGTCGGAACTTTTGCGATGGGCGGAACGAGTCGGCGTTAACCGGATCAAGTGGAATCCGGTGGTGTTTTTGGATTGTGCGTCACGAGAATTGCGGGAAAGGTTTGCCTTGCCCGAAGGAGCAGTAGAACGGTTACGGACGGTGCTGCACTCCGATAAAGTTCGTTGCGAAGGAAGCCTGTATTTCGAAGATCGAGACGGCTCCTGTGCCGTATCCGGTAAGGATTGCGACGGAAAATCTCCGGAGTGCCCTTTTGCCGACGAGGTATGGGTCTGGCCCGATGGTCACGAGGACCATTGCCCGAATCCGAGATTAAGGTGGGCATCGGGTCGCTAACGTCCGAAACCTTGTTATATTGTGAACATGATTGAAAAACTTTTGAACGCCCTGGACTCCGTGTTGCTTGGCAAGCGGGAGTCCGTAGAAATGCTGGTCATGGCCCTGCTGGCCGACGGTCATGTGCTGGTAGAAGATGTGCCCGGAACAGGCAAGACAACGCTGGCTAAGGCTTTGGCGGTAGCCATCGGGGCGGATTTCGCCCGCATCCAGTTCACGCCGGACCTGTTGCCTGCCGATGTGACCGGCGGGGCGGTGTTCCGCATGAACACGGGGGACTTTGAAATCCGGAAGGGGCCCGTGTTTACCCAGATTCTCTTGGCCGACGAAATTAACCGCGCCTCGCCTCGCACCCAGAGTTCCCTGCTGGAGGCCATGGAAGAGCGTCAGGTTTCCCTGGAAGGGGAACGGCACGCGCTGCCTAAGCTGTTCATGGTGCTGGCCACGGAAAACCCGGTGGAATTCCACGGGGTGTTCCCCCTGCCCGAAGCTCAGATGGACCGGTTCCTGATCAGGCTTTCGCTGGGCTACCCCTCTACGGAAACGGAACTGCAGATTTTGCGGAGCCACCGGGAAGGTAAACCCCTGGACACGCTGACCGCCGTTACCACGCCCGAAGAAATCCTGAAGGCGAGGGATGCCGTCCGCAAGGTTCACGTGGACGAATCCTTGGAACGGTACGTGGTGTTGCTGGTCCAGGCCACCCGTGAAAATCCAGCCGTACGCCTGGCCGCAAGCCCCCGCGCAGGAATCAACCTCGTGAAGATGGCCCAGGCGTCTGCCTACATCCAGGGCCGGGATTTTGTGAATCCCGACGACATCCAGCGGGTGTATTCCGCGGTGATGGAACACCGCGTCTTTGCGAAAGACGGAAACGCCTCTACGGTGAAAAACATTCTGGAATCTATCCGCACCCAGGTGAAAATTCCTAAGTAGAAGCGGGGAACATGTCGAAGGTTCCTTCCATAAGGTGGCTGCTGGAGGCGTACCCCCGGACTCCCAAGAGGACGGGGCTTCTCATGCGGCTTTACTTTATCTGGCAGGAGTATTTTATGCCCGCCGGTCACAGCGCCTTTGCGCTGATGTTTTTCTCTATGGTGGCGGGACTCGTGCCCGGATTCTGGGCCGCCTGGATTTTCTGCGGACTGGATTTTTTGCTGTTCCTGGCGTTGTTCCCCTCCCTTTTTATGACCTGCCGGAAGAACCGCTTTGAAGCGGGGACTATAGAAGTTTCTCCTGTTATGGAAGGCGAAACGGCAACGGTCCAGGTGCAGGTGACGGCCAAAAACCGGATTGACGCGGTATCCCTTTCCTGTTTCCGCATGGATGCCAGTCTTGCAAGCGAAGAATCGCCCTATGTGCTTGTGAATCAGGGTGAATCGGTAATGCTCCAGTGCAAGGTCAGAACCAAGAAGCGTGGAGCCTATACGGTAGGGAAGGTGTCTCTCTTGATTCCCGAAATTATGGGCATGTTGCGGTACAGCGCCAAGGCGGGCTCTGCAGAGATTTTAGTTTACCCGAAACCCGTGAAAATATCGGCCTTTGATTTTTTGACCTGGGGCAGCAGCGGCATGGTCTTTGCGCCCCTGCTGACTAGCGGCTTTGCCCGTGGGCTGGATTTTTCGGGGGTGCGGGAATACCAGGAAGGGGATGCCCTGCGGGATTTGCACCACAAGGCCTTTGCCCGCTACGGGAGGCCCTTTACCAAGGAATTCGAGGCGGAACGGGGCGCCGGAATAGTGATGGTGCTGGATGTGCGGGGAAACACTATGCAGGAGCGCTCCTTGCAAGAGGACCTTATACGCCTTGCGGCAGGAGTGGGCGCTTGGTTCATGGAACGGGGAATTCTCGGACGGTTCTTCATAAACGACGAAGAAATATCCCTGAACGCAGGTGACGGTAGCGACAGTCTTTTTGCCGCCCTCGCTCGGATTCCGGCGGCAAGTCCCTTCAAAAAGAGCGGGCCTGCAGCAGAGGGCCCCTGGTCTCCGGCGGCAAGGCCCATGGGGCCGGTGCTGCGTCTCGGGCTCCATCGGGAAGAAAACCCGCTGGTCCACAAGCAGGTCCTTGTCTGTGGCGGAAAAGTCCTGACGGCAGCGGGTGACGATACCCTGATGGTCCACTGCTCCCTCTTGAAGGATAAAATCTCTTTGACCCGGCAGGAGGATTTGCTCCCATGAGAAAATCCCTGAGGGAAATATTCAAGACGCTATTCCTGGTGCTTGCTTCCGTGAATCTGGGAATCTCCAGCGAGATGCTCCCGCTTGGAATTATTTTCGCCTTGGGATTCTTGTACCTTCACTGGAGGCTGGAAAAGCCTACGCCCCTGTACAAGAAGCGTTTTGCCTACGGGGCCATCGTTCCCTATGCCCTGTGGTGGGTGGTGACTCCCGAGGTGGAAAACGGAATTTCGCCCTACGTGGTGTTTATTCCGGCCTGGTACTTGTTGACTCTGGCGTGGCTCCAGAAACGGAGTCTTGGGCGGGGCGGGTTCGAGGCCTTTGTCATTTTTGATGGCGTGGCGGCTTTGCTCTTGGGAATGTTTCAGGCAGGGCGTTCCGGAGGCATCTTGGGAGCGGTGGGCATACTGTTTGCCATCCTTGCCTACAGGCGCACAAGGACGGCCTGGTACAAGTACGGGCTGTTCTTGTTGCTGATTGCCTTCTTCGGGTTTACTTCTTTCGGAGGCTGGCAATACTGGAAAAACCACCGGAGTTACGACGGCCGCTGGGGCGATGATTATTATGAACGCAATCGCGTGATGGGGTTTGATCCGACGGTTTCTCTAGGTTCTTTTTCCAGCAATTACATCTCCAAATACAATAGTCAGGTCGTTTTGCGGGTGTGGGATAAAAATGCTCCTGAATATTTACGAGCTGCTGTCTATGAAAAATATGTAGGTGATATCTGGAAACTCCCTGCAAAAGCTAAACAAAAGCTTTACCCGGCCTATTACCGCATTGATTACCCGGTCTTTGAACTTGTAGATTCTGCCACCAGGCGTGAAAATGTGCGTTCAGTGTGGGTGCAGTCGGCTATGGATAATTTCGGCTTTCTTTTTACTCCGTCTAATGCAGTGGGAGTGGCCGCCAAGAATGCGGATTCCCTGGATTTCTACAAAACAGGAATTTTTGCTGGAGCGAACGGGACCCGTGGAGACTGGTATTATTTTGTGGATGGCTCTGTTGGTAGTACGGTCTGGCAATTACCTCATGATAATGGCGATTCTGCTTACTTGCAGATAAGTAAGTCTCATAAACCCTTTGTAGATTCTGTTGCTATTGCTATGAACTTGCCCCAAAGGGATTCCGTACAAGATTCATTGTCGGATGGCTCGTATGAGCGGGCAATCTTGGTGGCTATCAGAAATTATTTTGTTCAAAACTTTAGATATTCTCTGGTTGTTCCTGGTGCTCGTGAAAACAAAGGTGATCCCTTGCGAGCGTTCTGGATAGCCAAAGAAGGATTTTGTGAATACTATACGACACTTGCGGTTTTGCTCTTGCGTCATCAAGGAATTCAGGCTCGCTATGTGACGGGCTTTGCACATCCAGAACGTATCGATGATCGTGACTATGTTGTATTTCGCAGGTACCATAGTCATGCTTGGGTAGAAGTCCTTTGGAACGGACACTGGTATTCTTTTGACCCGACACCTCCCATGGAGCCAGGACTTTTTTCAAAACTCCCTGTTTGGTCGTCTTGGTGGGAAGGTTTTAATGGACGCTTGGCTCGCCTGTTGCATTTAGTGAAAGAAGGCGAGTGGCGTCGCATTGTGGATGACTGGCAGAGTGTGACCCAGGGACTTTTGAACAATCCTCTAGTTTATGGAGTGCCCCTTTTGCTTTTGCTGGTAATCCTTGTCCGAAGATTGCTTAAAAGAAATAGACATAAGGTTCGGATAAAGCCGGATGAGCGAGTATTGAATTGGATTCGCCTGCTTGATCGAGCAGAGAAAATCTTAAAACGTCAAGGTTTTGTCCGCATGCCGGGGGAGACGGTGGGGGCGTTCCTTGCCCGCATCGAACCGCAGGTGACGGGCAGCGGAGAGATCTTGGGCGCGGTCAAGTCCCTCCGCGAATACGAAAAGCATCGCTGGCGGTAAACAAAAAGAGTCCCGCATGACTGCGAGACTCTTGTATCCATAAAATAGAGTGCTTATTCCGTGCGCACGAACACTTCGGCGTCGTTGCCGGCATCTAAGCCTTCGCTTTCGTCTTGCTGGAAAACGACCTTGTTGAGGCTCAAGGTGACGGTTTCGCCGACGACCTCGATAGAAGGTGTTACGACATATTTCTTCTGGAATTCAATGCAGTCACCCTGCTTGTTTTCGAAGAATGTTAGGCTTTTGCCATCTTCGGAAATGCTCCATTCTCCTTCGTCAGCGCCACCGCAACTTCCCATAGCAGATCGAGTGTAGCGGTAGATTCCGTCTTCACGAAATTCCATTTTTCCAGGAGCTGAAGAAAAGTCGGTAATGACAACACTCTTGTCGCTTTTTTGACTAATAGACTTCAGCGTCCATGTGCCGATAAGGCAGTCTTCGGACAATCCGTCGGCGCAAATTTCGGCGATGGACTTGCTTCCGCTATCGTCGCTACAGGCCGTGAAGAAGGCCAAGGTGGATGCGGCCAGGAGTGTAAAGATTTTTGTTTTCATGGTAATCCTCTTTGTTTGAATAACTGTAATATAAATAAAAATAGGGGATAGGGGGTAGAATCTAGGAGATGGGTGTCGAATACATCCCTTCAATCTTGTCGGCGTAGCGTTCTTCGGCAATTTTTCGGCGGATTTTTAGGGTGGGGGTAAGCAGACCGGATTCTATGGTAAGTTCGTCCCCGATGAGGCTCCACCTACAGATTTTTTCCCAGTGGTTCAGCTTGCGGTTGATGCGGGTGATGTGCCGGAGGATGGATTCACGGACCCTAAGGGATTTCAGCGCAAGGTCCATGCGAAAATCGTCCTTGGAAATTCGAAGCAGGCGCCTAGCCCCTTCGGGGTTGACCCAGATAAGTGCGGAGGCGAACTTGCGGTCGTTGGCAATGACCAGTGCCTGTTCCACCAGGGGGTGACGGCTGATTTCCAGTTCGATGGGGTTGGGGCTTACGTATTTGCCGGTGCTGGTCTTTAGGAGCTCCTTGATGCGGCCCGTAAGGGAAAGGAAACCGTTTTCGTCGATGCTTCCCTGGTCTCCCGTCTTGAAAAATCCGTCTTCGGTAAAGATTTCGGCGTTGAGTTCCGGCATGTTGTGGTAGCCTGCAAATACGCTGTCGCCCTTCACCATGACTTCGTTGTTTTCGCCAATTTTTACCTGCAGGTGCTTTAGGGGCTTGCCCACGCTGCCTAGGGCAAGGGCGTGGTCGCAGTTGGCGCTGACTACGGGGGAACACTCTGTAAGGCCGTAACCCTCGTAAACCGGAAGCCCGATGTTCAGCAAAAAACGCAAGATGCTCTTGTTCAGGGCGCAACTACCGGAAACGATTATCCTGAAGTTCCCTCCGATGGCAGCACGCATCTTGGAATAGACCAACTTGTCGAAAAACCTCATGCCGTGGCTGCGTTTTTTGGTGGGGTCGTTCAGCTTGGCAAGCTTGATGGCGTTCTTGATGATGAGCCGCTTAGGCCCTCTGGCCTTGTCTGCCGCTGCGGTCATGCTCTCGTAAAGCCGTTCAAGAATGCGGGGGACCACAATCATTACGGAGGGCTTTACCTCTGTCATGATTTTGGCGGCATTCTTGGGGGAGTCGGCGAAATAGACGGTTGCGCCATTCAGAATGTAAAAATAGACAGCCATCCGCTCGAATACATGGGCTACGGGCAGCATGGTAAGGCAACGGTCTTTTTCCGGATCTATGGTATAGAGGTCCAGGATGCTCTGGATTTGGGAGAGCATGTTCCGGTGGGAGAGCTCTGCCCCTTTGGGTCTGCCGGTGGAGCCGCTGGTGTAGATGATGCTGAAAAGGTCGTCTGGCCGTATGCTCTGAATTTGGTGCTGCAGCCAGTTTGTGTTGTCCGTTTCTTGCATCAGCCCGTAGCCTTCGGTCAATAGGTCGTCCCAGTATATTCCGTTTTCTGGGAGAGGCGAGGCGGAGTCGATGCAGATAATCGTGGTAAATTTAGAGAGGGCATCTCTCAGGGGCGCGTCCAGGTCGTTCAAGTTGTTTATGACCAGAATTCGGACAAGGGAGTCTTCGCACTGGAAAACGAAATTTTCCGACGAAATGTTGGGGAATAGGGGGACTACCCGGGCGTGGTTTATTTGGGTGGCTATGTCTGCCATAAACCAGTAGGGGGAACTCCCGGCGATAATCCCGATGCTTTCTCCGTCGTTAACACCCCGGTTATGGAGTGCAAGAGCCACCGCCTGGGTGTCTCGTTCCAGGTTTTCTCTTGTAAAAAGAGTCCATGTCCCGTTTTGTCGCTGGTACCAGCCGCCAAAATCCTCTCGATGACAGGTGGCGAAGAACAATTCGGGGAGTGAATTGAATTTTAGGGACTCCATATACTGAAAATAATATTCTTATGATCGAAATGCTCATTTTTTTTTGAAAAAAATCTATATATTGAAGGACATGTTGAAGGATCTTGAAAATTACGCCTGCAGTCTGGAGCAGCGTATTGCCCTGGGTACGCCCCTTTCGCGCGATGAGTTGCTCTCGGTTCGAACCCATATCGGATTTTTCCAGCACGAAAGGTTGGTTCACGAGTTGGTCATGATTCTTTTTGCTCTGCTTACTGTGGGCGGCTTTCTTTTTTTTGTGGCTATGCCGGAGTACCTGGTTTTGGCCTTGGATATCCTGTTCCTAACCTTACTTATTCCTTACATCAAGCACTATTATGGGCTTGAAAATGGAGTCCAAAGGCTCTACAGCCTTTATTCTAGGCTAGAAGAGCTGTAAATATTCCAAGTTGGAATAGTCCGAGTTGGACTGTGGGGAGACCCCGAATATCCCCTGTTTTAAGTTATATTCACTCCATTAGGGATTATATGAGATTATTTGACGAACATGTCGTTCTGCGTTTCGCGCTTTTGTTTGCGTGCTTCCTCTTTACCGCATTTATTCCCGATATTGTTCATTTGTCTGAAAAACCCATGGGGTTTATCCCCTATTTTTTTGCGATTATTTTCCTTGCCTATGTTTCGCTTTTTTACAGGTTTCCTGTTCAGGGCAACCGAAAAAAGATTCGTAACGATGTAGAAGTTCCGGAGAAGGTGGAACAGGCTCCCTCCCGTGATTACCAGAAGGACCTTTCCGAAAAAGACGAACTGTTCCAGATGCTGGTGGACGTGTCCTCCGACGGTTTCTGGACTTTCGACGTGCCTACGGGAAAGGCATATTGGTCTAACAGGGTGGCGAAATTCTTGAACATTCAGCCTTCCAGCATTGTCGATTCTTTTGATACCCTCAAGAATGCCGTCCTGGAAAGTGACTGGACGACCTTCAAGGAAAAATTCTCCTTTTCGTTAGAGGAGAACTCGCCATTTTCGGCGAAGCTGCGCCTCTTGAATGTTCCCAAGGACGGCAGTTCTGAAATTATGATTTCGGGACGCCCCCAATGTAACGAGGAAGGAAGGCCCATCCGCGTTATCGGGTCCATTACCAGTGCTCAGGAACAGGAAGAAAGCAACCGTCAGTTCTACGCCTATCGTGATGCCCTTACCGGTGTGTATAACCGCAAGTTCTTCTTGGAAAAGCTGAAGGTAGATGTAGATATGGCGGCCCAGAAGCCGGATTACACCTTTGCGGTGGTGCTTCTGGATATCGATAGCTTTGGCGCTATTAATGAATCCTATTCCATGAACTTTGGCGACAATGTTCTGAAGATTGTCTCTGACCGTATCCGTTCCACTTGTAGGAACAATGACTGCGTGGCCCGCATTGGTCCCGATGTGTTTGCGGTGGTGCTTCACGATATTGAGGGCAGGGGTTCCGATGATGAACTGATGCCTACGGTAAAGCGCCTCCACAACAAGGTGAAAACGCCTATCCAGCTGGACGGTCGGGAACTCTATATCAGCGTGTCTATGGCGGTCGTGGTAAACAAGGACGTGGACTGCGTAGAAGATTTGCTGTCTAACGCCACGGCAGTGCTCAGGGACTTGAAGAAGGGTGGAAATCATGGCGGTATCCAGTTCTTTGCCGGTGGCATCCGCGAAAAGGCCATGAAGCTGTACAAGTTGGAGTACGAAATCCGCAGAGCCATACAGGCCCAGGAATTCGTGCTGGTGTACCAGCCCATCGTAGATATCGAACGTGGGAACAGGGTGTCCGGTTTCGAGGCCCTTGTCCGCTGGAACAATTCTGAGCACGGGGTTGTGTCCCCTGCAGAATTTATCCCTCTGGCCGAAGAGACCGGCCTGATTGTGCCTATGGGTGCCCAGATTCTGCGGATGGCTTGCGAGCAGACCAAGAAATGGGTGGATATGGGCTTTACCGATATTCGCGTGGCCGTAAACTTCTCCGCAAAGCAGTTCACCCTGGACAACATGGTGGACGACGTGAAGCGGGTGCTTGCCGAAACCCAGCTGAACCCCAAGAATTTGAAACTGGAAATTACGGAATACACCGCCATGTGCGAAGTGGAAAAGGCCATAGACATTATGCGGGCTCTCTCCAACATGGGACTCCAGATTTCTATTGATGATTTCGGTACGGGTTACAGTTCCCTTTCTTACCTCAAGCGCTATCCGGTGCATACCCTCAAGATGGACAAGTCCTTTATTGACCACATTGCGGACGACGAAGAGGATGCCACTTTTGCACGGATGGTGATTAGCATTGCCAACACATTGAACCTGGACCTGATTGCCGAAGGGGTAGAAACGGAAGAACAGCTGCAGTTCTTGAAACGGGAAGGCTGCCGCTATATTCAGGGTTACTACTTCAGCAAGCCGCTGGCTCCCGAAAAGGCTTTGGCCTACATGCGTGAGCATTATGATGTAGGGGCTAGGGTTTAGGGGCTAGGATCTAGGGGTTTGAGGTCGCTTTGCTTTGAGGAACGTCATCCTCGCGAAGGCGAGGATCCGCTGGAGGTTTTAGGGGCTAGCGAAAACCTTCCTGAGTGCGTGTTCGGGTTTGCGGACAGGCGCTCTTTTTTTATTTTTACACCAGATGTCTGGAAAGGTTTATCTGATTGGTGCTGGTCCCGGTGATCCGGGGCTCTTGACCCTGCGCGGCAAGGAGATTCTCGAAAAGGCGGATGTGGTGGTTTACGACCGTCTGGTTTCGCCCGCTATACTCGGGATGTGCAATCCGAAGGCGAAGATGGTGGACGTGGGCAAGATGCCCCAGCACCACAAGGTCAAACAATCTGAAATCAACAAGCTGCTGGTGCAGTTCGCCTGCGAAATGCCGGATGCGACCATTGCCCGCCTCAAGGGCGGCGACCCCTTCGTGTTTGGTCGTGGCGGCGAAGAGGCTTTGGAACTTGTGAATGCCGGTGTGGAATTCGAGATTGTTCCGGGCATTACCTCTGCCATTTCTGTGCCGGCCTATGCGGGAATTCCCGTAAGCCACCGCGGGATTGCCACCAGTTTCCACATTGTCACCGGCCATGAAAAGGCTGAATCCAACGGTGAACTTTCCCTCGACTTCGAGACTCTCGCGAAGTGCCAGGGTACCCTCATCTTTTTGATGGGTATTGCCAACATGGACTTTATCGCACAGCGCCTTGTGGAATGCGGTAAGGACCCGAAAACACCGGTTGCCTTTATCGAGAAAGGAACGACTCCGTACCAGCGGACGGTAATGGCTACATTAGCGACGGCGGGGGAGACCATCGTTCGCGAAAAGGTGACGGCCCCTGCCATCACCATCATGGGGGGCGTCGTCGAGCTTGGCAAGAGTCTCGCCTGGAAAAAGAACCTGCCCCTTTCGGGAAAGCGGCTTGTAGTAACCCGCGCCGCAAAGCAAGCAAGCGGGATTACTGCAAGGCTTACAGCCTTGGGGGCCGAAGTTATCGAAACCCCGATGATAGAAACCCGTACTCTGGAATGCCCTTGTGTCATCCCCGCGAAGGCGGGGATCTCCTCCGCCATTTTTGATTCCCTCGCAGACTTCGACCTTCTTGCTTTTACCAGCGTGAACGGCGTCGAAAGTTTTTTCAGACAGCTGTTTGCCGCCGGTTACGATGTGCGCGTCCTTGCCGGCAAGAAAATCGCAAGTGTCGGGAAAATTACCGAAAAGAAATTGCTGGAATACGGTATCCGCTGCGATTACGTGCCCGAGGATCATACCGGTGAGGGCCTCGGGAAGCTTTTGGCAACGCTCGTACCTCAAAGCACCGAAGGTGCGACCTCAAACCCCATACCTCAAATCCTCCTCTTGCAGGGCAATCTTGCCGACGACACCTTGCAGAAACTTTTGCCGCAGGCGACCCGCTGGGTGGTTTACGAGACGCTTCCAGTTTCTGAACTCCCGGAATGGAAGCGGGAAGCTGTCGAATCCGCTGATGCCGTTGTTTTTGCAAGCTCCAGCGCCGTGGAAAACTTTGTTAAAGTCATGCCACAAAGCATTGAAGGGTCGGACTCGCACCCCGAACCTCGTGCCTCGAACCTCAAACCTCAAACCTCTTTCTGCATCGGCCGACTGACCGAAGCTACCGCCCGTAAGCATGGCTTTGAAACCGTCACCTCAGACGAGACCACCATGGACTCCCTCGTGAAAAAAATTGTGGAATATTACTCGTGAAAGCTATCCTGATTATCGCCCATCATTGCATTTTACCGGGAGCCTACAAGGGCTTCGAGGAAATCCTGGACAAGTTGCACCATGACTTGCCCGGTACCCGTGTGGCGAGTACTAGCCTTCTAGATCTGGAAAATGACTTGCGGACCTTGCTTAGAGAAGATGTGGAATCGGTTATGCTTTTGCCGTACCTGCTATTGAACGGTCGGCATTCCAAGAATGACGTTCCCCGTGTGGTTGCAAAATTGCAGGCGGAATTTCCGCAGATTCCCATAACCCTTTTGCCTTGCCTTGGGGACTGGAAGGAATTTGCCGATATGGTGGTGGCGGGAGTCCGAAATGCCCAATTAGAAGTGAACTCACAGAGAGATTGCTTCGTCGAACAAAGTTCTCCTCGCAATGACAAACTCTCGTCTAAGGCGAATCTCTTTTCCATCGAACTTAACCTTGAAGGGCGTAATGTACTTGTGGTGGGCGGTGGCCGTATTGCGCTGCGCAAGGTGAAGACGCTTTTGCCCACAGGTGCCCGCATTACTGTAGTCGCCCCGCAGTTTGATCCGGAATTTGAATCGCTGGATAAAAATGTCGTTATCCTAAAGAATCGTCCTTACGAACCGCTGGACCTTCGCGGTATATTCATGGTGTTTATATGTACCGACCAGCCGGCAGTAAACGCCCAGGTGAGCAATGATGCCCGGGCCCGCCGCATTCTGGTGAACAACGCCTGTGACTACTTGGATGGGGACTTTATTGTACCGGCCCGTATGGACTTCGGTGAAAATATAGCGGTAACTGTCTCTACTCAAGGATGTGCCCCGTCTTTGGCCAAGAAACTCAAGCAGAAAATCCAGGCCGAATGGGGCGATGATCTTGCACGGATAGAGCGGGAAGCGTCTGTGAAGTAGATGTGTTATTAGCTTTGTGATAATTCTTCACAACTTTTGTTGGCAGCGTCATCGTCAAAGTAGTAGGTTGCAGCTTCGTTGCTAACAATACATTTTTTGACGAATCCCGTTGCAGGGCAGCCGTTACCCAGTGTGGATATTAAGAATCCGTCAATGGACATGCAAACGTTCATAAGCTGTGTTGCGGTTTCGGAATTTGCTGTGGCCTCAGTGCAAGCTTTGCTTTTCGTGCCCATAACCTCGTACTCTTGGAGGCAGGAAACCACATCTCCCGTGGGACCGGTGAGTTCGCCGCTAGAAGAGGATTTGTCTTCTTCCTGCTGGGCGGTGCATCCTGTGCCGAGGGTTCCTTCGAGCACGCTTGTGCACACCGCCAGCAACTGTGAGGCGTCTTCGGTTCCTTCTTCATATTCCAAACATTCGCCCAATACGCCGGGAACGTTGCAGGACACCATTGCCTTAGATCCGCTATTAGCAGAACCTTCACCGCTGTTGGCGGAGTCGGTGTTGCTGTCGGTAGAGGCTGCTGTGCTTGTTGAAGATTCTGGGGATTCGCTTTCTGCACCCTCGTCGTCCTTTGCGGCTTCGGGAATGTCTGCACCATTAGATTGTTTGCAGAATTGGCTGAGGAGTGCAATCAGGGCTCCAAAATCTGCGCTCTTCATGACCTCCTTGCCTACTGTTGTAATGGTCTGGTCGTTGCATTCCACCGATTCATAAGCTGGGTCAAGCTTGTAGTGATCGCAGGTGTCCTTGGGTATTACCTGATTGTACTCGATAACCTCGGTGAGCTTTCCATCGGCGCTCAGAGTCACGGTCGACTTGGTCCTGAGGTCGTTCATTCTCGTTTCTTGAACGTACGGGTTTGTAGATGACACTGCGCAGGCGATTTTCCCGGCTTCGTAAGAAGCGTCGTCCAGACCAATTATACCGGCTTCGGTGGGGCAGGCATTAGAGGAAATACCATTCAACAACATGCTCCACTGGATACCGTCGCATTCATAGGTGTCGTTGAGATCCTCCACGAAAATATGTTCGCATTTGTTGTTTTCGTTGCATTCGACACTGGCCAAATCCATAAAGGACTTTACGCTTTGGGGATGTGTACTGCTTTCTTCTTTCTTGATGGAACAGAGCTTTTTGAATTTGGTGTTTTTGGCGGGTAGCCATTCTGTTCCGTCACACTGGAAGTACTCGTATATGTCTTTGTCTTCGACAAAGACCTTGCCACATTTGTAAATGGTGTTGCAGTCCAGCTCCAAAAGTTCGCTTATTGTTTTGACGCTTTTGGGGAGCGTTCTTGAATTTTCAAGATCCGAAAGAAAATCCTCGCCATCGAAGATGGATGTCTTGCTCGATGTTGTTCCGTTGTCGTTTTGATCAGGGGAGGTTCCGGAGCTGCCGCATCCGGCAAGTGTAAAACACACAGTGAACAAAAGCGTCTTGACCTTGGATGCGTGACAGGACATATCTCCTCCTTAGTAGGTTGCCCTTGAAGGGGTTTTGAACATCCTTAATATATAAAAAAGGATCCCCAGCGGGACCCTTTTTGTGTATGGAAAACGGAATGTTTTGCGCAACCGGTGTCGAGTCTTTATTCGCAGTAGTTGGCGCCTTCGATTTCCATGCCATCGTTGCAGGTAGCCTTGGCTGCGCTAAAAGCCATTTCTACGCCAATTTCTTTGGACATGTTGTACATGGAATAGGATTTTTCTTTGCCGTCAATGTTTATAATCAGGTCTGTTCCGTTGTCTGCGACAGAATATATGTAAACGGAAGGTTCACCGAAGGCGTCGGCACGGGTAAAGTGCCAGGTGGAAATATCGCTCTTGACCATGGCATCGCACTGGCTCTTGTCGATGCAGTTGCCTTTGCTGTCGGAGGAATTGTCGGCATTTGAACTGCTGTCGTCGCCGCAGGCCACGAGACCGGCCATAGATACGATGGCGGCAGAGAGGAAAATTTTTTTGAAATGCATTGATGCTCCTTTTTTGTGAATTTGTCTCGGATATATAGTAAATGAAGGTGTGAAAAAAGAGGAAATGCGCGGTCGTTTTAGTAACTTTTTTGTTACGTCTGTAATTAAGTGTTCACGGAATGTTCCCGCTATGGTTCGACAAGCTCACCACGATGGAGGGGGTAGTGGAAGCGGCAAGGAGATCCTCGCTTTCGCGAGGATGACGAGACGCTGAAGCGACCTTTGGACACTTAGCGCTTTAGCGCTTAGTGTACATGGCCACCTTTAGGTGGTGCGGGAGACTTCCCCCAACCCATAAAAAATTAAATTTCCAGTACCAAACATTTCTTACCTCTAGCCCCTAGATCCTAACCCCTAATTCCTCACATGCATCTCATCGTCGGACTCGGAAACCCAGGAACCCAGTACAGCAACACTCACCACAACGCGGGCTTTATGGCCGTCGAGAAATTGGCCGACCCGAACAAGGACTGGAAAAGCGAGCACAAGGCGCTCACCATGAAGGTGAACATCGCCGGGGAGGAATGCCTGCTGGTAAAGCCCCAGACCTACATGAACTTGTCTGGCGAGGCGGTGCAGGCCCTGATGACCTGGTACAAGGTGAAGGTGGACCATCTGCTGGTATTCAGCGACGATGTCAATCTGGATGTGGGGCGCATCCGTTGCCGCAAGGATGGTAGTCATGGCGGGCAGAACGGACTCCGGAACATCATCGAGCATGTGGGTGACAAGTTTCCGCGAATCCGTTTTGGCGTGGGCAAGTGTCCGCCCAAGTTCGACCTGAGTAACTGGGTGCTGGCGAAGTTTTCGCCCGAGGACCGGCCCGTTTTCGAAGAGGCCATCGCGAAAGTTCCCGCCCTGGTGGAATGCTATTTCAAGCTCGGCATGGAAAAGTGCATGGAACGCTACAACGGCAAGTAGTGGGGGCAAGGTGAAAGCGTCGCAATTTTCGGAGAATGCGCAACTGCTGGCCTTTGTGCTGCAGCCGGGACCGGAATGGCTCCCGGAGGTGATTGACGCCCTGGAACGCACCTGGGGGAGTATTCGCCACAGGGGAAAGTTGTTTCCCTTCGACCAGACCCCCTATTACACGCCCGAGATGGGGGATGGTCTGTATCGCGGAGTTGTATCATTTGAAAAGGAAATCCCGCCGGAGACCATTGCTCTCGAAAAAGAACGGAGTAACGCCTTGGAACTGACCATGGCGTCGGCGGCACATCCCGATGCTCGTCGGGTGAATATCGACATCGGCTACATGGATCTGGACAAGGTGGTGCTCCCCAGTTACAAGCGGGGACCCTTCAAGCTTTATGCGGGCAGAGGCGTGTGGCTGGACATGCTCTTGACTTACGCCAAGGGACAGTTTCACCATACGGCCTGGGCCTTTGAAGATTTCAAGCGGAATCCCTACCAGCACGACTTGCAGCTCATCCGCGAAAAGTTCAAGAAGATGGGTGGCGGAAAGCACGAGCTAGGTGACGAGAAGTCCAACTCGGGTAACGTTTCTTCGCGGGATTTGTAGGGGGAGAGATGGCAAGCGGAAAGAAGCGAATTGCAATTTTGGCCACCGGCGGAACCATTGCCGGCGTAGGCGAACCCAGCAAAAGCACGGGCTATGTTCCGGGTCAGATTTCTGCCGAAGACTTGGTAAAGTCCGTGCCCGAACTTTCGGACTACGCCGAAATCACGACGGAGCAAATCTGCAATGTGAATTCCGACGACATTACAGACAAGCTATGGATTAAGCTTTCGAACCGTATTCGGGAACTGCAAGAAGACGAAACCGTCGATGGAATCGTGGTGACCCACGGTACCGACACCATGGACGAGACGGCCTATTTTATAAGCCTCACGGTCAAGTGCGAAAAAGCCGTGGTGTTGACAGGTTCTATGAAGCCCGCTACGGCGAAGGACCCCGACGGTCCGGCGAACCTCTTGGGAGCAGTCCGTGCAGCGGTGGGATTTGCCATCGACGACGACCCTCCGGCAAACCTGGTGTGGGTTTTCTTTGCAGGGGAACTCTTTGATGCCCGCAGCGTGCAAAAGTGCAGCGCCTCGGCCATAAACGCCATGGGGGTGGACGGCCCCGGCGAAGGTTCCAACTGGAACGCCCTCAAGGAGCAGAACTTTTTCGACGTGTCGAAGCTCCAGGAACTGCCACGGGTGAACGTGGTCTATTTTACGGTAGATGCAAACCCGAAGGTGCTGGAATACGCCTCCTGTGTTTCGGACGGCCTTGTGATTGCGGGGGCGGGCTCGGGCGAGTTCAGCCTGGCCTGGGCCAAGGTCCTGGAACGTATCGACATTCCTGTGGTCATAGCGAGCCGCACCCATCACGGGCTGGTGACGTTGAACGAAACTCTTGCCCCCGGCTGTATTTGCGCAGGGAGACTTGCGCCCCAGAAGGCGGCGGTGCTGCTAAAGCTTGCCCTCACGGTAACGGAACGGGTGGACGACATCAAGCGGGTCTTTTCGCTGTAGGCTTTTTTTACGTTTTTTTCTAGCCCCTAATCCCTAGATTCTAGCCTCTTTTTTTCTATATTTACTACGCAAAAGAGGTCTATTATGAAACTTTTGCCAGAAGCCCTGACGTTTGACGACGTCCTTCTTGTTCCCGCTGAATCTTCTGTTTTGCCGGCCCAGACCGACGTGAGCACCCAGCTCGCTCCCAACATCAAGCTGAACATTCCTATCATCAGTGCCGCCATGGACACCGTGACTACGGCTCCTTTGGCTATTTCCCTCGCCCTGCAGGGGGGTATCGGTATTATCCACAAGAACATGAGCGTGGAAGACCAGGCCGAAGAGGTCCGCAAGGTCAAGCGGTGGCAGTCCGGTATCGTTGTGAACCCGGTGACCCTCGATGCGGACCAGCCGGTTTCTGCCGCTTTTGAACTCCGCGCCCGTAACAAGGTGAGCGGTTTCCCGATTCTCTCGAAGGGTAAGCTGGTGGGCATGCTTACCAGCCGCGACCTGCGCACCGTGAGCGACATGAACGCGAAGATCCGCACCGTGATGACCAAGAATCCGGTGACGGCAAGTCCCAAGGTGAACCTCGCAAAGGCGAAGGAAATCCTCGCCGAAAAGCGCATCGAGAAGCTCCCGCTGGTGGATGCTTCCGGCGCTCTGAAGGGTCTTATCACCATGACCGACATTCTGAAGCGCGAAAACAACCCCAACGCTAGCCTGGACAAGAACGGCCAGTTGCTCGTTGGCGCTGCCGTGAGCACTTCTGCAAATACTCTCGAACGCGTTGCCGCCCTGGTGGACGCCGGCGTGGACCTGCTCATCATCGATACGGCTCACGGCCACCACATCGGTGTGCGCAACATGGTGAAGACCGTCCGCAAAAAGTATCCGAAGCTCACGATTTGCGCAGGCAACGTCTGCACTCCCGAAGCGGTTGCGGAACTGGCCAAGTGCGGCGCCAACATCGTGAAGGTGGGCATCGGCCCTGGTTCTATTTGCACCACCCGTATCGTGGCGGGCGTGGGTTATCCCCAGTTCTCCGCTGTCGTTGAATGCGGCAAGATGGCCCGCAAGGTGGGCGTGAAGATTATTGCCGACGGTGGCCTCAAGTTCTCGGGCGATATCGTGAAGGCTCTCGCTGCTGGCGGTCATGCCGTGATGGTGGGTTCCCTCTTTGCCGGAACCGAAGAAGCTCCGGGCGAAGTCATCCTCGCCGATGGCCGTAGCTACAAGAGCTACCGCGGTATGGGCTCTCTCGGTGCCATGAAGGCAGGTTCTGCTGACCGCTACTTCCAGGGTGGCGTTCAGGAACCCCGCAAGTTCGTTCCCGAAGGCATCGAAGGCCGCGTGCCCTACAAGGGCCCCCTCCGCGACACCGTTTACCAGCTGATTGGCGGTATCCACTCTGCCATGGGCTATGCCGGTGCTGCCAACTTGGAAGAACTCTACAAGAAGGCGACCTTCGTACGCATTACGGGTGCAGGCCTCCGTGAATCTCACCCCCATGACGTGACGATTACCAAGGAAGCCCCCAACTACCGCACCGGCGAGTAGTCCCGTTTTAGACTGTCATCCCCGCGCAGGCGGGGATCTCCTATAAAACGAAATGCCTGAGAAAGCGGAAAAACTCAACGTCTTGATTCTTGCGGCTGGCCTCGGCACGAGGCTTCGGCCCTTGACCGAAGACATGCCCAAGCCGTTGGTGCCCGTGGTGGACAAGAGCATCCTGGAAATCCAGGCGATTCGCGCCAGGGAGCTTGGGCCTGTGCGTCTCCATGCCAACGCCCATTATCTTGCAGAACAGGTGATAGCCGAAGGTAGCCGTCTCGGGTTCGAGAAGGTCTGGGAAGAACCGGAAATCCTCGGGACCGCAGGCCCCCTGAAACGTATATACAATGAAGGTTATCGCGGCGGGCTCCTGGTGATGAACGGCGACGCCTACTGCCGTTTTGACTTGAAAAAATTTATGGAGAACGCCCGCCGCGATGGTTGCGACGTGGCGCTCTTGGCGGTGGAGTTCCCTCAGGTAAATACCTTCCGTGTAGATGGTGATGGCCATCTGGCAGGTGTGGCAGGGCGTTTCGGTTCAGAACAGGGCAAGCCCGCCACCTTCTCGGGAGTGTCCTGGTACAGCGATGCGGCCCTTGCCCGCATCAAGGACGGTGAGTTCGACATCCGGGAATTCTGGAAACAGGAACTTGCTGCGGGCCACCCGATTTATGTGGACTGCAGCCAGATGGATGCCACCTGGATCGACATGGGAAGCCCTGCGGGCCTGAAGGCCGCCTGCGACGCCCGCCTGCAGGAGCTGGGGCTGAACAGCTGGGTTGGCGACCGCTTGGACTCGACGGTGCTGGATCGCGTTTCGAAGGTCGGCTGTTCAGTTGTCCAGAATGGAGTGGAACTGCCCGAAGGCGCTCGTGTCGAGAATTCCATCTTGTTCGCCGGAGCTGCCGTCCAGGCGGGCGAAACCGTGAAGGACGAAATCCGGGGTAGGGAATTCTCGTGGAAAATCTAGAGCAGAAAATTCTGGAGATTATACAGGACGGTTTCCCGCTGGAGGAGCGTCCCTACGCCGCGCTGGGGCGGCTTCTCGGCGTTTCGGAAGAAGAGGCCTTCGGTTGCGTGGAACGGCTCCGCGAGTCCGGCGTCATCCGTCGTCTGGGAGGCGTCTATGACTCCCGCAGGCTGGGCTACATCTCCCGACTCTGTGCAGGAGTGGTGAACGAAGGTATGCTGGAAAGTTTCGCGGCTGCTGCCGATAAGATTCCCTCCATTACCCACAACTATGTCCGGAGTCACGCCTACAACGTGTGGTTTACCGTCATCGCCCGCTCGGAGGCTGAAATTCAGGAAACGGTTCGGGTTCTGGAGGCGGAAACGGGCCTGCACGATGCCCATGTGCTCTCGGCCAGCAGGATGTTCAAGATAAACACGGTGATGAAGGCTACGGCATCGGCTCAGGTCACGGATAAGCTGGTTGTTGATAAGATGGATTCGAAGGGTGTCGAGTCTTTTGTCCCTGATGCAAAGGACCGCCATCGGATTAACCTCTTGTGCCAGGATATTCCTCACACCCAAACGCCCTTCTCTGATTTGGGAATAGACATCGAAGAAATTCGGGGTGACCTGGACCTTAAAATTATGCGTCGGTTCGGGGCTGTCCTCAGGCACCAGCAGGCGGGTTTTGACGCAAACGCCATGGTGTGCCTTACCGTTGCGGACACGGAAGGGGCGGGAATGTTACTTGCCGAAAATCCACATGTTTCCCATTGCTATGTGCGCTCCCCTTTTGAAGGGTTCCCTTACAACCTTTACGCCATGTTCCATGGACGAAGTGGTGCCGAACTGGAGCAAAGCATCGGTTCGGCGGTGTCCGCCTTGAACGGCCCTGACCATGTGGTGCTGACGTCCCTGAAAGAACTGAAGAAGACCAGTTTTGTCTATTTTGCCTAGGCAGGGATTGATTACCGGGCAAAACTCAAAAACAAAAGGCCGGCAAAGTGCCGACCAATCGTGAGCAACAAACGCCTCGTATTAACGAGGCGTGGTTGCGAGAGTGAGCGCAGGCCGGAGAATTTGCACCGAAATTTAGCGCGAACGGTCTTGTTATGTAAAAAAAGAGGCAGACTTTTGTCTGCCTCTTTTGAGTGGAGATAGTGGGAGTCGAACCCATGACCTACAGATTGCGAACCTGTCGCTCTACCAACTGAGCTATATCCCCGTTAGGTGAGTGCCGAATATAGCTAAAAAGCCCTTTTTTGGCAAGGTAAGCAAAATGGAACTTGAATAATATCCAAATGTTCACTATCTTTGTGGTCGAAAAAATTTCCAATCTTTATTTCTATGACCAAGTTTATCGACATCCGCGACGCCCACGAACACAACCTGCAACATGTGGATTTGAAAATTCCTCGCGATTCTATCGTGGTGGTGACCGGCGTTTCGGGTTCGGGCAAGTCCAGCCTTGCTTTTGATACGGTGTTTCAGGAGGGCCAGCGCCGTTTTGTTGAATCGCTGTCTGCGTATGCCCGCCAGTTCATCGGTCGCATGAAACACCCTGAGGTAGAAAGTGTGCGGGGCATTTCGCCTACGATTTCCATCGACCAGAAGACGGTGAACCGCAACCCCCGCAGTACCGTGGGTACGGTGGTGGAGATTCTGGACCATTACCGCCTGCTTTTTGCCCGACTGGGCGTGCCCCACTGCCCCAAGTGCGGTCGGGTCATTAAGGCCCAGACCGTGGACCAGATTGTGGATAATTTGTATGTAGGCGATGAGGGCAAGCAGATTACGGTGATGGCCCCCATCGTGCAGGAACGCAAGGGCGAATACCGCAAGGAACTGGCCGAACTCAAGGAAGACGGCTTTGTGCGCGCCCGTGTGGATGGTGTGATTTACAGGATCGAGGAAGTGCCCGCCCTGGTGCGTTACGAGAAGCACACCATCGAGGCGGTCATCGACCGCATGACGCTGGAACGCAAGAATATGAGCCGCTTACGGGAGGCTCTGGAAGGGGCGCTGAAGCTGACCGATGGAAAACTGGTGAGTTTTTTATTGAATGAAGAATACCGCCTGCAGGGTACGGAGCTTGCCTGCCCCAAGTGCGGCATCTCCATTCCGGAACTGGAACCCCGATTCTTCAGCTTTAATGACCCGAAAGGTCGCTGCCCCGCCTGCAAGGGCATGGGGGAAAGTTGCGAGTTCGACCTGAACCTGGTAGTGCCCGACCCGAACCTTTCTATCAAGCAGGGCTGTTTCGCCTGCCAAAAGAAGGACACGGGCACGATTATCTTTTCTGATTTTGGCTGGCGGAACTTGCGGACCATCGCCAACGAGATGCACTGCTCCCTGGATACTCCCTGGAAAAAGCTGACCGAAAAGCAGCGTCACGCCTTCTTGTACGGCCCTCCCAGCGGCAACGAAAGCGGCGTGGTTTCCGTGATGCAGGAACTGTGGGACATGTGGCATATTTTCCATTTCCGCAAGTTCATGAAAATCGGCGTCTGTCCCGAGTGCGGGGGTACCCGCATCAACCGCATGGCGAATGCTGTGGAGTTTCATGGCCACAACATCACGGAATTGACGGATTGGTCCGTCGATAAGTCTGCCGACTTTTTCAATGGCCTAAAACTTTCCGAAAAGGAACTGCGGATAGGCAAGGAAATCTTCCGCGAAATCCGGGGCCGCCTGAATTTCTTGAAGACTGTTGGCCTTGGCTACCTGAACATCAGCCGCAAGGCTTCTACCCTGAGTGGCGGCGAGGCCCAGCGAATCCGCCTGGCCAGTGCCGTAGGGGCAGGGCTCCAGGGGGTGCTTTACATTCTGGACGAGCCCAGTATCGGACTCCACCCGCGGGATAACGACAAGCTCCTGGAAATGCTGGAGCACCTCCGTGCCCAGGGCAACAGCCTGGTCATCGTGGAGCACGACGAAGACACCATGCGTCACGCCGACTGCGTCATAGACGTAGGGCCCGGCGCTGGCGTAGAGGGCGGCCGGATTTTAGCGGCGGGCACGGTGGAGGAGCTGGAAAAGAACAAGTCCTCGCTTACGGGCGCCTACCTAAGCGGCCGCAAGGCCATCGAGATTCCGGCAAACCGCAAGAAGATAGACAAGAATACCCCAAAGCTGAAAATCTGTGGCGCGTCCGAAAACAACCTGAAGAACATCGACGTGGAAATCCCGCTGGACGGAGCCTTTACCGTAGTTACCGGCGTTTCCGGCTCCGGCAAGAGTACTCTCGTGAACCAGATTCTGCGTCGTGAACTTGCCCGGGTGTTCTACAATTCCGAAGAACCGGTGGGCAAGTTCGACCACCTGGAAGGTCTCGAGAACATCGACAAGGTAATCGAAATCGACCAGACGCCTATCGGTCGCACGCCCCGGAGCAATCCGGCGACCTACACGAAAATTTGGGACGATATCCGCGACCTGTTCGGTAGCCTGCCCGAAAGCAAGGTCCGTGGCTACACCAAGAGCCGTTTCAGTTTTAACGTGAAGGGCGGTCGCTGTGACGCCTGCGAAGGGGCGGGCGTAAAAGTGGTAGATATGCACATTTTGCCCAGCGTCCAGGTGACCTGCGATGTGTGCGACGGCAAGCGTTTTAACGATGCTACCCGGGAAATTTATTTCAAGGGCAAGAATATTTCCGAAATTCTGGAAATGAGCATTGCCGATGCGGCGGAATTTTTCAAGGACCTGCCAAAAATTGCAGAACCCTTGAACCTGCTTGTGGAAGTTGGACTGGGTTACCTGACGCTTGGCCAGCCTTCTACCACCCTCAGCGGCGGCGAGGCCCAGCGCATCAAGATTGCTTCGGAACTGCGTCGCCCGGGTACGGGCAAGACCCTTTACCTGTTGGACGAACCCACTACGGGGCTGCACTTTGAAGATATCCGCAGGCTTTTGGAATGCCTGAACCGCTTGCGGAGTCTCGGAAACAGCGTGGTGGTCATTGAGCACAATCTGGATGTAATCAAGTGCGCCGACTGGATTATCGACCTCGGGCCCGAAGCGGGTGTGGGCGGCGGGCGCATCGTGGCCGTAGGCACTCCGGAGCAGATTGCAAAGAACAAGAAAAGCCAGACCGGCAAATACCTGGCGCCTGTGCTTTCGAAAAAGCATGGGGAGAACAAGCAGTTCGACAGGTCCCTCAAGGCGGGGGAGGCCTACTCCCTGGATATGGAGGTGCACGGCGCCCGCAAGCACAACCTGAAAAACATCGACGTTACCATTCCCCGGCACAAGCTTACGGTAATCACCGGAGTTTCTGGATCCGGCAAGTCCAGCCTCGCTTTCCATACCCTCTTTAGCGAAGGCCAGCGCCGTTTTGTAGAGACCCTCAGTACTTACGCCCGTCGCTTCCTCGGCCGCCCTGACCACGGGAGCATCGATTCCATCACGGGACTTGCCCCGGCTATCGCCATCGACCAGAAGAGCGCCAGCAAGAGTCCGCTGAGTACGGTGGCGGCCCTCACCGAGATTTACGACTATTTCCGCATTTTGTGGGCGAGGGTCGGCACGCCGCATTGCTTGCATTGCGGAAAACCCGTGGATTCGTACTCCGCGGGAGACCTGATGCAGTATGCCTTTGACCGTGACCTGAACAAGATGGTGACAATCCTTGCTCCTTTTGAAATCAAGGATGAAGTTAAGTTGTCCAAAATTTTGACAGAAAAGGGCTACCATAAGGCTTACTTGGGTAAAAAGCTGGTGGAACTTCCTCTGCCGAAGGTTCCCACACGGGAGCGTCAGGTGCTTGCTGTCGTAGATTCCGTGGTGGTGAAGGAATCCAACCGTGCCCGTCTGGTGGAGGCCTTTGAACGGGGCTACCGTGACGGCAACGGAATCCTGTACGTAGAAGACGAAAAGGGCGGACGCCTCGCTTGTTCCGAAAAGCCGGGTTGCCCCGATTGCGGCTGGTACATGGATTCTGCCCTCAATCCCAAGCATTTCAGTTTCAATACCCACTGGGGCGCCTGTGATACCTGCCTTGGTCTCGGACATTTCAAGGATGGCGAAGTCTGCCCCGATTGCCACGGGGAAAGGCTCAAGCCTGAATACCTTGCCGTGCGTATCGCGGGCAAGAATATCATGGATGTCCATCACATGAGTATTTCCGAGGCCCTGGACTGGTTCACCCATGTGAATTTCAAGGGCGAAAAGAACGGCGAAAGCAAGAAGACGGTAGCGGAGCCCCTGTTCCGTGAAATCATCGGCCGTCTGGAATTCCTGATAAGTGTAGGTCTTGGCTACATCGGTCTTGACCGCGCAGGCGACACCCTTAGCGGTGGCGAGTCCCAGCGTATCCGCCTTGCAAGCCAGATCGGTAGCGGCCTCGAAGGAGTGCTTTACGTGCTGGACGAACCCACGGTAGGCCTCCACGAAAGCGATACCGCCAAGCTGCTGGATTCCCTGTACCGTCTGAGGGACTTGGGAAACACCCTGGTGGTGGTGGAACACGACATGAAGATGATGCAGGCGGCGGACCACATCATCGACATGGGCCCTGCAGCTGGTGAATTTGGCGGCGAGGTGGTGGCGGAAGGCTCTCCAAAGCAGCTTTCCAAGCCCTATGCCCTGCAACAGTTCCCCCGGAGCGAGACCGTTAAGTACCTGACGGGTTCTATCCCCGTGACAAACCAGATGGCGGTTCGCCCCGTCACCGAAGATTCGGAATTCTACGAGTTCAAGGGACTCAAGAAAAACAACCTGAAGAACTTGTCCGTCAAGTTTCCGAAGGGCGCCATCAGCGTGGTCTGTGGCGTGTCCGGCTCGGGCAAGAGTTCTATGGTGGTAGATGAAATTTTCCCGGCCCTGAAAAAGAAGTTCCAGGCCCGTGGCCGCAAGAAGCAGAGCGGCGAGGTGTTGCTGGTGGACCAGAGCCCAATCTCTGGAACGCCTCGCAGCACGCCCGCGAGCTACACGGGCGTGTTTGACGACATACGCAAGCTATTCGCCAAACTGCCACAGGCCAAGGTGAAGGGCTTTGACTACGGCCGTTTCAGTTACAACTTGGCCCGTGGCCGCTGCGAGGCCTGCGAAGGTCGCGGCGCCATCTCGGTAGAAATGCATTTCCTTTCGGACATCTGGGAAACCTGCGAAGTCTGCGGCGGCAAGCGTTACAACCAGGAAACCCTTACGGTTACTTTCAAGGGCAAGAACATCGCCGACGTTCTGGACCTGCGTATCGACGAAGCCTGCGAGTTCTTCAAGGACCAGCCGAAAATCTTGCCCAAGCTAGAATGCCTGCGGGACGTGGGCCTCGGCTACCTGAGGCTTGGCCAGCCGGTCACCACCCTTTCGGGCGGCGAATCCCAGCGGCTGAAGCTTGCGGCGGAACTTTCCCGGAAATCGGCGGGGGAGATGGTCTATCTTCTGGACGAACCCACCACGGGGCTCCACCTGAAGGATATCCAGATTCTCTGGAACCTGTTGCGCCGTCTGTCGGCCCGTGGCGACACCCTGATTGTCATTGAGCATCACCCCGACATCATCCGCATGGCGGACTGGAAGGTGGAATTGGGCCCCACCGGCGGTAGCCAGGGCGGTTATTTGCTGAAAATGGGCGTAAATAACTGATTTTTCGGCTGTTGGAACGGTAATTCGGTTACATAAATCGTCCCAAGTAATTATCTTTTCTGAAAATAGCCGCCGAGAGGCGACGTCTAGGAGAATTTAAGGAGCGATTATGCATTTGTTGCGCATTCTGCCCGTTTTGTTTTTATTGCCGGTGTTGGCTCTTGCCGATAG
>CACXMH010000021.1 GCA_902768715.1 Fibrobacter succinogenes | reverse complement strand
CATGTCATCGAGAACCTGAAACTAGAAGCCAAGAGCCGTCAGACCGGCAAGAAATTCCAGAAACGCAAACCTCCCGAACACGGCTACGTTCCCTTCGACGAGAGCACCTACAAGCGCCTGATTGCCGCCGCTCCCGAGCCTCTCACCTCCAGTTTTCGTGTGGATCACGGGATGCTCCTGAACATCTTGAGCCGAGAAACCGATGGCTGTCGCGCTATGCGGAACCTGCTCAAGGACTGCCACGAAAGTGCCGCCAACAAGAAGCTGTTACAACATCGGTCTTTCCAGCTGTTCCGAAGCCTTGTGGAAAAGAAAATCGTGGAGTTTGTAAAGCCTGTGGCACCCGGCTATAGCCACCTGCGGGTCAACTTGGATCTGCAAGATGACTTTGCCATGAACCAGCCACTTTCTCTTTATCTGGTGGATACCCTACCGAAACTGGACAGGGAAAGTCCTGAATATGCGCTGGACGTGATCACCCTTTGCGAATCCATCGTGGAAAACCCCGACGCAATACTGCGCATCCAACAGAATAAGGCTCGGAATGCCCGCCTAGACGAGCTCAAGGCCCAGGGCATGGAATTCAACCAGCGCATGGAAGAAATCGAGAAGGTGGAATACCCCAAGCCCCTGCGGGACTTTATCTACGACACCTACAACGCCTTTGCCGAAGTCCACCCGTGGGTAGATGTAAACGTGGAGCCCAAGAGCATTGTCCGCGAAATGTTTGAAAGCTTCAGCACCTTCAGCGGCTACGTGAAGCAGTATGGCCTGCAACGCATGGAAGCCATTCTGCTGCGCCACCTGAACTACGTCTATAAGGTTTTGAGCCAGACGGTTCCCGACGGCTACAAGAACGATGAACTTCGGGAGATGGAAGATTACCTAGGCGACATGATTCGCCGCACCGACTCGAGCCTTTTGGAAGAGTGGGAAAAGATGGCCCACCCCGAGGACTACCAGAAACGCCTGGAAGAGGGTGCCGCCGAAGACGAAGCGGAAAAAGCCTTCGGTGCCGACAAGGCCGCAGCCGACATCACCTACGACAAGAAACGTTTCTTGGGTATGGTGCGCCAGCGCATTTTCCAGATTATGGGCAACCTCTCCAAGCAGGATTTTGCAGCGGTTCTCGACAGCCTGGCCGACGACCTGGAAGAGGGCCAGATGCTTGTAGATGGCGAAGGCAAACCCTGGACCGAAAACACGCTTACCGAAATCATGGCCGCCTACACGGCAGAACACCACAAGTTCCGGCTGGATGTAGAAGGTCGAGCACTTTCCCACACCATAGTGACCTATGAAGGCGACGTGATGCATATCCAGCAGATGCTCCAGGACGAAGAGGATTTCAACGACTGGAGTATCGACTTCGAGATAAATCTTGCCGAAAGCCGCGAAGCGGGCGTGCCTCTCTTGAAGATGACCCGAATCGGGGAAGCGTAGCCAATTCGGAATTCGGAGTTCGGAATTCGGATTTTGTATTTTTGAATTGCATCTTTTGCTTTTAGGAATGTTAAAAATTTAGGAGAGAATAAATGCGCTTGTTTGCCTTTTTGATTGCCTTTGCCGTCGTTATGCCTTTTGCCTACGATGGTGACATGGACACCTACCACGAAGCCAAAGAGGAATTGGCCCTAGTCAGGGACGGCTACTTGAGCGCCCTGAACGTGGCCATGGACGATGCCAACGAGGGAGATCCTGAAGGCTGGTTCAAGGCCCGTGACAACGGGGAAAGTGCCGACTGGGACGATCTGGAATATGCAGGCCCGGAACTGGAACATTTCAAGTTGACCGAAATCCCTTACGGATTCCAGTTCAAGGGACGCCATGGGGCTTATGTCGTAGATGTAAAAATTAAGGTGGTTACCCGCGACACTGACATCTTTTACGATATCCAGTACCAGAAGGGCACAAATGCTCCTGGCAAGGAACTTGTCGAAGAAGTATTCAAGAACGATCGCAAGGTCTTTTACGATCCTAAGACGCCCTGCACTCGGGAAGCAGTCACCTGCATAGGCGAATATAGTAAGGGCACCCTCGGGACTCTGAAAAAGAAAAAGTCCAAGTAGGCCTTTATGAAACGAACGCCTGCCAAGGGGTTGTCGGTAGAAAGTCGGATTCAAGACGCCCTGTTCAACGCTCAGGACCTGAAGTTCAAGGCCTTTCACAGCAGGCTCATTCCTACGATTCCTGCGGACACCGTTATCGGCGTGCGGACTCCGGACCTGAAACTCATTGCCAAGAATTTTTCGGCAGACCCGAACATTGACAAATTTCTGGACAAGCTCCCGCACAAGTATTACGACGAGAACCAGGTCCATTCCTTTATCCTGTCGGGCATCAAGGACTTTGACGAATGCATTGCGCAGGTAGAAAAATTCCTGCCCTATGTGGACAACTGGGCCACCTGCGACCAGTTACGGCCCAAGGTTCTGGGGAAAAGGCCGGAAAACCGCAAGAAGTTGCTGGAATTCATAAAGCTCTGGGTTCGCGGCCGGCTGGCTTCTGGTGAACAGGTTGAAAACGACACCTATGTGGTGCGTTTTGGTGTTGAAATGCTGATGACCTGGTTCTTGGATGAGTACTTTGAGCCTATGTTCTTGCGGTGGGTTGCGGAAGTCCGCCGCGAAGATTACTACGTAAAGATGATGGTGGCCTGGTATTTTGCCACCGCCTTGGCCAAGCAGTACGATGCTACAATACCTTATATCCAGAAGCGCAAGCTGGAACCCTGGACCCACAACAAGGCTATCCAGAAGGCCTGTGAAAGCTTTAGGGTTACACCGAAACATAAAGAAAGCCTAAGAAAATTAAGGCTTTAGTGTTTTCTTGATTTCTTTTTTTGTATTTTACCCCACGGAATGCCTAAAGGTTCTCTTTAGCGTCGTTCTTCGGCGGATTCCGCAGGAATCTCTTTTGAATATGTCTTTCATGGAGGTCTTGCGGTGCGAGCCCTTTTCCCCCTAGTTCTTTTGATGGTCGCCCTTGCGTCGGGCGCCGTAACCCTTGATTTTGTAGATACTCCCGTGCAGGAGGTGGCCCGTTCTTTGTCGCTGGCCTACGATGTTCCCGTGATGGTGGATGCCGGCGTGGACCGTCGGGTCACGTTCCATCTGGAAGGAGTTTCCCTTTTGGAGGGCTTGTCCGCCCTGTGCGAATCCAACGGGCTGGAACTGGTCCAGAAGGAGAATCTGCTGGTAATCCAACCTCAAAAGCTTCGCGGGAAAAGCGACATCCGCCTGCAGGATTCCCTGGTGTCGGTCCAGGTGCAGGACAAGGACGTCCTTGAATTTCTGGAAGAATTCAGCGCCACCACGGGCCTGAACATCTTGTGGAAGCCGGATGTGCAGGGACGGCTCTCCGGAAGTATCCGCAGTCTGCCTTTGGAGCGAGCGTTTCGCTCCCTGCTAGAAATCAACGGTTTTGGGGTAGAAAAGAAGAACGGCTGCCTGATGGTTCGTGCGGTGGCGCAGGCGGGGGACCGCAGGGAGGCCGCGGGCGCACAACCGGAATCGTCTGCACGAATCTGGAAAGAGGATTCGCTCTACGAAGCCCATCTGGACGGCGTCCCCGTAGGGGAGGCCGTAAAGGAACTGGCTGCCCTTGCGGAGCTGAACCTTGCCATGTACGGAAACCTGGAGGAAAAGGTCCGCCTGGATTTTTCAAACGTGCGCCTCCAGGATTTTTTGGAAGCACTGTTCCGGGGGAGCCGCTACACCTTCCGGCTGGATTCCAACACGCTGTCTGTTTCGGAGGGAGGAAACCGAAATCCCCTTTCGGTGACGAAGCTTTACCCGCTGAAGCACGTCTCTTGCGAGCACGCCCTGCAACAGCTGGGAAAGATGTTTTCTGGAACGGAGATGACGGTTTCGGAAGTGAAGGAGCAGAACGCCGTGCTGCTTTCGGGAGCGACGGACCGGATTGAATCGGCGGAGGCCCTCTTGCAAAAGATCGATGTTCCCCTGATGCAGGTGACGCTCTCTTGCGTAATCGTGGAATTCCGGAAGGGGAGCGCTTTTGAAATCGGGCTACGGGGAGGCTCTGGCCGCCGCACAAAGGAAGGCGACTTGGGGTTGAAAGGGTTCCTGGACTTTTTGGGGAAGGATGCTTCGGGCAAGGGGGCTGTCGGTAAAATCGGCATCTTGCCGGACCGATTCGAGCTGGAACTTGCCTCCATGGAAGAAAACAACCAGGCGAAGGTCCTTGCTCGCCCGCGGCTTACCACCCTGAACGGCAACAAGGCGGAACTGAACGTGACCAATACGGTCTATTACCTGGTGAGCCAGGTCAGCGCCGAAGGTTACCCCATTACGGATTACCGCTCCTTCAACGACGGCATTTCTCTGGAGCTTACGCCGTCGGTAACCCGGGAGGGCGTAATCACTCTGGACGTGGCTCCCGAAATCAAGACGGCGGGACGCAGCTCCGGTGACGGCCCGCGGGACATCAGCACCCGGAACCTAAAGACCATGGTGCTTTTGAAGAACGGGGAAACCCTTTGCCTCGGGGGGCTGGTACGCAAGAACAAGACCGAGGTGCGTACGGCCGTGCCCTTCCTAGGAAGCATCCCGTTCATCGGCAGGCTTTTCAGCTACGAGAGTGAAGAAGAGGAAGAAAGCGAGCTTGCCATCTTCATCACTCCGGAGGTGAAGTTCTGATGGCTAGCGTTCAGGGCGTTGACGCCCGGATTTGTACCTGGGAGCTGGTGACGGGATTTGAAGAAAGTCTTGCACCCGAAAACTTGCTGGAATACTTTCGTAGGGATTTTCCGGAAGTGGAGGGATCGCCGAAATTCTGGAAGATGGTGTCCTTCAATTCGCCGGAGGGCCGCAGGCACCGATATCTGGTAATCCTCGGGTCGCCTGGGTCAAGCGACGGCGAAAAAGGTTTCGGCAAGCGTTGTTGGCGGGGGAAGCGGGCCCTGCCTTGCTCCCTGTTCCTGTACGCCAGGGCCGATGCCCAGATGGAATCCTGGGAGAGTTACGAGAATTTTCGCTATGCCGCTATCGTGAACGGCACCTTGTACGTGCTGGTCTTTTACGAGGGCAGGCTTTGCCACTGGTCCGAAGAACGGGGCTACGAGGGAGCCTGCGGGAAGGAAATGGCTGTCGGTCGCCTGCAGCGGATGGACGAATTCTTGCGGCAGGACCCGCTGTTTTCGAAAGCGGAAAATTTCCGGCAAGGCGAGCTGGAATTCTTGGAAGTGGACTTCGGCGACCCTGCGGCGGTATGGGCGGCGCAGCTTGGAAAAGCCGCCCGGGATCCGTTCTGGAAGGGCCTGCATCTCGAATCCAGGAAGCGGGGGAGGGCGGCGGGACTTTCTTTAATTCTATTTTTCCTGATGATGTTTGCGGGAATCCTTGTGCGGGAAAATCTTGATGCCGGCGGCGTAGCGTTACCGGGTCCAGCGGCCCCTGTGCTATCCACACCCGCGACAGGGCCCATATCAAAAGAACCCCGTATCCTAAAAACTGCAAAAAGCTCGCGCCCGAAAGCCAGAGAGGCGGCTACCGAGTGCCCAAGGCCGTCCATTGCCATCCAGGGAATCGTAGGGGACAGGCTGTTTTCGGGAGTGTTCGCTGGTGCGCGGGTCGTGAAAAGGGCGGGGGATTCCCTGGAGTCGTACCGGGTGAAATCCGTGCTCCGGGACCGGGTGGTGCTGGAGTGCGGCGGTCGGGAATGGGAGGTGCTCAATGGTGCGCCCTAGTTCCCGCGGGTTCGTACTGCCCCTGGTGGCGGTTTTGCTGCTGAGCCTGACGCTGCTTTTTACCACCCTGCTGAAATCGGCGGGGCACATGAATCCGGTGTATGCCCGGTTCAAGTCGGATTTCGAGAATTTCTACAAGGCGGAATCCGCCGTGCTGCTCCATTTGCAGGGATTCCCGTCGGGGTATTATCCGGAGCTCCCTCCCGTGCAGGCGGAGCCCTTCGGCCCTTGGGAAAAGATTTGTGCTTCTGCTGTCGCGGACAGTTCCGGCAAGGCGTTGGGCGTGGGGGAGCTTTGCTTTGTGGCGGGAACGGAACCTCATGGTGTTTCTTATTGGGACTGGACAAACGGGATGTCCGCCTACAGGGCCGATTTGGAAAAGCGGTTGCAGGAGATGACTGCGGAAAAGGACCTGTACGGAAACAAGCGTTATTTTCAGGCCGAGCCTTCCTTGTCGGGAGCTATCCATCACGGGGATTTGGAGATGGATTTCGATGACGCCGTGCCGTCGGCGAATTTCTGGGTGGAAGGGACCGCCCTTGTCCGCGGGAAGGCCCATTTTGATACTCTCCGGCTGTTTACCTCGGGAGACGTGGTGTTCCAGGGGGAAGTGTCCGTGGATTATCTGGAGCTTGTTTCCCGCGGGAGTTTCCGTGCCGAAGGGGATGTCCGTTTTCGCGGGATGGTGCTGGCCTCAAGTTTCCAGCTGCGGGATCGGGCTCACGGGGCGTACCCTACGGCGGTAGTGGCCACAGGCCAGGAGGTGTTCGGTATAAACCTCCCCTGGGGCGAGATCCTCGGGAGTGCGGCTGTGGAAGGTGCCGTAGAGACTCCCGGCGGGTTCCTGGGAGCGGAACATCCCGAAAAGGTGGAGCGGACGATTCTCCCTGCCTTTATAGAAGGTAAACGCAAAATCTGGGGGCGCCTATGAGACGGGGCTTTACCTTGATGGAGGTCATGGTGGCCGTAGTGGTGCTTTCTATCGGAGCCATGGGAATCGGGCACACCATCGTCAGTTTTTCGCAGATAAAGGAGAGGGAGTCCAAAAAGGGACACGCCCTCTTGGAGGCGGTGGCCCTGATAGAAGAGAATGTGACAAAACCTGCCCCCTGCGTAAAGCCTAGGCGCGACCAGGCCGACACGGCCTTGACCATGGTTTCGGTATCGAGGCAGGGGATTGATTTTTCACTGTCGTTTGAACGTGTTCCAGGTGGAGCCCCCTTGCAGTGGGTGGCCGTCCACGAAACTTCGGGATACTGGAGCGACTTGACCTTGAAAAGGATTGTACGGTGCGAAGAGACGGATTCACATTGATGGAACTGATGGTGACCATGGCCTGTGCGGGAATCGTGGCGCTGGTGGCCTTTGGCGTGTGGAAAGGCATGCACGGGGACTACGTGCGGCTGCAGAGGGATTACCAGACCAGCACGGGGCAGCTCTTGCAGGACTTGATACAAACTAAAAACCGGGTCGTGGTGAACCCCGACCCGAACTCAATCTCTAATCGTTATTAATTACTTTCTCGAAATTCTCAGAACTTCTTGAGTCCTTCGACAATTCCGAACTCCGAAATCAGGATTCCGAATTCTTCTTAGCCCGGTGCATCTCAAAGATGTTGCTGATATAGTGCATAAAGGAAAGCACGCTCACGGAAAGGAATCCGATGGCATAGAGGGCGAGGAACGGTCCGATGATGAATTTCTGGGCGCCGATATATTCCAGAAGACCGAAAATGCAGTAAGCGCCCACACCCAGTTCCACCACGGCCTGCCAGGGGAACTTCTGGGCGTAGTGGCTCTTGGCCTTTTTCTTGGAGCCACCGCTCTTGGGCGTGCGGACAAAGCTGCCCTTGCTTCCGATGACGGCGGAGAACACGGCTCGGGAGTTGCTCACGGCGATGCCCACGCCAAGGGCCATCAAGATAGGCAGACTCAGCAGACGGATTTTCCAGCCGGTATAGCCTGAGCAGCGCTGGGCCACAAAGTAAAGCACGGAAGGAGCGATTGCGGCAAGGAAGATAAAGCTGAAACCGACGGTGTAGGCCCAACCCGGCAGGTGTGCCACCGGTTCAAAGAAGGCAAGCAACGGCCAGGCGCAGAGGGCGGTAAACAACATGCAGGGGTGGATGGAGTAGTGGGTCGTGTGGAGAATGGCGCCGATCTTTACGCGGAGCGGAACCTTCGCCTTGAGCACCCGGGGCAGAATCTTGATGGCGGTCTGGATAGAACCCTTGGCCCAGCGGAACTGCTGCGCCTTGAAGGCGTTGATGTCGTTGGGGAGTTCGGCGGGAACGATCACGTCGAAGACGAACTTCATTTTCCAGCCGGCCAGCTGGGACCGGTAGGAGAGGTCCATGTCTTCGGTCAGGGTGTCGCCTTCCCAGCCGCCACCGCCGTAGATGGCCTGCTTGCGCCACACGCCGGCGGTGCCGTTGAAGTTCATGAACAGCTTGCCCCAGCTACGGGCGGACTGTTCCACCACGAAGTGTCCGTCGATGCCGATGGACTGGGCGAGGGTAAGACCGGATTCGGTGCGGTTCAGGTGGCCCCAGCGGCCCTGGACAAGTCCAATCTTTTCGTCCATCACCAGGTAGGGGATGGTCTTGAGGAGGAAGTCCTTCTCGGGCACGAAGTCCGCGTCGAATATGGCGAGGAAATCGCCCTTGGCAACCTGCATGGCTTCCTTGAGAGCGCCGGCCTTGAATTCGGAACGGTTCGTGCGGTGGATAAGCTTGATGTCGTAACCCTTGGCGGCCAGTTCTTCCACCTTTTTCTTGGCTACTTCGTAGCACTCGTCGGTGGAATCGTCCAGAACCTGGATTTCGTGCTTGTCCTTGGGGTAGTCGATTGCGCAGACCGCCTCCAGCAGTCGCTCCACGCAGTTGGCCTCGTTAAACACGGGCAGCTGGGTGGTAACCTGGGGCAGGTCCGCCATGGAATGTTCACGGTAAAACTGGAGAATGTTCTTGCGGTCGGTAAGACGGGTCTTTCGGCTGTTCTTCAGGAACAGGTAAATACTGTAATAGCAACTAAAACCGTAAATGACCAAGCCAACGCCTGCGATGACATATACAACGAACATCGCATAGAGTAGGACACTGTTTATCATAATTCCAAAAACCTTTGCATACTTGAATGCTTGACGCCAATTATAGAAAGGTTAACAAAACTTTTCTACACCTTGTGCGAATTTTTTGATAGTTTTTTTATCGCTTTTGGAAATTTTGAAAAAAAAGAAATTTTTCTCGGTTTTACCCCTTGACAAGGCACTGCCAGATGGACAAAAATCCGCTTTTAGTTTGGGTTGAAAACAACCGGAAAAAAGAGGGCTTCGGCAAGTCTCTGGTCCAGCTCTTGGGGTACGCCTGCACGGACTGGATCCGCAGGGAGTGTTCTGCAAGTCTTACCGGCACCGATGGTCTAGCCTGGTTTTTGGCGAAGGCCCCTGCCGAAATCCCCATGGGGGAGTGGGTGCAGAGTCCGGAGGAACATGCGGAGGCCATCGTGGACTTTTGCGAGCGGTCCAAGACGGCATCCATTCCGGAGAGCCTGAAGATGGAGTTTCCGAAGGTGCTGGACTTGCGGGGCGTGGCCTGCCCCGGGAACTCGGTCCGGTCCCGCCTGGTGATGGCGGGGTTTCCTGCGGGGCGGCCGCTCGAAATTTACCTGGACGATGGTTCCCCTATCGAAAACGTGCCGGGCTCCCTGGTGGCCGACGGCATAAAGGTGCTTTCCCGGAAGAAATCGGGAAATTATTGGGTGCTCTCGGTGGTCAAGCCGGATGAGAATGTGT
This sequence comes from Fibrobacter succinogenes, assembly GCA_902768715.1. Lineage (GTDB taxonomy): Bacteria > Fibrobacterota > Fibrobacteria > Fibrobacterales > Fibrobacteraceae > Fibrobacter > Fibrobacter succinogenes_L. The sequence goes on along the minus strand of CACXMH010000021.1, from coordinate 22,482 downwards.
AGATTAGAAGTGTGGAAAACAGGATTCTGATAATCGGGGACGAAATGCTCGGGAGCGAGGGCGAAGCCGCCTTCCGCTGTTCGGAGATGTTGCTGTGTGCAGAGCCCAACCGGCCCATGCAGTTTTCCATCAACGCTCCCTTGCCCCTGTCGATTCCCCAGCTTTTTGCCCGGGCCTCTTCTGACGTTATCGGCAAGAAGGCGGGGCGTATCGTGCTTGCCTTGGGGCTCTCTGACCTGAAACGGGAACGGGGGAGTGCCGAAGCCGTGGCCGAAAACTACCGCACGCTTTTGGACGAACTTTTGAAAAAGACCCAGTCCGAAATGGATCTGCTTACAATTCCTACCGAAATGCTTCCGGAAGGGGCAGACCAGGTGGAACTGCTGAACCAGGCCATACGGGGCTTTGCGGACCTAGCACCGGGGCACATCGGAATCTTCGACTGGGAATCCCACGTGCGGAAGTTCCAGGAAAAGCAGGAGGAACGGGGCAAGTTTGGCCGGAGTCTCTTTTCGGAGGCCTCCAAACCCACCTCTTTGTGCATCACCTTGCTTTCTATGTTCCTGGAAGATTGTATATTAAAAGAGTTGAAATAGGAGTTAGTATGAGTCTTTTTGATGATCATTTTGCCGCAAAGAATGCCGCAAGCGCTCGCGCTTGGGCCATGGACGAAGAAGAGAAGAAGAAAAAAGAGAAACGTGAACCCGCTCCTCCCAAGATGGGCATTTGCGACAAGTGCCACAAGGAAGCCTTGGTGAAGCCCTACCGCTCCCGCCAAGCCGATAAGATGGACGGCGCCACCAGCTTCGGTACGGTGACCAGGCTCCTGTGCGAAGAGTGCGCCCCCAAGTCCCGCCGCGAGCGTGACGCCGACGTGCCCCAGCTGACCAACAAGCAGGTCAAGAACCTGATGAGGAGCGCCAAGAAGGGCCTGCTGTAGCAGCTTCTTTTTCCCTTTTCCCCCTTAACGGGGCTTGTAAAGTTTTCTAAATTTGGCGCCGTTCTTTAGAACGGAGTGCCCGATGACTAGTATCCATGCCAAGGAATCTGTCAAGAGTTTCCTGTCTGGCGTCAAGACGACGATTACCCCGGAATTTGCCCGTGTTGTAAGGCGGGGCTATACCCGCAAGGAGTTTACCCGTGACCTGATGTCCGGGCTTATTGTGGGCATCTTGGCGCTCCCCTTGGCTATCGCCTTCGCCATCGCTTCGGGCGTGGGTCCTGAGCAGGGGCTTTACACCGCCATCATCGCGGGCTTTGCCATTTCCCTCTTGGGTGGTTCCCGTTTCCAGATTGGCGGGCCCACGGGTGCCTTCATCGTAATCGTTTATGGCATCGTGAGCCAGTACGGCTACGACGGCCTTGCTTCTGCCACCTTGCTTGCGGGTATTTTCCTGGTGATTTTCGGGCTGGCGAAGTTTGGCGCCATCATCAAGTTTATCCCCTACCCGGTAACCGTGGGCTTTACGGCGGGTATTGCCATCATCATTGCGCTGGGCCAGGTGCCCAACTTCTTTGGCCTGCGGTTCTTAGCCAAGGACCCTGCCGACGCGGTTGGGAAAATCAAGCTTTATGCATCATCTTTTGATACTGTAAATATATATGCGGTTATCGTGGGTCTTGTGGCCCTGGCGGTTTGCCTCTTGTGGCCGAAAATTACGACGAAGGTTCCGGGTTCCCTGGTGGCCATCGTGGTGGCCACGGTCCTTGTGAAGGTGCTGGGCTGGGACGACCCGGTGAACGGCCACGGCGTAGTGACCATCGGCATGAAAAACCATATCCCCAGCGGATTCCCGGTGCCCCATTTGCCGAACATCAGCTTGGAAATGATGCAGAAGGTGTTCCAGCCTGCCTTGACCATCGCCATGCTGGGCGCCATCGAGTCCCTGCTCAGTGCCGTGGTGGCCGACGGTATGACCTCTACCAAGCACCGCTCCAACACGGAACTTTTCGGTCAGGGTATCGCCAACATTTTGTCTCCCATCTTTGGCGGTATTCCTGCAACGGGTGCCATTGCCCGTACGGCTACAAACATCCGTAACGGTGCGGTGAGCCCGGTTTCGGGGCTGGTGCATGCGGTGGTGCTCCTGCTTATTATGCTGGTGCTTGGCAAGTACGCCGAAATGATTCCCATGGCGGCCCTTGCTGCCGTGCTTTTCCAGGTGGCTTTCAACATGTGCGGCTACCGGAGCTTTATCAAGATGTTCAAGGCCCCCAAGAGCGACGTGATCGTGATGCTGGTGGCGTTTTTCCTCACGGTGATTATCGATTTGACGGTGGCCATCGAAGTGGGAGTGCTCCTGGCCGCAGTCCTCTTCATCAAGCGCATGAGTGACGTTGCCGAAGTGGAAACAGTGACCGAAGCCCTCAAGGAAGACGACGAAGAGGCGGCCCACAACGAACTCAGCCGACAGGTGCCCAAGGGCGTGGCCGTTTATGAGCTGGCCGGCTCCCTGTTCTTCGGTGCGGTGGATAAGTTCAAGGATACCATGGCCCGCATCTCCGACAAGCCGAAGATTCTCATTTTGCGTATGCGGAGCGTGTCCAGTATTGACGCCGCCGGTATCCAGATGATCGAGGACCTGCTGAATCGCTGCAAGAGCGAAGGCACCCAGCTGCTCTTGAGCGGTGTGCATGCCCAGCCCGTGGTGGCCCTGACCCGCGCAGGGGTGCTGAAACAGCTGGGCGAAGAAAACGCCCTGGGTAACATCGATGCCGCCCTGAACCGTGCCCGCGAAATTCTGGGCCTCCCTGTGGTGGATACGTCCCACGAGGTGGTGCAGGCGCCTACCGTTTCTTGGGAAAAGAGCCTGGACAAGCCCTGGATGCCCGAAGAATCCAACGCCGCCATCGCCGAAGAGACCCCCGAGGTCATCGCCGAGCGCATGATGGACGAACCCATCGTGAAGATTGAGGAAAAACCCGGGAAGTAGGGGCGGGCGTCCCCGCCCCTCCATCGTCATCCCCGCACCCCCTCCCCTTGTCATCCCCGACTTGGTCGGGGATCTCCTTTCATTTGTAAAACCCTCACTGTAAACAAAATTTTCAGGCATGTTTCGCCTCAAAAAAGCGTCTATACATGTAGATGGGGCATTCCCTGTCTGCGATACGGGCGCGTTCCCGGAATCCCCCGCTGTCATCCCCGGCTTGACCGGGGATCTCCTTTAACCTTTGAGGATTCTTATGAACTATAACTACTACGTTTACATACTTACAAACAAATATAAAACTGTCTTTTATACAGGTGTCACAAACAATCTATACAGAAGAACTCTTGAACACAAGATGAAGATACATCATGGTTTTGCAGAAAAATATAACACAGATATCCTTGTCTACTACGAACTATTCTACAACATTGAAAGCGCCATAAAGCGGGAAGAACGATTGAAACGATGGACGCGCAAATGGAAGATCGACTTGATTGAGAAATTTAATCCGCAATGGGTTGATTTGACGAATGAAATAGGAGATGCCCGCTCGGAGGCGGGCATGACAAGCGCAAAGAATGCTCCATCCACAGCTCCGACCACAGCCGCATCGCCCAGTGGCTCCGGGTGATCGACGGCCTGAATAACGAAAACCCCGTTCCCGTGCCAGAGGGCTCGCTGTTCGCACGCTTGCAGGAGAAGGCAAAATTGAGTATATTTACGGAAGAGTTCCTAGTAAGCGAGGCCATGAATATGAGCGACCGCGTATACGAAATGTACGTAGAAAAGAAGCACGCCCGTGCCGAAGGGTTAGCAGAAGGCCGTGCAGAAGGTCGTGCTGAGGCAATCGATATTCTAGAGTCACTTGGTGCGCCAGCCGACCTAATCGAAAAAGCCCGAAAAATCGCAGCGGAAAAGGCCAAGGAATCTCCTAGCAAGCCGTAAAGCCTTTCGCCTCTTCCATCGTCATCCTCGGCACCCTCTTTGTCATCCCCGACTCGGTCGGGGATCCACTTTCATTGATTCACAGGCAAAAGCCCCGGACGGTGTGTCCTGGGGCTTTGATTGTTTAGGGGTAAAGGAAAGGCTCCCCTCAAGTGGGGAGCCTTGGATGGATGAAGACCACAGTTTGCTTATCCTTTACCATGAACCAAATTGTAATGACGCTGAAGTGCCAAATGTCGCATATACATCGCACTTCCCTCCAATATCTACTGCAGTCCAACTGTTATTTGCGGCCGAGACTGTTGAAACCGTTCCATCGCACTTCTTATATGTCACTGAGACCGCAGATCCGGACCAGTTGCCTACTTGCCATTTAGATCCTCCTGAATAGTACTTGTAGCAGGTAGAACCTGATATATTGAAAGGACTGGATGAAATAGAGGTGGAATTTCCGGCGTCGCATGCGAAACTCCCTCCACCGCCGCCACCGCCGCCACCGCCGCCACCACCGCTACATGCTGTAGGAGCGGATCCAGAAAGTGTAACGTCAGCATAGTTCCATCCAGGCAGATTCATGTAATATCCGCCATTCTTCTTTGCTACCAATCCTTCTAGATAAGTAGCGCAAGCTGATGCTGAGTAACATTGCGGATTTGCTGATAACGTAACTCCGTTAATTTTGGTTGCGGATCCATTAAGGTTGAGTTTCGATGCCGAAGTAAAGAACACGCACCTGTAATTGGCGTCGTTATATGTTCCACTACCAGTGGTAATTGTGGCACAGTTATCGCAGTAGCTGGAGCATTCACATACCTCAACTGGAGCATTCTTATATGTCACATTGAAATCGCATGCGGTTCCGTCGCCAGCGGGGTTACTGAGCGTCACATAGTAGGTAACGGTCCCTGCATTCGATTCGCCGGTAATGCCGCTTCCCAGGGCTCCGGATGTGTATCCTGTACCCGGTCCGATGACTTCCGTTCCCGTCGAACTGTTCTTTGTCACCTTGTAGCCACATCCCTGCGTGCAGTTTGTGACGCTGGTTGGGGTTACTGCGACTGTTGCGTCAACAGCTACTTCCTTATCTGTAGGACAGTTATACGTAGGTTTCTGGTAGTTCACCGTAATTTCGCAGTCAGCGGTATTGTCGGTCGTCTTCTTATTCATAACCGTGAACCGGTACGTATTGTTTCCGCCCGTGGCATCGCCCGTAAACGAAATCTGTCCGGAGGTGTAACTATAATTTGTTACGCTTTTCTTCGGATCTCCGGAGTGCCCGACCCAATCCACTCTGTAATTACAGCCGGAACCACATCCCGTCACGGTCGGTGTAAACGGTATCGTCGTTCCGGGTTCTGCATTGATCGTTCCGGTCGGGCAGTTTGCTGTCGGCGAAGGCTCGCCAACGTCCACGGTTATTGTTTCGCAAGAAGCATTACCTATAGACCCTCCTGTAACCGAGAAGTTATAGGACTGGGTTCCAGTAGCTGTCGGTGTAATGGTGTAGTTCATATTGCAATTACTATGAGAAACGCCATTGCCATTAAATGTCGTGTTATAGCAACTTCCACCATATGTAGCTGTAAAGGTGAACGATTCTCCGAGCGTCAGGCTGGTCTTGTTCACCGAACAAGTCAACTTCGGGTTAACCGTCAATGTGCCGTGACATTTTTCCAGGTTGTTGAAATACATGTAATAAGTGTATTCGCCCGTGGTATTTGGAGCGGTCATCTGCATAGGTTCGCAGTAATTCTTGTTGCAGTTGTTGCTCGATCCAACCTGGTTGTCGTTTATTTTTATGACTCGTGGGGTGTTGTTGGTGATGTTGCCCAGATTTGACATCGTTATAAAGTTTTGTACTGTCGCACCAGGATAACTAGAAACGTTGCTACATGTCGCACCGACTTCGTCATTCACATCTGCAATGGTTACATTGCCGGAACATACTTTACCACCCTCGAACGTGAGCGTGTAGGTGTAATCACCGGCAGCCGGGGCCGTAACCGTATTGTCCCAGCAGCTGCTCGGACTGCACTTGATTGTCTTTGTGACCGTGTTCGAACCGCCGTCCGTCAACGTCCACGTCATGTCGCTCCCGCTGTTGCTCACTTTGTCCACTTCTCCCGAAATAGACGATACATTCAAAGTCAACTGTTGACCCTGGTACAAGTTGCCGGTAACGCTGCAGCTCGCAGTTACCGAAGAACTTCTCACGCTGAATTTTCCGGAATTACAGCTTGCGAACGCACGGTCCGAATTGGTGCTTTCCAGGGTGAAGTAGTAGTAATTTTCCCTTTCATCAAGAGGCGTGTCCTTGTTCGCCACATCGGGGCTCGTGCTGCGGTTGTAATGATTGCATTCGTCACCGGCGCAATCGTCTATTGTTGTCGACGACACGACGGTCTCTCCGGAATTCAGCGTTATCTTGTAACTGCACTTGTTGTCGGGGCAGTTGTTGATTGAATAACTGAATACAGGGAGTCCTCCACCAGGAGCCACCGCGCTGGTCGAAAGGTTCCCGCATTGCGCGGTGATGCCCGTCACTTGCGTTACCTCGCAGTCTTTTGTCAAAAGAGACCCTTCGTCCGGAGTCACCGAGACCGTAAATCCGTATGTGTTGGACGAAGCGAAAGGATTGTCCTCCCACTGAAGCAAATTGGTCGCCTTCTTGCCGTTGATATTGCCGAAGCTGCATAGCGGATTGCTGCCGGCAGACGGATAATCGCAGGCGGGTGCCGTAGCAGAAATGTTCGAATGGTTCTCTGAAACAGTGATGTTTTTCGTGTGGGTATAGTTGTTAACCACAGTGTTGATTTCCCATTTTCCCTTGGGGTAAATTCCGCTGGAGGGATTGAAGGCTGCCGTGCACTTCTCTATGGATATGACATTCGGGCAAGAACTTTGCACGGACGACACATTTACCGAATAGTCTCCGAACGATTTTACGTACACCCCGACCACATTTTCCGGGTCGAACCCCTCGACGGTAGAAAGGCTTGCTACCGGGATGGTAAGCGTAATGGAGCTACCCTGCTGGGTAGTCTTGTACGGCTGGCTGTAGATATAGTCGGAACTGTAGTAGCGGTCGGCCCCGTTCTGGCTGAACAGGTAAACCTCGATTTCGCTTCCGTTCGGGTTGTCCAATGTCACCACGAGGTCCGCTTCGCGAAGGTTCGCCGTTCCCGAAGCGAGTCCGTAGTAGGTCCCCTCGGCACCGCTGTACGAAGCACTGAATTTGATGTTGCTGGAACAAGGGTTCAGCTTTCCGACCCAGAATTCGCCACAGTGCGAGGCCACGCCCTGGGTCGCCCAGGCTACGGACTCGTCGCCATAGACCTGGCAGCTTCCGTTGGCCACAAAGACCTTCGCCGTCCTCTTTTCGTTGCCGTCCGTACCGATATAGCCGTGGGCCCCGTCGGCCTCGGCTCCAGAGAATTCGTAGCCTTCCGAACCGCAGCTTGTGTAAGACGAGGCGTTTTTACCGCAGGCGTCATTTCCCAGGTAATAGTAATCCATGCTGATATCGCAATTGTTATAGGAATACCATGCGGAAAGTCCGGTCCATGGCTTCACCTTTTCGTCCTTGGGCACGATTCCGCCCACATAGGCGGCCTTGAAAGAACAACTGACGGTGGGGTAGGTGTCCCAGCACGACGAACCGTAGGTGCTGCTGTACCAACCGATTCCGTAAATCTTGAAGTTGGGGTCTGCCAGGGAGTAGCCCACATACTCGTTGGTTGCCGTAACTTCGGCGCCACTCAGGTCATTGATGTCGAACGTAACTATCGATGAGTTGCTCGACCAGGAACTCGGCCAAACCTCCACAACGAGTTTATTTGCGTCAGACGGCGTTCCCACCATGGCCGACATCATGATGATATCGGTTGGCGAGACATCCCTTTCAAACGACTTCTCGCTACAGGTGGCCCCCCCGTTCAGGCACAGGCGGGCCTTCAGCGCCCCTGTACTGGTCGCATAGACGTTCAACATGAGGAACGAATTCCCCGACCCGACCGGGTTTGGCGTAGAACGCAGGATAAACCCGGAGTTCTTGACGGTCGTAGTCATGTTGGCCGCCTCCCTGGGCACCTGGAACTGGGCCTTTAAATCGCCCTTTTTCCCGGCAATGGCACTACTCATCACGATTGCCTTCACGTCGGTTTTAGCGGATTCCTGCTTTCCGCGGGTCAAGCTAGACTTTAGGGAAATCCTTCCGTCTGAATATTCTATGTCGGACGCCTTGCCATAGACGAGTTTCCACTTGGAGTTTCCGCCGGCTGACGCAGAAACACAATGGTCGTCCCCGGTACCGCAAATGTCAATGCAGTAATTGCCGTCGCCGACACCGTCGCAGAACACGTCGTCAATGGCCCTGTCGCGGTGGCTGTTGTTGTCGCCCTCGTCCTTGAATTCGTCAAAGAAACAATGCTTGTCCGTTTCGCCGAAGTGAGCATAGACCGTGTTCTCGCCAGTTATCGTAATAACGTACGGCTGCACCGTAGATGTCACCTCGTCCGTACAATCTGTGCTGCCCGATTCACATTTCCAGTAGTTGAAGTCTTCCGTTTGCGATGTCTCGGATAGCGAAAGTTCCACTCTTGAGCCGCGGTATACAGGAACATCGCATTTCTCCGAACGTTTTGTGTCGTCGTCAAAGTCCGAAGGCTTGCAGGAACTGCTGGCGGAATAGTCGCCAGGACCTGTTACGGAAATGTTTATTTGCCGACTGGCATCGCCAGGAGTTCCAGAAAATCCCGTGTGGAATGTCTGCTGAACCGCCTTGATGTCTGCGTACAAGGGGACCACCTGTTCTTGGGCAAAGGGGCCTATCCCAACGTTGTTCTCGCTAGGGATGATGACACGGCAGCCCTCAAAGGCGTTAGCCTCCTCCAGGGCAACATTCCCTGTTATTCCGCAGGACCATTCGCTATTGGGCGAAGTAGGCTGGCAGTTGTCGCCATTGGCGGTCACCCATATTTCCGAAGAAGACAGGGCGCAATCCGGCGCATCAATCCATTTACGGTACTCGCCGTTACTTTTACACCCGTCTGTCCCGTTACCGGGGCCTGCACAGTATTCTGCCAGGTCCTTCCTCTGGACTTTCATGCTGTTGGAATTGTAGATGACCTCCACCGAGGGGGTACCGGGATTACACCCTTCCACTTTCTTTATCATGAACAGAACGGATCCGTCGCTGGAACTGTTGTTCCTTACGTTGAAGAGGGCGTCTTGGTCGCTTGGGTCGTTTCCCGTATTGATAGTCACTACGTAATCGTTATCAGCAGTTGAAACACCAATCGGACTCACGGACCATTCGTCACCATGGTCCGATACGGAAATGGTCACCTTGCAGTTGAAACTTGCGCCCGTGGTTTTTTCCCATCCTAGACGGACGTTCTCCTCGTGGCCAATTCCCAGTTCCACATTGCTTTCTGCGAAATACACCTTGGGGGCTGCGGCTCCCTCACCTTTGACCACTACCATGAACGGTACAGTTTTCGGTGATCCCGATATAGTAGCGGTCACTTCGCAGTTGTAGTATCCTTCTTCCAATTGCCCGGATGCCGTGAGTTTCCCCTCTGCGGGAATGGTCTGACTGGGGTTGATGATGTCTTTACAAACAACATTTGATACTTGTGCCTGTGTGGAACTGTTGAGCGTAATAACGCTATAGTAGTCTTCCAGTTTGCCGACTGCGTCCTTGGTCAGGTAAACAATACGCGGGAGGACAACAAAGGAACCCCGTAATTCTACTGCGCCAGCCCCTTCTGCAGTTTCTTTGTTCTCGTATTGCGATTCAAGGGAAACGGATAACTGGGGGGCTACGGAAATGTAGTAGTCGTCCACCTTGTCAAATGTGACGGTGACTGTTCCGTCGCCGGCCTCTCCAGTGGCGGGGGTGGAACTTCCCGTCGCACATGCTTTGCCTTTCTTGCAGACAACACCTGCTAGGCCCAAGCTTTCGATAAGTTCCGGGTCGTTCTCAAATTCGGCATCCCTAAAATCATTCTTAACGCACTGCCCTGCAGGGAAATAAAGGGTTCCCTTGAGGTGCAGGTGCGGAGATTCGCCGCTGTTTGGTTCATTCATGTATATGAATATATGTTTCATCCAATCACTGTTTGTGGGAAGGTAAATCGTGCCCTTGTCCAAGTAAAGAAGCGCAAAAGATTGTCCGTCGTCCTCTGCAGATATAGCACTGCCGCTATTTCTCATGCTGATTTTGTCTTTGACGATTATTACAAACTTTCCCTTTAATTTTTTGCCGCTAAACGAAGCATCATTGGAATTGCCGCCTATTTCAACAACGAGGTAATCCCCATTGTATAGTTTTTCTCTTCTGTAAGTTTCATCTGTAGAAGCATTATGCGTCGCGTAACAATCGTTCAACTTTTGAATCATGCTTTGTTCCCATTTGGTAACATCCGGACAGGCTTTAGAAGAAGCGGCAAAAGCCTTGAGGGTCGCTATGGGAATTTCAATGGGGTCGTCAATGAAATATTTTGAATTGTCGCAGCCATTGTCCGAAGGATCCCAAATGGTATCGCACAGATCCTTTACGTGGTTTGCACATGTGAACGGTTGAGAAGCCATGGAGTTGCTCACTGTCCCTTTACTTTTAAACCAGGGCGTTACGCCGCATGCAGGGCGCCAGTTCTTTCCGCTTGCCAATGTGCAATAGGGAGAACCCGTGACGTTCGTTCCATCGTGGTTCAGATAGCGGTAGTAGTTGCCGTTTTTATTCACAGTATGGTTCGCATCCTGGGTATGGTACGATGTGGTAAAGGCGGTAGCGTCGCTTTTTGTGGAAAAGTTGATGAAGTAGGCGTTCATCCAGGTGCCTGCGTCATACGTCCAACAGTGTGTCCTGAAATCGCCATATCTGCTATCCACACCCGTTTGTGTGCACCATTTCCAGTAATTGTCAAAATACCTGCCGAATTCGACATCGGTCCTGCCCTCCGGCATGTAATAAATGTAGTGCAGACCCGTTTTTGACGTCTTGCTTGCGTAAATCGAAGGGTTGACCTCACCGGACCAGAATTCTGACCCGCCGATATCACAAACATGAACGTCCGTATTTTCGACGCCCATGTAAGCATAGGTGTATTCCGCCCCGCATTTACGGGGGTGGCTCGTGTTTTCTGTCCAGCGTTTGTTGCTCATTAACGTATTGTAATCATTCCATGCGTGCCCTGCCCTCATGTAGAGCTTTGATTCGGATGAATTTCCAAGAAGAATTCTATCGTAGTATTGGTAGTTGTCTACACCCGGGTTGCTAGGGTCCGTCGACATCGGGTATGTGCCTGGCATCCAGACGTTCCCTAGAACCGCAAAAGTAGCTTTGTCAACGCTCCCATCATTGCTTTGTGCAGATCCCCTAAAAAGAATATGCCCCTGGTCGGTTAGGCAAAGGTCATTCCTTATTTTGACCCAGTAACTCTGATTTGGAAAGTAGGTCTTGAATGTTCCGTTTAACGTAACACTTCCATGAACATGAACCTCGTTTTGGGTACTACCGGCCTGGTCAACATCTCCGTCAAAATAGGCGTTGGCGGGAACCTTGCCGCTATCAGTAGCCACGCTATCAAGAGTCATTTTGGCTGGAGACACGTTTCCACCTACATAGAGATTTCCTCCGCGCAATATGCCTTGGTTGCCAAGGTCTAGGTCACCTCCAATACAGTTCAATTCGCCCAGTTTGACTCCATTTCCGGTCAAGTCCGCCTTTCCCGTGACAATAAAACTGCCTGGGTATTCGCCCTGGTTGCCCTGCCAGTCTCCGTTGATAAGGATAGAGGAAAACTTACTTTGGGTTCCTGTAGAAGTCCCTCCAAAGTAGGCGTAGTTGAACTCAACGGGAGACTTGCCCGAAACGATCACCTGGGGGAACATTACCTGATACAGCCCGTTTACATTAAGAATGGCGATCTCGGTGTGCGAGGCACCGCCATCTCGTGCTGTGCCGGTCGACATGATCTTTAACTTGTACGTAGCCGCAGACGTATTCACGCCCACCAGCCAAACGTCGTAGCTCTGCCCTGCCCGTATAAACGGTGCAAGAGGGTCGGTAAGCCTGATAGGGAGGCTGCCGCCATCCTTGTACTGCTTTATCAGGGCGCCGGTTTCGTTTGCATGGTATGTCATCCAGCTTCGAGCGCTTTCAATGCCTGCAACTGCACTCTGGTAGGCCTCCCGCTGCATCATACGGCTAGCACTGGAATGGCCCTCGCTGGTAATCCACTTGTATGTGGCGGTAGCCGCGATGGTGGCCACCAGCATGAACATGAGCACGGTGACCAGGGATACACCGACTTTTTTGCGACAGTCTTGATTTTTCATAATTTCCTCCTAGTCCGCAACGCCATTGCTGGGGGTAGGTATTACAATGTCAACATTGGCCGTCTCCCCTGAACGGTCAATACGCAACTTCATTCGGAACGCCCTGACATTTTTTCTGTCAGCGACGGCCACATTCGCCACGCTTTCATCAAAGGTATAGTTGGAACTGGGGACCTTTTTCAATGTCAGTTCACTTATCTCTATTTTCCCTGCAGCCGTTAGTGGAGTGAACATGGAAAACGTGAACGCAAGACAGGCGTGTTCTATCGTTTCTGGCACGGTAAACCGAACGGAACGTTTTGCGCTGTTGGCTTCTGCTGCCGAGGGCGGATAAAAGAGAAAGTCCGGTACGGAATTGATTCTTTGTCCGATATTTGCCCCGTCCGCATTGCGAATGCCCACGGCCATGTGATCCTTGCCGGGAACAAACATCTGTGCGGGATCCTGTTGGGCGGCTGCGAATTGTACGGTAATGGCGAAGGAAATCTCGTACTCCACCTCTGGGACAAATTGGAAATTGTTGCCTTCCGAGCCACAGAGGGAATTCCAGCTACCGCCGCCCGGGGTGTTCGCCACGACATAGACCTCGTTCCAGACCTTGTCTTCATCTTCGTTGATTTCGCCCGTGGAAGAATTATAGTTGGAGGCAAAACCCGTCACAGTGACGCTTTCCCCACCTCCGTCAGTGTTAACGGCCGCATACTTTGCATCACCCACCCTTGATACAAGACGAAACTGGTTGCCTCCGCCAGGGGGGAACATTTGGCTGTCTTCGCCTGTTACTATGCCCGGCTGTGCCGGATAAACCCGGAACAAATCAACGTCTGTAGCGATTTCCACCGCATTTGCGCGAGCCGCATCGGCGTCACCCCCGGGACAGGCGTCAGCATCGGCCGTTCCCTTGATTGTGCGGCAACTGCGCTTGAGAACCTTGTTCGCATCAACGAACCAGCTTACCTCCTCGACTGCGACATACCTTCCGTCTGCTCCATAACGGACTCGCCTAAAGGAAAGGTCGTCTTGTCCATTGGTCTGTGCCAAAAAGTAAGAGGAATAATCTCCCGCGCCGGCGTTCCAATAAACATCCGCGTAGATTTCACTGAACGTGTCATTTCCTCCAGCCACGGTCGCTTCCTTGGAACTCTTCGCACCCATCTGGGCTACATCCGACTTGAACAGTGTCGCCACGTTTTCTGCCACCTGGGTAGCCTTGAGGATGTTCTGGGTGCGCACACGGAACTTGGTGGAGTCGCTGAAGGCGCGCCCCGCAACGATGACGATAATGCCCAGGATGGCCATGTAGACCATCAGTTCCATGAGGGTGAAACCATTTCTGGATCCTTCGCTTGTGCTCAGGATGACACTCTTTCGTCTCTCGTCTCTCGTCTCTCGTCTAATCATCTGATTACCCCCGAGACAGTAATGGACTGGTTGGAACCCTTGTAGAGCCAGTTGACCTCTACATCAACCCGCTTGGCGTAGACATGGGAGCCGTTTGAAAGAAGACTTGTTGAGTTAGCCCTGTATTCATTGTCACCAGAAACAGTCACATTGACCGTGTAGTCAATGCTTATCGTGTGGGAGACAGTTCCTGGTTGTCCTTGCCATTCTCTGGTAACCACTTGCGATGGGAGGCCCCATGTGCCGTCCGCATTGAGCGTCAGATTCGCGTCCGTCAGGCTTGCCAGCCCGCGGGCACTTAGGTCGTCAATCACATTTTGGGCTATCTCGGTAGCACCGTCGCGGCCACGGATGCGTAACAAGGCTTCGCGGTTACCCTTTTGCAATTGGCACACGGCGGCGTACAGGAACCCTAGCACGAGGGCCGCCACCATCACTTCCATGATGCCGAAACCGCGCTTGCGGGATTGCCTTATGTTGATTCGAACGCTCATGAAAAACTCCCTACAGTTCCGACCAGGAACCCGAAGGGTTCCACTTGGGCGTGAACGAATTCTTTGTTTTCTCCTTGACGGCGGCCCCGTACTCGCCACTGTACTTCACGGCAACGTAGCCCTCGTAAGGCGCAGACAATAGACCCAACCGCGGCACGAACGACGCCTTGGCGTCGGTCGAAGTGATTATGTTGATTGCTCCGCCGCCAATGCCGTCGGGAACCCCTCCTTCAAGAATCGAGACCTGGTCTTCTAGAACCAACTGGTCGATGGGATTGGCGAAATTGCCGGCGTTGCATGCCGCTTTATAAGTCACTAGCACGTTGGCGGTAGCGCCCTTCCGCACACACAGGGTTTCGTTCAACTGGCGGGCCTTGTTGGCGGTACGCTCCAAGTACGCCGCCACGTTGAGGGCTGCGTCCTTGGTACGGGTGTGGGACACCATTGTCTGGAACCCTACCACGCCCATGCCCGAGAGGATACCCATAATGGAAATCACCGCCAGTAGCTCCACCAGAGTGTATCCTGCTTTATGTTTTGCCTTTTTCAGCATACGGTATAGCCCACCCTAAAGTTATTCCTTGTTACACAAGGTTATCTATACGGACAAACGCGGGACGCGCGGTCTCGCATTCCGTCTTTCTAAAATAGCTTTTTTTTTTGAAAAAAGTTCAAAATATTTTACAAATGGGGCAAAAACCGCCTTTTCAGGGTAAAAATGGCGGTTTTGGAGGGAAGAGGGAGCGGAATGCGTTGGTTTGACGCAAGAAATGCGTCGAATACAAGAAAAACGCATCAATTTAAGGATTCTAGGCAAGTTTTTCCCCAAAAAAACGTTTTATACATAGACGAGGGCCTTCCCCGTCTGCGATACGGGCGCGTTCCCGATGAAAAAGACGATAAATGGAAACAAAAATTATTCCCTTTGAACAACTCACCATCACCAACAGGTTCATGTTCGCCATGGTATCAATAACCAATGTGAAATGTGAAGTGTGTAATGAAAAATCAGGAGTGTAAGGTGAATAATCAAAATAGGGTGCAAACACTAAGCAAATCGTTCGCTTTGCGAATAATAAGTTTATATCGCCATTTGGTATCAATTAAAAGGGAGTTCGTTCTCAGCAAGCAAGTACTACGTAGCGGCACAAGCGTTGGAGCAAACATAAAGGAGGCGCAATTTGCACAAAGCAAGGCTGACTTTATTGCCAAAATATATATAGCATTGAAAGAGGCAGGTGAAACGGAGTATTGGTTAGATTTGCTGTATGAATCCCGATATTTAGAAGCAAAGGAATATGAAAGCATTATCACACCCTGCAGAATCATTATTCGAATACTTAACGCCATAACCAAAACCGTAAGAGGAAAATAATTCATTTCACATCTCACATCACACATTTCACATTATTATATTTTGTGGTATCAGGCCGACAACAACACGAGGATACGCTATATGACTTGGCAAGAAGAGATAGACATCGCCGTTGACCAGGAACGCCAGCGTGCAGACGAGATTCAAAAGTTGGCCGATTCAGAAAAGGCCCGCGCCGACGAGGCGGAGCAACTCGCCAAGAAGTACGAGAAGATGCTCAGGGATTTGGGAAAACTGTAACCAATCTCCAACGTGCCCCCGGTAAGGGTTTCCTCGGGGGCTTTATTTAAACAAATCCATCCATTTAGCATGCGCTTTCTCAACAACCGCAATTTCGCTTAACAGTATCTCCATTGACTTGGTTAGTCCTCGGCTAAAGTTTTCAGAACAATCTCCCCCAAACATGTGACAAAGTTCATGAACGTAGGTTGATACGGCGTCGTAAAAGTGTTCTCTCTTGAAAATGCACTCTTTGAGGAAGATACATTGAACAATATTACGAATTGGCAGGCCTTCATTATTTCTTGCGCTCGTGTATCTCTTTTGAATTTGCGCCATACCGTGATATGACGCTCTTGGATTTACAATAATCCTTCTTTGGGGGAATTTTTCCATAATAAAAAATTTGTCATAGACTTTTTTGCACATATCCTCCAGAATTTCGAAACACTTGTGCTGTAATTCTTTATGAACATAATCATCGTTCACCAAGCCGCCCATACTTTCGCACTCTTGTTCAAGAGAATGATAGCCTAGAAGGAGAAAACAGTCATTTACCAAAACATACCTTTGGGGAGACGAGTCTAACCAGGTTTTTGCTTGGGCACGAGTATTCCTTTCTTGAATAGTTTTCGTCTTTGAAATGGTTAGCAGGTTCGGATATTTGTTACGAAAATCTTCAACAACCGTATGAGACAAGGTCATTCTTTGAACAAGATTTCTGATAACCGGATACCAACTGTAAAAGTCGTATTCTCCTTTCATATAGGATAGCCAATGCCGTCGCATTTTTTCCAAGACTTCTGCAGCCGCCTTTGGAGGCAGTCGATTAGCGACTTTTTTAAGGACGTCAACGACATCCATTCGGAAGAGAGTCTTTCTCTCTCTATCAGACTGGCTAAATGTATGATCACAAACAACCAAATTAAAAGGAATTGAACCGCGAACTTGATATCCGCAAAAGACGATTCCTTTTCTTCCGTAACAGTCGTTATAGGGTAATTCTTCTGCGTACTCAGAACAACTTCTTGTATAAATCGCCTCGTTTTTCCCCGCCCATATAGGTTTACCTAAAAGAATGTTTTCGGGAAAATAAAAGCTCTTTATTACAGTTTTGAAAAGATTAAAATCATATTCAGAAACACCCTCTAATAGAAGTTTTGTTTTTTCAGTTTTCTTTCCAATAGTTACATCATAAGCAAGCATTTTTACAGACTGATTGTCTATCTTTTTATCAACGTTAACGACATCGAGGCGCCAGTTTGAAGAAGACATCCTTATCTTCCACTTTTTGTCACGATATGCACATAATGATGCTATTTTAAATCCTTCCCCAAAATAACCAGCATGTGACTTTGATGAATTGGTCTTTGTGGATGCACCAATATGTAAGAGCCATTCATAACTAAAAGATTGATTATCGACCCACATGGAAAGTGAACCATTACAGTACTCATACTGAAAACGATGGTACCATTCATTGCATGGTACAGAGTCGTAGAAATTTTGAACAAAATCGCGAAGAATTTCAAAAGTTTTCCAATGAACTGGATATGTAAAAACGATGTTAAGCGGAATGGTCTTTTTCATGTTTCCTCCGGTAAGATGCGGGCAGAGTGTGCCCGAAGCAAAAAAAAAACACCCTTTTGAGGGTGTTTCGGAGGTGTTTTGAACGCTCGGGAAAGAAAATAGAATAGTTATGGACTTTGGCAATGCTTGCAATGTAAAAGGTTTGTAAAATTTACGGTGTGGATTTTACAAATGATAGCGGATCCTCGCCGGAGTTTACCCCGGACCGCGTTCCGGGGCGAGGATGACTCCGGAACACTGGTGGTGTGAGCGCTTGCATTTGCCATTTTTTGAGAATTGGACCTATAAAACGGCGCGTTTTGCCACTTTTATATGCCCCTGAAATCAAAAAATTGCCTCGGAGGGGCCTTTTTGAGGCATCATGCTCAGAAAAAGGGCCGAAAAACGATCTGTTTCGGCGAAATTCTGTTAGTTTATATGGAAAAAGGCATATAAGAAGACATTTTTTCCCTGTTTTATAGGTACATTGGGAAGGAACGGGGTGTTAGGGGCAGCGCCCCTAGGAGAAGGGGGTGATGGATGGTTCGACAGGCTCGCCAACCTTGTTTTACGCAATGCCTGTCGAAACAGAAATCAGGGGGAAGGCTTTCCCCCTTTTTTAGGTAGGAAAGAATTGTTCCTTTTTGGCGAAAAACGGGGATTTTGCGGGCGGTGTGACATTCCGTGCACACCCCATCCGTAGGAGCTTTGCATAGATTTCATCTTCTTTTTTTGGGAGGTGATTTATGGAATGGAAGCGTTTGTCGGTGGTACAGCGGCACAAGAGTCGCGGGATAAAAACCTGGTACCTCCGGGAAAATTCGGGCGGCGTGATTTCGTACAGGTCGCTGGGGACCACGAGCAAGAAGGTGGCGGAGGAGTGCCTGCAGAGGCTCCTGGTGCTGCGTTTCGCCATGCCCGGGGAGGTGCTGGAGGGGGTGCCCATGGAGGGTGCCGTTCGGGAGTTTCTGGAGCGTCCGGGCCTGAAATTGGGCAGCGTGGAGCAGTACCGCCGCATTCTGGAGCATTTTTCGGGGTGGTGCAAGGCCCAGCGGGTCCATGACCTGCTTTCTGTCGATGAGAGGCTCGCGCGGAAGTACTATGCGTCGCTCCGGGGAAAGTCGGCGCGGCACAAGTGTCGCGTGTGCGGGTGCTTTTTGAGCTGGGTTTACCGGGAAAATCGGGTGGAGCGGGCCCAGCCTTTCAAATTCGTGGATTTTCGGCGGGTGGCGAAGGTGGAAAGGGACGCCTGGAGCGTCGATGAGGTGGAGCGCATCGTGGAGGCGGCACCCACCGCCGAAATGCGGATGCTGTGGGCGCTGATGGCCTACGCGGGGCTTCGTGTCCACGAGGCGGCGGGGCTCAGGCAGGCCGACATTCTGGGGGACCGATTCCAGGTTGTGGGCAAGGGCGACAAGTTCGCTGTGCTGCCCATAAACGGGCGGCTCCGGCGGGAACTGGAGCGGTTCGGGAGCCTGGGGGACGGGCTGAAAATCGACAAGCAGAAGTCCATTCGTGAAATCAAGAAGGTTTGCGCGCGGCTGAAGATTGAAGGCTGGGCGTCGAACCACAAGTTCCGTCACAGTTTCGCGACGAATCTCGCGGCCAGCGGGTGCCCGGTGGCCGTGGCCATGCGGCTGTTGCGGCACAGTTCCAGCGCCATGACGCTGGATGTTTATACCCACATTGTGCCCGCCGATATGCGGGAGTGGGCGGAAAAGGTGTAAATACGACATTTTGGGGGGCGCGCGGAAGTCGACATTTTAGTTGATTTCGGGCTGACTCCGGGCGCAAAAACTGTGCCCAAATAATGCACACAACGTGCCGATTCCTTTATTCTAAAGGGGAAATACATACAAGCTATTTTAAATCGGACGGGATCTGGGGGTCCGGGTTTGGGGAGGTGTACCCGCCCCCCTCCTGTCGTAGGGTGATTTTGAACAGGAAACTGTCTATGCAGAGCACATCGCATAAAAAAGCAGGGTTTACGCTGGTGGAGTTACTGGCAGTGATTTCTATCATGGGTATCCTTGCTGGTATGGGGGTGGTGGGTTTCCAAACCGCTGTAGCACATGCCCGCACTAAAGACGCCGCACTCAATGTGGCTGCCTTTTTGGAACGGACCGCCAACGAGGCCCGCAAGTTGAACACCTCCCTGTGTGTCCGCAATGACGGCACCAGCAAGCTGGTGGCCTACAAGTCCGCCTGCAATGCCGGTACCATGGGCGATGCTGTGGACCAGCTGGTTCTGGAAAGTCAGGTTACAGTTGTTGTTAGCGATGTGGATGATGTTGGCGGTGGCGGAATCAACTTAATCACTTCGACAGACGCCAAAGCCACATTCAAACCGCGCCTGGGGCTTTCATCGGCACCCTATGAAGGGTACATAGTCGTGAAGTACGGCAGTGAACGCGGAGCGGCGGTCAAGGAAAAGACAAAGAATTCGTTCACACCCAAGTGGAACCCCTCGGGTTCCTGGTCGGATTTGTAGGGGGCCTACGATGCACGTGCAGAATGACATAAAGCAATCCCGCAAGCGTGGCTTCGGCATCATGGAAGTCATGGTGGCGGCTTTGGTGCTTGGCCTCTTGTATGCTGCAATCTGCCAGCTACAGAAAGGTAACCGCGATGCGTTGCTGCGCATCCGTGGACGCGACGGCGCTACTGAGGTGGCTCAGAATGTGATTGACGATTTGAGCTCTAAGGGACTTGCAAGTTTTGCAGACATGAACCTCACCGACAATGGTGACGGAACCTATAGCCTCGAGCCACAGACAATTGTCAGGGAGTGGAAAGGTCAACCGGGAACAGTACCTTATACCATAAGCATCGATTATACGGTCAATGTGAAAGTCTCTGGTGACGACGAATACAAGGCAAACACAGGGAGCCTTCTTTTGGGAGCTAACAGCGTCTCCCACATTTATGCCAAGCGGGTGGACGTCACAGTCAGTTGGCCTTACAAAGGGTCCACCCAGTCCATCTCTGTCTCGGGGGTAATCAGATGATTAGACGAGAAAAAGCCGGTTTCACCCTCATGGAACTGATGGTCTATATTGCCATCTTGGGTTTTATCGTTATTGTAGCAGGCCGTGCCTTTAGCGACTCTACCAAGTTCCGTATACGTACCCAGAACATACTCAAAGCTACCCAGGAGGTTGAAAATGTGGCGACGCTGTTCAAGTCAGATGTGGCTCAGATGGGTGCGAAGAGCTCGAAAGAAGCAACCGTAGCTGGAGGAAATGACTCTTTTGAAAAAATCACAAACTGCACTTCCACTGCAGATTGCATTTACATGGACCCCAACAACGCATCAGCGAACAATAAGGATTCTTCTTCTTTTGCAATCACAAGCAAGGAAGAGAATAAATATGACAGCATTGCGTTATTGCGCATTCGCTACGATGAACAGGGTAAATACCAAGCACTAGAAAAAGTGGAGTGGTATGTAGAGGATGAAGTTTTGAAACGAAGCTGCCGACTAATGCAAAAGATAAGCAGCCTTAATGTAACCGACGACCCATGTTCCAATGGACCAAATTCAACACCTACACCTGTTGAAATGGCGACAGGTGTAAAAAAATTTACTGTCATTCCGGGATTGCCAAATATCCGCAGCAACGCTGCCGCAGGCTATACAGAAGAACAACTGTTTCCTCCTGGAGGGGGTGAATCCTTTAAACTTCTTTCTCGCTATGGTGAGACAGACTATATCATACTTTCCATTCTGGATAATGGAACTTCGTCTACTTTGAGCGGATTCAAGCGAAATTACGACCTTACCGATGCGACAATAACCACAGAAAGTAAACAAATGAACCAGGTTTTTGCGGCAACAAACGAGGACTTGGAAGGCGATTGGAAGGATCGATGCTACAAGTTTAAGCTAGAGCCGGGAATAGAGTATGAAATCTCTTTTGATATGCCGTATCCTACATCCGCAAAAGACATGGCACAACTTTTCGTTCCTGGTCGAGACCACATGTCTGTGGGGTTCCGTGACATTAATGGGGATGCACCTGCAACAATTGACGACTTCCTCTTTTATCCGCCAACAAGCAACGAATCCGTTGGTAAGCGAGCTATGCGCTTTACAGTACCAGATACACTAAAAAATCAGTGTTTGGCATTCACATTTTCAACTTACTCACCAAAGGCTGCAGAAGGGACTGTCACTATTTCAAATCTAAGGCTTAGGCGAGTTGCCAGTTCCACCTACAATTTTAATCCATCAGTTAGTTTGCCCATTAAGGACAAGAAAAATGTCAAGGCTTTGAAAATCAATCTGCAGATTGCTCGAGGCGACAAGAACCCCGGTGAAACAGGTGAAATTGAAGTGGTTATACCAACTCCCAGCAATGGCCCCAGGGACTAGGAGGGAATTATGATGTTCGGAATTCAAAATTCAAAAATAGGAACGAAAGCCGGTGTATCCTTAGTTACCGTACTTTTGTTTATGCTGGTAGCCACCATCGCGGCTACTGCTACCTACAAGTGGATTACCAGCGAAGGTAAATCTAGCACGA
Organism: Fibrobacter succinogenes; assembly: GCA_902768715.1. Lineage (GTDB taxonomy): Bacteria > Fibrobacterota > Fibrobacteria > Fibrobacterales > Fibrobacteraceae > Fibrobacter > Fibrobacter succinogenes_L. Next base: position 680 of record CACXMH010000021.1, on the reverse strand, counting down.
GTCGTATGATAGAACGTGAGGCGTACCAAAGCGCTATTGCGGGTATTGAAAACGCCCGTAGCTGGATGACATATCATGCAAACGATGTAGGTGCGTTGATTAAGCAATATAAAGAAAATGGTAGTAAGCCAGTGAAACTGGATGGACAGTTGGCTGAGTTTATGCGTGCGGGACAAACTTTTCATGTTTGGCTTACTGGCGTAAATACAGAAAGTTCAACATATAAGTTGAAGATCGTATCACAGGGCATTGCTCGCGATGGCGGAGCAACACATAGCGAAGTGGCGATTCTTGATGTAAATGGGCTATACCAGGTAAAGATTCCCTCAGTAAAATATACAGGAGAGGCGATATTCAACGAGGCTTTCTTTGGTTCTGCAAAAAATGGAATCAGTCTAGAAGTGAACTCGGCGATTTTCAATGGCGATACAAAGTTCAACACAAAATTTAATGCATCTGATTACGTTATCGTTACAGGAGATGTAAGTGTAAATAGCAACACAACTGTAGGCAATTTGTATGTTAAAGGAAATTTATACTCATGTACAAATTTTAATGTGACCGGTGATGCCTATGTGGAACAAAAAATGTACATAAACGGAACACACTCTTATGGGGGTGACATTTATGCAAAGGGAGGGATGGATTTATCAGGTACTGGAACAGGCGATGCTCAGTGC
>CACXMH010000020.1 GCA_902768715.1 Fibrobacter succinogenes | reverse complement strand
TACCGCCAACACCCTCATGATGCGCGAAACCAAGACCTTCCACCTGTTCCCGAAGGTTATCGAGAACATGAGTGAATGCGTCCGCCGCGGTGGCTTTGCTTCTTCCGTGACGCCGGTTTCCCAGTTCTACTTCCAGCAGGCTTACATGAACACCCTGAACCAGGCTGCCGGTCGCGGTACGTGGTTCAAGATGACTGAAGGCTACGGCAAGATGCTCCTCGGTTACCAGGGCAAGACTCCTTGCGAACCGGATCCGGAGCTGGTGAAGATCGCCGCCGACCAGTTCAACATGAAGCCCTTCAAGGAAGCCTATCCGGGCGTCCAGTGCGCCGAAGAAATCTTGCCGCCGGGTATCCCCGCCGCCAAGAAGCTCCTGGAAGAAAATGGCCTGCCGGTTACCGACGAGACCATCTTCATCACGGGCTGCCTCCAGACGAAGGCTGGCAACAAGGGTATCGAATTCCTCAAGGGTAACCGCCACATTGGCGTTCCCAAGAAGGACCCGAACGCTGCTCCTGCTGTCGATACCAAGAACATGAAGGCCGGCGCCGCAAGCACCTACCGCATCGCTCTTGGCAACCAGAGCTGGGACGTGCAGGTTCAGACCCTCAGCAAGTAATTCTTATTGAACAGTAAAAGGACTATGGGTTGACCATAGTCCTTTTTTTTGTACAAACTAAAAAACGTCCGCGAATCGCGGACGTTCCTTTTAGGCTTGCTTTGGGTGAATGTTACACTCCCAGGGCCTCGATGGCGGCCTTGTACTTCTGGAGACGGAACTTGGTCTTGAGTTCGCGGCGTTCCTGGCGCTGGATGTACTTGTCGTCCATGAGCATGGTCAAGATCGCGGCCTTCGCCTTGGCTGCAACGGGATTGTCCTTGAGAGTCTCCACGAATTTCACGAATTCTTTTTCGCGGGCTTCGTAGGTGGCCTGTTCGGCGGGCATGCCCTGGGCCATGAGGTTGCAGCTGTATTCGTCGATCCAGCCCTGGTTCTTGTGGTAGGTCATCTTCTGGATGAGTTCCACCATGTCGGCGGGGACTCCCATGGCGATGACGTCTTCGGGAGTTTTCTTGGTAGAAGCCGTGATGAGGTCCTGCAAGATGGCGAGGGTCTGCACCTCTTCGGACTCGCCCTTGTTCTTGAGGTAGTCCGCCACGTTCTGCAGAAAGTCGATGTAGGGTCCGCCGGCCTTGTCCTTTTGACCTTTGTGGACCTCGGCGGCAATTTTATAGGCTTCTTGGTAAGAGAGCATAATGTTCCTTTATGAGTGTAAAATCTTGGGGCGACTGGCGCCTTAGCTCCAATATATATAATTCTTTTATTGAAAAAATGTGTGTTTAATGAAAAAAAAGGATGTTTTGTGTTTTTTTTCATAAAAAGGCTTTTTTTCTGATTTTTAGGGGGTGGAAAAAAACGTTGATTGCTAAATTTGGCGTCGAAATTTTACAAGGAGGATTCAGTGTCGAATCAATTCATAAAAAAGGCTTTACTCGGTGCCGCAATTGTGCTCAACCTCTCCGCTTGCGGAGACGAGTCTGTGGTGGATAACGACGGGCTTTCGGTACTTGAAGAACTGGATGAAGAGTGTACGGACCAGAATGACGGGTCTGTGGCTTTTGTAAAGTCCACAAGGACCGTATATATGTGTGCTGATGGCGAATGGATTGCCTTGAGTGACCAGGAGGGTATCCAGTATCGTTGTGGATCGGAATACCTCAAGGATTCGACGGGGATTGCCATTGTCTGCGACGGCGATACCATTGGAACGGTCAGCAACGGAAAAGATGGGATTAAAGGTGGAAATGGTGTAACTGTCGATACGGCTGCAATCAACAAGTCTATTCAAGAAGCAATAAGCGAAGCTTCCGCAAAGAACCAGAAGGATGTGGATGCGGCAATCCAGAACTTAAGCAGCGCCTCTAGCAAGCTCGATGAAGAAATCGACAACAAGTTCAAAGATGCCTACAGCAGCTGGAATGCGGAACTAGAAGACAGGTCTTGTGCCATCGTCGATACGGTTCGCGACAACGAAAAGGCAAGCATCACCGTGACTATCAAGTGCGGCGAAGCCGAAACCACGATGGAAATCCCGTTCACACCATCGAACAAGAACCTCGGCAAGGTGTACAGGAAGCATGTTATCGTGCGTCTCCCGGTGCAGGCCCAAAAGAAAACAAAAACCAATGACATCTACGAAGAAATCTGGAAGAACCTCAAGGGTGGCGACAATGCAGAACTTACCGTGACGGACCTTGACGAAAAGTTCGCCCCGAGCGGCAAGGTGTTTATGCAGGACTTGTTCGCCACTGCCAATAAATCCTTTGTGACAATCGAAGAAACTAACGAAAAGACGGTGGAATACAAGGTTGCACGCCTCGAAGGGGATCTCGACATCACGAACCTTACGACCCCGGTTGTGAAGCTCCGCGTCAAGCTGAACTTGACCAACAACGCTTTCGGCGCCTTTGGCGGATTTGGCTCGAACGCAACGGATGTCATTTACAACGCCTATGCAGACTTGTCCGATGCTTCCGATACGGTTGTCATCGACTTCTTGACCGACTACAAGGCTGCCCGCGTAAAGAAGTTGGTTGACGATGGTAACGGTTTTGGTGTTGCAAACGAGCAGGCAAACAAGGAACTTGCCGGTGCCCTTTATTTGGAAAACAGCGAAGAATATCCGTCTTTCGAACATTATGCCCCAAATCAGATTGGCTTGGCCGAAAACTTCAACAGCATCGTGTGGGTGATGGCCCTCATTGACCAAAAGGACAAGACTCCGGGCTTTAACCCGGTCTATAACGCTTTCCGCAATGTCTTTGCCGAAAACGGCAACTTTAACACCGCCGTCAATACGACTTACGCAGGCAAGGAACACAGCATGTTCTTTGTTGATTACCTCGCTTTGCTTATCGACGCGAACTTCTTCAAGTGGAACCAAATGCAGCATGGCGACTCTACTGCTGAAACGAATGTCTGGAGTGGTACGGATGCCGTCTATTACAAGATTTTGCAGAATGGATTTGTGGAAGCCTATAAGCTTAAAGTCGAAGACGCAAAGGTTTTCAATGATCCGTCTGGCTATAGCAGCAAGGTATATAAGTCTGATGTCAAAGGGGGATATTTCCATTACTTTGAATATATCGAAAACGAACAAGTTTGGTATCCTATAACACTTTGGGCTGTAGGTGTTGCAACGGTGGAAAAAGGTTGCGATGCTGACGCTGTTAATTCGACCTTCTTCTATAGCTTTGAAGGTCTTGATGATAATGCCGTTTGTGTATGCAACAATGGAGAATGCTACTGGCAAGATACTGAAAATGTATGCTTGGGCCGTAATGAAGGCGATAAGGGATCGGCGTTCATTGACGGGGAAATTAAGGAGTATGAGTGCGTCAAAGAGAAATGTAATCTGCCTGATTCTACTGCTTGCAATAATCTTGGACTTGTGCCTGGTATTCCAAGCTCTTCGGGTTCTTCCGGTGAATATTCTGAACAGGACGGCATAACCCCGGAAGAACAGGCCAACAATCCAAATTCCAAGCTTTACCTCGGTGAATGTAGCGCTACAGTAAACGAAGGCAAAGAAAAGCTGTTCGACATCAGGAATGCGGAACTTGCCACGACAACGAGCAAAATAACCCTTGTATGTGATGGCTCCAAATGGAGACAGAAAGATTATCATGACGAGAAATATGGTACATGTACAAAAACCGTGATGGAAAAGGGCGAAGTCAAGGCAGAATCTGGTTCCGGATATTATAAGTGCGATTACCTTGATAAACAGGAAAAATACGAATGGGTTTCTACAGCTAAGGTTGACTTTGATTTACGTAAAGCTTGCCATTATGGCAATGTCGATAAAAAAGTGGTTACTGAATCCGGTTATGAATATGTTTGTGAAGAAAATTCTGAATATACAGACAACGACGGTAACCACATCCATGAATGGCGTAAACTTAGCTTTGAGGATATCTATGGCAAATGCGATGAAGATAAGATGAAGAATCAAACCAAAGTAGCTGTTTACGAAGGAATAAAATACAAGTGTAACTACATTTCTGGAGGTTCTTCCGGCGGATACTCTTGGGTTAAAGCAAGCGATTTGGATGAAGACGCTACGCTTGGAATTTGCACAAGAAATCGAAAAAAAGATGCCGCTATAGTCGGTGACGCATACTATGAATGTCTTAATAATGGTAACGCAGAAGGAATCCCCGCAAGTTCTTCTTCCACAGATTGGCTAGAAATTGATGAAAATGAGTACCTTAACGCCAAGTTTGGTTATTGCGATACCGATAGAGGTGATACTAAAAACATTGCAGACATTAAGAGCGAAACCCTCAAGGATGGTGAAAGCCACAGTTTCAAGTGCTCTATAGCTAAAGAAGTCGTAAATGACAATGGTAAGTGGGTTGACGCCTCCACAGACATTGCTCTCGACCAGATTTGCAACAGAGATAACGAAGATGCAACTGTTACCAAAGAAAGCGTAACCTATGTCTGTGCGTACAAGGATGAATCATCCATGTATCAGTGGATTATTTCTGATGTGTACTGCGAAAATAAAGGTGAAAATTTGATATATGGCGGGTATCATAACAATCCGCGTAGTTCTTCTAGTATGTCTCACTGTGGTGGATATATTGAATGTCAAACGGAAACCGACAAGAAAATCTGCCATGTCGGTACCGAGTCTTTCGTCAAATTGGATAGCATGTGGCAATCTGTGGCAGAATATTGCGATAAACATTCTACAGGTTCCGCCTGTGAATTTGTCAATCATGTAGGTGAAGATATAACTAAGTCTACTCTTAAGTATTACGAACAAACGGAATACTACGTAAATACAGAACAAGGTTATAAGAAAGCAGAAACTGCGGAAGAATATTGCGAAGCGTTTAATCCGGAACATAATGAGACCTGCATATTTAATTTTGCAGTTTACAATTATTGCGAAGGTTTAAGTAAATGGGCTGGGTGGTGCCCGACCCGCTGATAGAAATTGTACTAGAACATGAAAACATCCCCGCAAATGCGGGGATGTTTTGGTTTTAAGGCTTTTGATTACGCTTAGAAGTTCTTGCCCAAAATGGCGGAGACGTTCTTCAGGATTCCTTCGGCCACATCGGGCTTGTTCATGGAATAGACGTGCACGTTGGTGATGCCGTTGGCGTACAGGTCGATAATCTGGTCGCTGGCGTAGATGATGCCCGCCTGCTTCATAGCCTCGGGATCGCTTCCGAACTTGTCCACCAGGGACTTGAACCGCTGGGGCATGAAGGACCCGGAAAGCTTGATGGCCCGCTCCACCTGGTTGGCGTTGGTGATGGGCATGATGCCGGGGAGTACGGGGCAGGTGACGCCTGCTTCCCGGAGCTTGTACATGAAGTTCAGGAACAGGTTGTTGTCGAATACCATCTGGGTGGTTAAGAAGTCGGCGCCTGCGTCCACTTTTTCCTTGAGGTGCTTGATGTCTTCGGCCTGTGTCTTGCTTTCGGGGTGCTTTTCGGGGTAGCAGGCCGCCCCGATGCAGAAGTCCGCATCGGCGGCCTTGAGTTCCTGGATGAGTTCTACGGCGTAGTGGTAGTCGCAACCTTCACGGCCCTTTTCGATGAGCTCCGGGGTCAGGTCGCCGCGGAGGGCCATCACGTTCTTGATGCCTGCGGACTTCATGTCGGCGATGCGCTTGCGGACCGTCTCCTTGCTGCTGGACACGCAGGTGAGGTGGGCCAGCATGGGAATGTTGTATTTTTCCTTGAGGTTTTTCGCGATGTCCAGGGTGAAGTGGCTTACGCCCCCGCCTGCGCCGTAGGTGACGCTCATGAAGGCGGGGCCGAGGGCCGCGATGGCTTCCGTTGCCGCCTTGACGCTCTCGAAGCTGGTTTCTTTTTTGGGCGGGAACACCTCGAAGGAGAGGCTCATCTTGTCTTGCTTGAGGATGTCGATAATCTTCATAGGGACTCCGGCGGGGTGTCGCGGTATCCGGACTGGCACCCCAGGTTTATGCAAATATTTTAATACATGCATAAATCTAGATAAAGTTTGGCGGGATGGCAATAGGGAAGGGGTGTTGATGAGTGAAATTTTTTCTATATTAGAGCCCGCTTCGCTCGCGTAGCTCAGTTGGATAGAGCAGCTGCCTTCTAAGCAGCGGGTCGTGGGTTCGACTCCCGCCGTGAGTACGAAAAAGCCCCCAGAAGGGGGCTTTTTTCGTACTTATGGCGCAACAGGAGAAACCATGTTCGACTACGGCAGAAGGCGAGTGATGCGCCGGCAAGCTCGCTTGTCGGCATATCCGAGCCGAAGCCGGAGCTGCTACGCGTAGCGTAGCAGCCTCCCGCCGTGAATAATACTTGCATATCCGAGCCCCGGCAAGAACTGCTTCGCAAAGCGAAGCAGCCTCCCGCCGTGAGAAGCTTTAATTGCTGCCTCCCACCGTGATAAACTTATTTAAACGCGTTCAGTCGTGAAAGCGGCTGCCTGGCCTCAAACGTTATGCCGATGCCTAGTTGATTGATGAATGCTCGGCGCTTGCGATTCTTGACCGGGTCGTCAAAATTGACCGTCTTTAAAATCCACTGCAACTTCGGGGTGATGTTTGCCATGCTGCCTAATGGAAATCGCCTCATTGCCTGGATCCCGCCCATGAACGCAAGATTCATGATGGTATCCTGGCCCACAAGAAATTCATCGAAACCGAGCCCCGCTAATATATCCAAGCCGTATTCGTCAAATTCGAAAGTGGGGCCAATCATGGCGTCCAATCCTGCGGCAGAAATCCCGCTGGCAATCATCAGGTCGACTTGAAGTTGGAAAACGAATCGGAATACCTGGATTCTCACGTTTGGAACGCTTAAGGTGAAATATTCGTCGACAGTTTCCAGGCCGGAAGTCATGAGTGATTTTCCTACGGAAACTCCGATACTGAGGCCTAGAATTCCGCTATTCTTGTCGGCTTCGTATAATTCGGTGACGATGTCCTGATTGATCAGGGCTTGTAACGCGGTTCTGTAGGGTGTGTTGGGGTAATGTTCGAAAAAGTTGTCTCGGGCAATCAAAAGCCAACTGTAGTCAAAATCGTAGTAGGAATCATGCTCGTAGGGGTTCTCTTTTTGAATCCATAAGGTTGCCCAGGATGTTGCCGCGTCAACGGCGACTCCAGTCGGAGTCTTGGCGATTTCCTTAGCGGCGGAGCCAAGATCATCGGGTTTTAGTCGATACATTATCATATATTCGACGAACGCACCCGTTTTTAGTTTTGAATTCTTTTGCAGGCTAGTCTTTTTGGCAAGCGCATAGAGCATGTCGTATTTTGAAATCATGTAGACCATGACTAGGTTATATACGGCGTTATCTTCGGCTGTCAGAATTCTTCCGTTTATTTCTCGGTTAGAGAAATTCTTGTATCTGGTGTAGGCGACTGGGATGGATGAATACCCAGGCCTTTCCGTCCGATAAAGACTGCCTGCCAGGCGGGTGAGCTTGCTTTGCACTAATTCGTTTTTACAAATCTCGTTATGAAATTTTGGGGCGTTTTCCTTGATATAGTCTAGTGTGGCTGGGACTTCGGAAAGATCTCCGCGTACGAAATGAACCATTAGGGTAGAGTCAAATGAACAGACATTAACTTCTTGCGCTAAAACCGGAGCACTCCAAAGTACGATTCCGAGAAACAAGACGATTGCAACTAGCTTTCGCATATTATTTCACGATTTCAATAGCAGCCAGTTCCGAGCCGGTTTCCAGGTGGTGGACACTGAAGCGGGCCGTATGACCGGGAGCGGCAGGTTCGTAGAGCCCGAAGGTCGGCGGGTTTCCGCCCTTGGGGAGGCTCGTGGAGCCCGGGTTCAGGCAATAGACCCCGTCCACGTTGGTTTCGACAGTAAAGATGTGCGTGTGGCCCGAGAAATATACGTCGGCCTTGTAGTGGCTGAACAGGTAGGGGTCGTAGAGGTGGCCGTGGCTCAAGAAGATTTTCAGGCCGCCTTCTTCGATTTCGGCAAAGTCCGCAAGGCATGGGAATCCCAGCACCATCTGGTCCACTTCGGCGTCGCAGTTTCCGCGGACGGCGGTGATGATGCCCTTGAGGGGGCCGAGCAGTTCGGCGACGCCTTGCGGGTCGTGTCCGCCGGGGAGCGGGTTCCTTGGGCCGTGGTACAGAAGGTCCCCCAGCAGGAATATGCGGTCGCTGCGGAATTTTTCGAGGTAGGACAGCGCCATCTTGCAGGCGTAGGCGGAGCCGTGGATGTCGGAAAGGACGAGTGTGGGCATGGTAATTAGGGGCAGGTTCCTTTTTTCATCAAATATAGTCTCATTTGCGTTGTCTGTTGGCCGATTTTTGTCTATATTTGATGCGTAAAAATCTAATTACCTTAAAAGGAAGGTCTCATTATGGCTAGAAAGAAGATTGCACTCGTTGGTGCTGGTCAGATCGGTGGTACAATGGCTCTCGTGCTCGCCCAGAAGAATCTTGGCGACGTCGTTCTCATCGACATTCCGCAGACTCAGGGCATGCCGAAGGGCAAGGCTCTCGATATCATGGAAGGCCGTTCCGTCATCAACTCTTCCGTGGATCTTCAGGGTTCTACCGACTACTCCGCCATCAAGGGCGCAGACGTCGTGATCGTGACAGCCGGTTTCCCGCGTATGCCGGGCATGAGCCGTGACGACCTCCTGGACAAGAACTGCGGCGTGATCAAGACCGTTGCCGAAGCCATCAAGGAAAACGCTCCGGATGCATTCGTCATCGTGATCACCAACCCGCTGGACGCTATGGTTTACAACATGCAGAAGCAGTCCGGTCTCCCGGCCAACAAGGTTATCGGTATGGCTGGCGTGCTTGACTCTGCCCGTCTCGCTTGCTTTGTGGCCGACGAACTGGGCGTGTCTGTCGAAGACGTCAAGGCTCTCGTTATGGGCGGCCACGGCGACACCATGGTTTCCATCATGGAATGCGTGTCTGTTGGCGGTATCCCGGTTTCTCAGCTCATGAGCAAGGAAAAGTTCGCTGAACTCGCCAAGCGTACCGCCGGTGCCGGTGGCGAAATCGTGAACCTCCTCGGCCGCGGCTCTGCCTTCTACAGCCCGGCTACTTCTGCCATCCACATGGCCGAAGCTTACCTCCTCGACAAGAAGAGCGTGTTCTCTTGCGCTGCCAAGCTGAACGGCGAATACGGCGTTAGCGGTCTCTACTGCGGCGTGCCGGTCGTGGTCGGTGCAAACGGTGTCGAGAAGATTCTCGAAGTCAAGATGAGCGCCGAAGAAAAGGCCGCCTTCGACAAGTCTGTTGAGGCTTGCAAGAAGAACGCCGAATGGGTCGACGCTCACACGTAATAAGACCGCTCAGGCTAAACTCGGGAAATGCTTCTCTGGTTAGCCCTCGCTCTCGCGAACACGACCGGTTAATACCGGTCGTTTTTCGCTCACGGGTAATTTGTAGAATGTCATCCCCGCGAAGGCGGGGATCTCCAATAAATTTTGTCCCTCGGCTTAGCCGAGGGCTTTTCTGTTGAGTAGGCTAGGCAAGAACGCTTTCTAGCAGATTTCGTACTGATCCAACAACTGTTTCAAACGGGATACCCTTAGCATAACTGAAGGTCTTGCTGTATTTTTCCCATTGGTGGCGTATGTCGTCGCTATGTTCGATAATGTCCATCCGCTGCGAGTATTCCTGCGTCACCAAGTCCTTTGTCTTGCGGTGCTCCGCTGTCGCAAGTAATGCGCGACTCAAAGTCGGTATGTCATATTGGACCGACTTCGTGAGCGTATAGACATCGTAGTAGTCACGGGGGCGTTTGTTGAATATTCCTCTCGTTACAATTGTTTCAAGTTTTTCTGCTAGAATTGTCTCTATGGGGTATGAATATACAAGAAAAAGTTCATCATCGAAGATTTTACGATATCCAAACTTAACGGGTCCCGGAACAATGGAATCGCCTGTAGTTATGTCAATGAAAATAGGCGTAATCACAGATTCGTATACAGCATTTAGTTTAAGGCAAAAACCGCCATAGACATCGTCTTTTCTGATTGGGGTCGATGAGACGATTTCAAATGTGACGTTGTCATTCAGTGGCTCGCTTAGAATTTCTTGTATGACTTCTGCGATTTTATCTTCTGTTAGTGGGAGGCCTACAATGGTTGTGTCCATATCCATTGTGGAGCGCTTATCGAGCCCTAGCATAGAGGATAGTAGTAATCCTCCCTTTAGAATGAAATTCGGTGCAAATCTGGAGCGGGCAATCCTTTCGGCGATACGTTCGAACATGAAATTTTGCAAAACGACCTGTGCAGGTATAGCATTGTATTTTGCATAGGCATTAATTCGGGCTTTTAAGCGTGTCGCATTTGGGGTTCTTTGCTTCAAACAAGGACCTCCATATATTGTTGGACTGCTGAGAGAATGGAGAGCCTTGTCGCATAATCGTAGAGCTTAAACAAGTCTTTTTGCGTCATTTTTGCGTAATTCTTAATAGCTGCAATAACCGTTTCGTCATCAATCCGTCGGCGACTTCTTAGAATGTCGCAAAGAGTTCGTTCTGCATCGTAACAAGGAACGGGGTTGCCAAAAGTTGTTTTTCGTTGGGTTAAACCTGTTTCCAAGAATTCAGGCTTTATATAAAAGCAAGAGCACTGTTCCTTGATGGATTGGGGAACAACCTTGTCGGAGCGGATGGTTATTGAATGTACGAAGGGGGTTCTTTCGGCGAAACCATTCAGAAATAGTGCGCTTTCATGTGAGAATATAATGCTTGGATTCTGAAGATGAATCGCGTACATGTTGTCGATTATTGAATCGGGGAGAGCGTAAAGTCCATGGCGGACATGGATCAATTCTCCCTTATCTACATACCTCGCAAGCATTGTTTTGGAAACACCGCTGCGTATAGCCATATCGGTAGTTAGAAGATTCCCGTGTTTTTTTATTGCTTTGAATACGCAGTCCTTCATGGGGATTTCCTTGTATATGTTTACTTTTATAACGAGAATATATATAATTTCGTGTAAAAAGTAAACATATTTGCCGACAACTGTCGCATATTTTGCGACATTTGCCAAAAATTTCGGTATATCCATAGCCTATCCTATGGAACGCATGTCCCTTGCGGGCCCCTGTCGGGGGATATGGGAAAGGTCGGAATTCCCGACAACAAAGCCGAACGGCCAATATCCATAATGTAGCAATTACGGCTTGACATAAATGATATGAATATTCCAAATTGGACTATCTTTTTGCCACTTAATTATCCTTGATTTTGCGTTTTTTTCTCAGTCTTTTGGTAAAATATTACTCGTTTCCGCTAATTTGAAAGTATATTTAGGGTGACATATTAGAGAGTTTAGCTCTTGTTCTCGCTCTGAAATCTGCAAATTTCACGTACAAGAGAGCAAGGCGAACACTCACGTGAATACGTTTATTCCGCTGCAACTCTGCGGTGCGTTTTGCGTATTTCGGCATAAGGTATTGTCATTGCGAGAAACCGTAAGGTGACGAAGCAATCTCAATAATCCTGTTGTCGCCCATTTGGGGCGTGGGTCGTTTGCGTTTATCTTGTACAGGCATTGCAGAGCCTCAGAGTGATAAATGCAACGGCTTGCGCCTTTTTTGTATCCATGCAAAAGGCACAGTTTTTCGTGGAACAAAGCGAAACTCTACGGGGTTTAGCAAATGGAGGTTGTTATGACATACAACTCAAGAAATGGAAAGAAAAGAGAAAGATCTGATGAATATTATGTCATCGATCTCTGTGATGAAATCTTAGGGAGAAAAGCCTTAAGGCAGCATAGATTTGATTTTCTTGAAGGGTGTAATGGACACAAACTTCCAGTTGATGCTTATTATGAAGAATTAAATCTTGTTATTGAATATTGGGAAAGACAACACATAAAACCCGTTCCTTTCTTTGACAGGAAGATGACCTGCTGTGGAATTACTCGTGGAGAACAAAGGAAAATGTATGACCGACTCCGAGAAGAAGAATTGCCTAATCACGGAATAAAGTTGGTAATTATTCGTTATGATGAATTTGGCAGCAAAAAAAGAATATGTCGCAATCATGATCGTGATGTTGAGATAATTAAATGCAATTTGATGAAAAATAATGTTCTGAATGGGAAAGAATAAATATAGGAGGCTGAAAATGAATCGTATTCTTCTGAGTTTGGTCATTCTCTTCTTTGTCACAAATCTCTTTGCGGCGGCATGGACGGGTTCTACGTCAGAGCCTGAAAATATGCGAAAAATAGATGGCAAGTCGTTCTATGTAATTACAAATGCTGATGAACTGGCTTGGTTTGCGGCAGAGGTAAATGGCGGAAGGACAGGTATCAACGCCATTTTAGCAAATGATATTGATGCCAAAGGTGGAAATTGGATTACAATTGAGTCATTTGGGGGCGTTATTGACGGAAACAGCCAAACGATTAAGAATCTTAATCGTCTATTCATAAACAAGGTCACTTCAAGTGGTATAGTGAAAAATATAACAGTGGAAAGAAATGACGGGTATATCCAACAAAGCAATAATGGCACAACTTCAGATTTTTATAGTTCAAAAGGATTTGTTGCCCAAAATTATGGGTTGATAGACCACATTACTAATTTTAGTAAGATTCGTTATGGTGCAGGCATTGCCTATGAAAATTTCGGGACTATTCGCAATTGTGTAAATGAAGGCATTATCGGTGATTCGGACGTTCATAGTCTCCCGAAGGCAGGAATTTCGATAATAAATAACGGGTTGATTGAATACTGTGTAAATAATGGCGCTGTATATGGTTACGGTGGAGGAATATCCTATACAAATAATCAACAGGGAATTATTCGTTATTGTGAAAATAGTGGAGAATTGCGAGCGAGTATAAAAAGAAATGGGGCCGGTAATGTAATTGCTAAATATCTTTCAAATGACATCTCGAGAGAGAATGGAGGCTTGATAATAAATAGTATTTATACAACAAGTGTAGTAGAAAATAATGTAATGGATCCATATGGTGCAAGTAGTGGCCTTATATCTGGTGAGGCAAGTAATGGCCTTATTAAAAATTCTTTTGGAAAAACAACTTATTGGCTAAATAATACAAAGGTTACGTCTACTGCCGAAAAAATGCAGACGGATCAATTTGCTTGGATTTTAAATACGATGAACGGGGGTGCCGCCAATAGCAAAGTTTGGAGTAGAACAAACGGATATCCAATTTTTGCAACTGACAATTACAAGCCTATTTATAAGGTTGTATTCAACGATGATGGGGCGACAAGTAACCGCTACACCAATTATAAGGGACTCGTCACATTCCCCGAAAACCCGGAACCAGCCGAAGGTTACGTTTTTACAGGGTGGTATAATGGAAACGATGTCAGAGTCAAACCATCAACAGTCTTTACCTCTGACCAAACCGTAAATGCGGTCTATGTTGACGCGAGTAACGTTTTTTGGACAATTAATTTTTATAATAGTGACGCACAATCTACATTGTTAGAAACACATCAATATCAACATGGTAGTATTGTTAGTTACGACGGGGCAACTCCGACTCGTGCCACAACGGCAAAATACACATATACATTTAAAGGGTGGAATGTGGAGCCTACGAATGCTGTTGAAGATTTTGACTACTATGCAGTTTATGATTCAACATTACGTTCCTATACAATTACATTCAACGATTACAACGGGTCAAAAATAGAAAGTAAATCTTTTAACTATGGCGTAACCCCAAGTTGTAGTAAGACGCCTACTCGGTCTGCAACTGCTGAATGGCTCTATACACACAAAGGCTGGACTCCTGCGCTTGATGTCGTTACTGGAGAGGCAACCTATAAGGCAACTTATGATTCTGCAAAGGTTCAATACAAAGTGACCTTTATGAACGGCTCCGAGGTTATTGATGAACAAATGGTTCCTTACGGTTCTGCAGCGGTGGCGCCGACAAATGTTACTCGCGAAGGTCATAAATTTGTTGGCTGGAATGTATCGTTTAGTAGGGTTACGGAGGCCTTAACTGTAAAAGCTTTGTTTGAGGAATTAGTTACCCATACTGTAGATATAGTCAATGCAGATGGGGAAACTATTGGGAGCGTTAATGTTGAAGAAGATGCAAACTATACTCTTCCTGAAGCTCCCGATAGGGATGGATATACATTTGATGCTTATTATGACGGGGAAACTAGATTGGGCGTTGCTGGCGATGAGATTTTGGTGCCTGCAAATATTATAATTATCGCAAGATACATTGAAAATCCCAAGAGTAGCTCCAGTGGAGTAGTCAAATCCAGTTCCAGTAAGGCAACAATCTCATCTTCAAGCAATTCTGCAATGCAAGTTGTTGTAGACGGGAAATTAGAGCAGGCCGTTGCCATAGGGGAGGCTCTCGAAACAATCGTTTTCAAAAATGTCCAAGGTTATCAACGTAACAGCTGGAATATGTACTTCTTAAATGAAAGGTGGTCTGGAAATGAATTGGCTATTTCAGGAACTGTACCCGATTATCCTAGTTTCTCAAACTATACGGAAACACTAACAATAAATGGGCAGCAGTATGTAATTAAATTGTCTGTTGTCCCCAATGTTAATAGTTCAAGTGGAACAGGATACATTTCGAATTCTTCTGGCAATGGAATCAATTCAAGTGCTAGTGGAACAGACTATGTTTCGAATTCATCTGGTTATGGTGTTAATTCGAATGTTAGCGAAAGTGCTACGCCTGTGTTAGCATCTACAATTGTGCAATTCTCGGTAATGACATTTAATCGTAACTTGCAGATTTCAGGAGCGAAAGTCGGCTTTGCTTACGCAATCTTTGATATGCAGGGACGAGTATTAAAGAAAGGTCGTGTTGAGTCTTCGGATTTCAATATTCCATTGAATATGGCTGGGAATTACCTTGTGCGTGTTGGTGATCGAACACAACGAATTACCATCAAATAATTTCTAGATGGTGGCTCGTGGATTGCCATGACGTTAAAGCATGTGGTTGCGAGGGAACACCGTGACCGAGCAACCTCCTGCGTCGCGAAACTCATTTTCGAGGCGAGAGGGCATAGTTGCTAAGCAAAAAATCCGGAGGGTAGCAACGAACGAAGTGAAATTGCGACTGACGGCCTTTTTTGCAGGCGACTGTGCCCTTGAGACTCGGATTATTTAGGGGGCGTTGCGGGGTTCTCCCCGCTAGAGGGGGTAGGTTGGGCGCGGCCCAACCGAGGGGGAGGCATCCCCCTTTTATGAAAAACGTTACTTCAAGAACGCGAAGAACACGGCGCCGATGACCAGCACGAAGGCCACGATGTGGTTCCACTGGAGGGTCTCGGTGCGGAACATGGTAATGGCCATGGTGGTAAACACCGTGAGGGAAATGGCCTCTTGGATAATCTTCAGCTGCATCAGGCTGTAGGGCCCGCCGTTGATACGGCTCCCGATGTTGTTGGCGGGAATCATGAAGAAGTATTCGATGAGGGCGATACCCCAGCTGGCGAGAATCACGAGAATCAGCGGCCAGTCGGTGCTGATGTGCATTTCCTTCAGTTTCAGGTTGCCGTACCAGGCAAGGGTCATGAAGAAGTTGCTGATGATGAGGAGGACGATGGTGATGATTCCTGCTTTCATTTTGTTCCTCTGAGTCTGTAGGGCTTTCCTGTGCTCATTTGGTAGGCGAGGCGGGCGCGGACCTGGTCCAGGTAGGCGATGTACTTTTCGCTCTGGTAGTCACGGTAGGTCCAGTCGAAATGGTGGAAATGACCGTCCTGAAAGTAAAGGGTGGGCTCCACGAAAATCCCGCGGCCAATGTAAACCCGCTGCCGTTGGTCCTTGGTGGTGGCCAAGAAGAACTGACCCAGGGTCATGTAGCCCGGGTCCAGGTTCACGGGGCGGAGTCCCGGCGTTCCCGCGCGTTCAGCAATTTCAAGTTCCAGGTCGTTGGTCCAGAGTTTGATATCTACGATTTCGGTGCGGTCCACCAGGGGCTCGTAACTGAAGAAGGCCCGCACAGGGGCGTCGCCGATTTCTTCTTTGTAGTAGTTGGTAAAGGTAAAGGGGAAGGGATCCAGGTTCAGGTCCTCTTCGCCAAAACGCTTGCGGAGGGTGCTGCGGACGGACTCTACCGAGGCGGCGTCCTTTGCCAGGATCCCAACGATGATTTTGACTTTGGCCGGTTCTTTTACAGCGCCCATGGTGACCCAAATATAAATTTTCTACATATTCCCCTATGATTTCGCTTTTGCACAGAGCCCTGTTTTGTATGGTTGCGGTTGCGGCCATCATCTATGCAGATACCTCCCGCGTGGTGCCGACCATCGTGGATTCTATACCTCACGAGCAGAACCACTTTACCCAGGGGCTGTTTTTTGACGGCAAGGACCTGATTGAATCGACGGGTCGTTACGGCGAATCGGGCATTTATCGCCGTACTCTGGATGGCAAGGTCCTGGATTCCCTTAGACTGGAAGAGCGGTATTTTGGTGAGGGCTCCGTGGCTGTGGGAGATGACATCTTCTACTTGACCTGGAAATCCCATAAGGCGTTTATCGTGAACAGGAAGCCTTTCTCTATGAAGGGTGCGTTCCGTATTCCCACGGAAGGCTGGGGGCTTACCTACTGGCGTGACGCCCTCTTGATGAGTAACGGCAGCAATGAGCTTTTGCAGATTGGGCTTGGCGGCTTTGCAGTGGTGGGCGTGATTCCCGTGACCGATGGCGGTCGCCCTGTGCCAAACTTGAACGAGTTGGAACTGGTCCGTGACACCCTCTACGCCAACATCTGGACTACGGGCCTGATTGCCGTAATCGAACTGCCCAGCGGTCGCGTGCTGAAATACCTGGACTTTACCGAAAAGGCGATGGAAATCAACCGCCGTTACCCCAAGGCGGATGTGCTGAACGGAATCGCCTTTGACGGCAAAGATTTCTGGATTACGGGTAAAAACTGGCCCTGGATTTACAAGGTGCGGTTTTAATTTGTACATTTAATTAAGAGAGCGAGAATAGAGAGGTCTATATGAAAATGAATCGTTGGTTAATATTGCCTGTTGCTGCATTTATGCTTGTTGCCTGTACCAACGGCTCAAACGCTGGAGCCGCTGTTGGTCCTGGCGCTCCGAGCGGATCGACATCTAACGGAGATTCTGGTTCAAAAGGGGGTTCTGGTTCAAAAGGAGGGTCGTCGAGTGACGACGATTCGTTTGAAGAAAGTGAGCCTGAAATTGGAACTGTAAAGGGGCGTTTCTGTTCTATGGAGACAGATTACAGCACTTATGTTCAGTTGGAATCCAAATTGTTTGTGGGTGGCTCTGTGACTGTAAGTGTCAAGCGTAAAGGAGATGTTGCTACAGCTCGTCTAGTGTTTGAAGATGTCTCTCGATCGGAATTTCTTTCTGTATGTAATACTTGGCGAAAAGAATTGGAATCGTATATGAAATTAGACGCTTCAGCAAAATGCAATGAAGATACGATGCAGATGACCGCAGAAGGCGAGTATATCGGTAAGAAAAGCCCGGAAACGGCATTTGCGGATGCTGCAGAGGAAGCTGAAGAATATTGTAGTGACCTTAACTAAAATTTAAATTTGTTAAAAAAAACGCCCCTTTTACGGAGGCGTTTTTTTGCATAATCTGAAAGGCCGATGATTACTTCTTGCCTTTTTTGGTTGCCTTCTTTCCACCTTTCGGGGGGTGAGCCGCAATCTTCTTCACGCTCTTGTCAGCCTCTTCTTCGGCCTTGAACATGGCTTCGATGGCTTCCAGGGCGCCGTTGGGGTCTTCCTCGATGATTTCGGAGGCTTCATCTACCAGCTCGGCAAACTTGTCGTACCAGTCGGCAAAGATTTCCACTTCCAGGCGGTCCACACCGGGAACCGTGAGGCGGGCGCCGCAGCACTCGCCGATACGGTCGATGTACTTGGCCATCTGGGGTTTCAGGAGGGTCAGGTCCAGACCGTCCAGGTCTTCGGGCTCGAACCAGACGCCGTCCACATCGGAATCGTCGTCGTCCTTTGCCTTCTTGCCTTTCTTGCCTTCGCTCTTGCCGCACTTGCACTGACCGTCGCAGCAGCAGTCGTCGTTGCCGTAGAGCGCCATGTATTCTTCGTCGTCCATGCCGCTGTCGTAGTAGAACTCGTCATCTTCGAGGTAGAGTTCTTCCACGAAGATTCCCTTGGCGCCCAGCGTCTTGGCTGCGGCGATGAATTCCTTGAGGTCGCCACCGAAGTAGCGCGTGGAGGCGGCTTCCTCGTTCAGGGTCTGAACGGGAATGGGGGAGAGCTTCTGCTTCTTGATGTAGTCGCAGATGATTTCGCTAATGGATTTATTCTTTGCCATGGGATTCTCCTAGTTAAAAATAGACGAGAGACGAGAGAACGCTTCGCAATTGCGTTGCTTCGCTACAGACGAGAGATTTTTTGAAAAGATTTATTTGGCAATCTCTCGTCTTTCGTCTGTAGCCGCGCAGCGGCGTTCTTTCGTCTAGATATGGTACTTCTTCAAACTCTCAGCTTTTTCATTGATAAGCTTCATGATGCGGGCCACGGCTTCGTCACCGCGGGCGGTATCCTTGACGCTGGTCATCGGCTGGAAGAGCGGGCTGTTGAACATGGTTCCCAGAGGAATCGGGTTCTTGCGGCAGAAGGTCGCTTCCACGTAGTCGCGGGCGGCATCCTGCAGGTCGTCGCACTTCTGGAACTCGCCCTTCTGGAAAGCCTTGTACAGTTCTACAAAAATCTTTGCCGCTTCGGGAATGTTCGCCGTTGCGCTCACGAGGCCCGTGCCGCCCATCTCCAGCATGTCGATGAAGAATCCGTCTTCGCCGCTGAGCACTGCGAAGTCGTTGTTCCTCGTTTCGTTAATCACGCGCTTCGTATCTTCGTGGAACTTTTCGCCAATGCGGAAATCGACCGCCTGCTTGAGTCCGATGATGTTCTTGTCTTCGGAAAGGGCGATGAGGGTGTCGGGGTGGACGTAACTTGCGGTACGGCCCGGCACGTTGTAGATGATAATCTTCGCGCCCGTTTCGGAGCTGAGGGTCTTGAAGTGCTTCTCGATGCCTTCCTGCGAGGGGTTGTTGTAGTAACCCGTGACGCAGAGGACCGGGACTTCCGCAATCTTCAACACTTCTTCGATCATCTCCACGGATTCGCGGGTGCAGTTGCTGCCTGCACCGGCAATCACGGGCACGCGGCCATCCACGTAGTCCAGCGTGAACTTGATGATGTCGAGGTGCTGCTTGTGGGTGACCGTCGCACTCTGGCCCGTGGTACCCACGGGAAGAATACCGGAAACGCCGGAAGCGATAAGGTCGTCAATCATCTTTTCCATCTTCTTGTAATCGACGGAGTTGCGGAGACACTTGGGATCGTCGTCCATCAGCGGGGTGAACAACGCGGGGAAAACACCAGTAAGTTGAGAAGCTTTTGTAATCTGCATAGTGGCCATAATGTAGTAAAAGTGATTAGTGGTTAGGTAGTAGGTAATAGGTAATAGGTAGTAGGTGTTAGGGCCGCAGGGGACAAGAGGTCCGATGTCTGAGGTCGTCTCGCTTTGGGGAACGTCATCCTCGCATCCTGTGGTGCCTGTGCTGAGCATTGTCGAAGCAAGCGAAGTCGAACCAAGGCGAGGATCCGTTTGAGGTAATTTTTTTGTTATTGGTGTTAGAAGTTTGATGCTAGAGGAAACGGATGTGCTTAACTTGTTCTCTGACAATCAATTACGAAAGATTGGCGAGGTCTTACGGTGGTGATATCGAAAACGGGGGCCAAATGCTCTTGTTTTAGCGCTCATTCAGTTGCCCAAAGGCAAATATTTTTCTCTATTTGTTCGCGGTTTTAGACTGTTCGTGGAATTTTTCCCATGGAACCGAGGATTTAGGTCCGAGATGTTCAGGAGAAGTTCCGTAAGCGAACGGCTATTTTTATAAAGAGGTTTATTTGGATAACAGGGAAAAGCTGGATGCCCTCATAGCCGAGGCCTGCGAGGTCGCGGGAGTCTCCTTGGTAGAAATGGACATGTTCCGTGCAGGCAAGCGCCGGACCGTGCGTTTGTATATCGACAAGCCCGAGGGCGTTTCTATTGACGATTGTTCCAAGGTGAGCCGGCACTTGTCCGACGCTCTGGACCTGGACCCCGAAGTTATCGAAGGCGCCTACACGCTGGAAGTGTCGTCGCCGGGGCTTGACCGCCCCCTCAAGTCGGTCGCAGATTTGCTCCGCAACAAGGGTCGCACCCTCAGGGTGACCCGCAGTACCGGCAAGCCCCTGACCGGAAAGCTTTTGGATGCGGACGAGGATAATTTGACGCTGGCCCTCAAGGGAAATGCCGGAAACGTGGTCGTTCCCAGGTCCGAGGTGCTGGTCGCCAAGGTGGATGTACAAATATAATAGGAAGGTCAATTCATGAAAAATGAACCGAAAGTCAATTTGCTCGAAGCCCTGAAGGCCGTTGTAGATGCCAAGAACATGGATGATTCCGTGGTGCTGAACGCCTTGAAGCAGGCTTTGATTTCTGCCGCCAAGAAGTATCTCCACGTAGATAAGAAAATCGACGTGGAAATCACCGAGGACGAAGTCCACGTGTTCCTCCGTGCCAAGGTGGTGGACGACTATCCGGACTACGACCCCAACATGACCGCCGAAGAAGTGGAAAAGTTGGACGAAGAATACATGCTGGTTCCCGAGGCCCAGGAATTCGACGAAGACGCACAGCCCGGCGACCTGCTTGAAATGGAAGTCCCGACCACCACCTTCGGTCGTCAGGCCATTCAGACCGCCAAGCAGCTCCTGACCCAGCAGATTCGCGACGCCGAACGCCAGAAGATTCTGGATACCTACAAGGGCCGTATCGGTACCATGATTAGCGGCGAAGTGCTCCGCCTCGAAGGCCGCAACGTGATCGTAAGCCTCGGCAAGCAGACCGAAGCCGTGATTCCGCCCCGCGAACAGATTAGCCATGAACGCTTGGGTCAGGGCCAGTCCGTGAAGGCTGTGATTGCCCGCGTAGAGGAATCCTCCAAGAACGGTGCCCAGGTGGTGCTGTCCCGCGCCAGCGGCGATTTCCTCAAGGAACTGTTCCGCCAGGAAGTGCCGGAGATTTACGAAGGCTCCGTGGAAATCAAGGGTGTGGCCCGTGAACCCGGTTACCGCGCAAAGATTGCCGTGTTCTCCCGCGACGAAAAGATTGACCCGGTTGGCGCCTGCGTTGGCATGAAGGGTGCCCGCGTGCAGACCATTGTCCGCGAACTGGGTAACGAACGTATCGACATCGTTCACTGGAACGAAAACCTGGACGTGTTTATCACTCGCGCCCTTGCTCCGGCCAATATCGTGAAGCTTACTGAAGTTCCCGGCACCCAGCGTGTGGTGGTGGTCATCAACGACGAGAACCTGGCTCAGGCCATCGGCAAGAACGGCCAGAACGTGAAGCTGGCCGCAACGCTGGTGGGCCGCGACCTGGACGTGTTCGGCGAAAAGGAATGGTCCGAAAAGTCCGACACCGAGAAGGCCGAGGTCATGACTCCTCGCGAACAGGAACTCCGCCGCAACGCTCACCGTGCGGAGAGCCTCTTTGCCAATGCTGGTTCCGAGGATTCCACCGAAGAAAACGCCAGCGAAGCCCAGGAGACCACTGGAGAAAACGCCTAGGGAAAAGTTTTCGGCAGGGGATTTTTAAAAAGGATTAGATAGGCTTTTAATGAGTATGGAAGATCAAATCAAACCGACGGACTGGGCACAAGAACACGGACTGAAAGTGGACGTGGTCATGAAGCTGCTGAGAGATGCAGGTGTCACTGTCCGTACCCAGGTGTCCAAGGTGGCCGCCTCGGATTACGAGAAGATTGAAGAGGCTGCCGCTGTTGAGAAACAGAAGCAGGATTCCAGGAGTAAGAACCTGAAGAGCGCTTCGTCTTCGGAATCCCAGGAAAGCACGCCCAAGAAAAAGTCCGCCACGGAAACCGTGACGGTCAAGAACGGTGTGACTATCCGCCGCATCAAGGCTACAAAGCCCAAGGCCACTACGGAAAAGCCCGCTGCGACAAAGACCAAGGCTGCGGCCAAGGCCGAAGAAGCCCCGAAGGCTCCCGAGGTTGCGGCAGCTCCTAGCGCCGCTGCCCCTGCAGAAACACCGAAGGCTCCTGCAGTTGCCCCTGCTGCCGAAGCTCCTGCAAAGCCTGCGGAACCTGCCAAGGAAACTCCCGCCGAGGTAAAGCCCGAAGTCAAGGCCGAAGCCCCTGTAAAGACAGACCCGAAGCCTACGGCTGTGGCAAAGCCCGCTCCTGCAAAGCCTGCAGAACCCACCATGATGACTTCTTCTACGGAGCTGAAACAGCCTCCCATGAAGGCCCAGGTGTTCAAGCCCGATGCGGCTATCCTTGCCCGTATCGCCAAGTCCCAGCAGCAACAGCAGGTTGGGCGCGGTCCTAACAACCGCCGTCCGGGCGGCCCCGGCGCTCGCGGCCAGGGTAATGCCCAAGGCTACACGGGAACCTTTGGCCCCCGCAATGCCGGCAACGGTCAGGACAATCGTGGTGGCAACTTCCGCGGCGCCCAGAATGGCGGTCGCGGTGGTTTCGGCGGAGGCCGCTCCAGCGGATTCTCCGGCGGCTCTATGCAAGACGCCTTCAACGCCAGCAACGGCGGTGTCGGTTTTGGCGGTGCCTCTTCCCAGGGCGGAAAGGGCGGTAACGCCAAGGGCCAGAACGGCCGTCATGGTAACGACAAGAACCGTCGTGGAAACGGCCGCGACAGGCAGGAACAGCAGAAGGAACAGCAGCAGGAAATGGTTCGCCAGAACGTTTCCCGCGTGATGGCCGACTTGTCCAAGAAGCCCGTCAAGAAAGTTTATCGCAAGGAACATAACGACAACGATTCCGGCGAAGAGAAGAAGATTCTCAAGACCTCTGACTTTATTACCGTGGGCGAACTGGCTGGCCTTATGGACCAGATGCCTGCCCGCGTCATTGCGAAGTGCATGGAAATGGGCATGATGGTGACCATCAACGCTCGCCTGGACTTCGAGACCATCCAGATTCTGGCCGACGAGTTCGGCTATGAAGCCCAGTTGATGGAAGAATACGAAGAAGCGGTTCTCGGCGTGGAAGAAGAATCCGAAGAGAACCTGCAGCCCCGCCACCCGGTGGTGACGGTGATGGGCCATGTGGACCATGGTAAAACCTCCTTGCTGGACTGGATCCGCAAGACCCACGTGGTGTCTGGCGAATCCGGCGGCATTACCCAGCATATCGGTGCCTACGAGGTGACGACTAAGCAGGGTAAGGTGACCTTCCTGGATACTCCGGGTCACGAGGCCTTCAGCGCCATGCGTGCCCGCGGTTCTCAGGTGACCGACGTGATTGTGCTGGTGGTGGCTGCTGACTCTATGGTGATGCCCCAGACGGTGGAATCTATCGAACTGGCCAAGCGCGAAAACGTGCCCATGGTGGTTGCTATTACGAAGATTGACTTGCCTACGGCCAACCCCGACAAGATTCG
This sequence comes from Fibrobacter succinogenes, assembly GCA_902768715.1. Lineage (GTDB taxonomy): Bacteria > Fibrobacterota > Fibrobacteria > Fibrobacterales > Fibrobacteraceae > Fibrobacter > Fibrobacter succinogenes_L. The sequence continues at coordinate 8,752 of CACXMH010000020.1, read as the reverse complement.
TGCCCAGCTGGCCGAACGCGGTGTGGAAGTGGAACAGTGGGGCGGTCAGACCAGCTGTATCGAAGTGTCCGCCCGTACGGGCCAGGGCATGGACCAGTTGCTGGAAACGCTTGCTCTCGAAGCCGAAGTGCTGGAACTCAAGGCCAACCCCGACGCACATGCCAAGGGTGCCGTGGTGGAATCCAAGCTGGACGTGGGCAAGGGCTCCATGGCTACCATCCTTGTGCAGAACGGTACCCTCCATGTGGGTGACCCGTTTGTCTGCGGTATCTACGCCGGTAAGGTTCGTGCCATGTTCAACGAGCGCGGTGAACAGATGAAGGTGGCGCCTCCTTCTGCACCTTGCCAGGTGCTGGGCTTTGACGGCACGCCCCAGGCCGGTGACGACCTGATTGTGGTGGACGACGAAAAGACCGCCCGCGAAATTGCAAGCAAGCGCCGCATGGCCGCCCGTGAACGCGATCTCCGTGCCCGTAGCACCATTTCTCTGGAATCCAAGTTCAACGAACAGAAGGAAGGCAAGCTTTCCGAACTGAACCTTATCGTCAAGGCCGACGTGGGTGGTTCTGCCGAAGCTTTGGCTTCTTCTCTGGAAAAGCTTTCCAACAGGGAAGTGAAGGTGAACATCATCCGCAAGGGTGTGGGTGCCATTACGGATTCCGATATCCTGTTTGCCACAACTGCCCAGGCTATCATTATTTCCTTCCACCTGATGCCTTCGCTCTCCGTGCGCGAAATGGCCCAGAAGGAAGGTATCGAAATCCGCAACTACCGCGTGATTTACGACTGTATCGAAGACATCAAGAACGCCGTGGAAGGCCTGTTGAAGCCCACCCTCAAGGAAGAACTTGTGGGCGAAGCCGAAATCCGCCAGGTGTTCAAGATTCCGAAGGTGGGTCTCATTGCCGGCTGTATGGTTACCGACGGCGAAGTGGACCGCACGAGCCACGTTCGCGTTTACCGCAATGGCGTGGAACTGGGAACTACTGTGGTCCAGTCCCTCAAGCGCATGAAGGACGACGTGAAGACGGTGGTCCGCGGCTTCGAATGCGGTATCGGCCTCAAGGGTTACGACGACATCAAGGAAGGCGACAGCCTGATCTTCTTCAAGGAAGTCACCGTTGCCCGTACCCTGAAGGACGTGGCCCGCGAAGAAGCCGAGGAGAAGGCGAAGAAAGCGGCAGAGGAAAAGGAATAGGTGGTAGATATTAGGTTGTAGGCATTAGGAAAAGTAGCACGCTGTTTTTTCAATACCTGCATCTTAAACCTAAAACCTATAACCTATAACCTAAAACCTATAACCTGATCATGAGTAGAAGAACCGACAGATTAGATGAGCAGTTCCGCGAGGAAATCGGCAAGCTTTTGCAGAAAGGCCTGAAGGACCCCCGCGTGAGCAGCCTTGCAAGCATTACTCGGGTGACCATCACCGAGGATTTGAGCTATGCGAAGATTCTCGTGTCCGTCATGGGCACCGACAAGGAAAAGCGCGACACCCTGGTGGGGCTGAACAACTCCGCCGGCTTTATCCGTGGAGTCCTGGGCAAGGCCCTCAAGATCCGGAAGATTCCGGAGCTGAACTTTGTTCTGGACGAAAACCTGGAACACGCCATGCGTATCGAATCCATCTTGGCCGAACTGAAGCAGAAGGGGGAACTCTAGCTTGTCTCCTTCTGGATTTGTCCTGTTGGACAAGAATCCCGGTGAAACTTCTTTCAAGGCCCTTTTCCCGCTGAAAAGGGTCTTTTCTACAAAGCGCGTCGGTCATGCGGGCACTCTGGACCTGCGGGCATCGGGCCTGATTGTGGCCGCCATCGGCAGGGCCACCCGTCTGCTTCCTTTTGTAGAGGCCAAGGACAAGTGCTATACCTTCCGGCTCCATCTGGGCTACGAGACCGACACCCTGGAATGGGACGGGGATGTTGTGGCTCAAGGTGAATTCGGAATTCGGAATTCGGAATTCGGAATTGATGAAGGTGTCATCCTGAGGGAACAAGGCGACCGAAGGATCCAGGGCGAATGTTCCCTGCCAGCAATAAACCGTGCCGCCCTCGAAGCGGTCCTCCCGCAGTTTACAGGCGACATTGACCAGGTTCCCCCGCGTTACTGTGCCGTAAAAATCGACGGCCGCCGTGCCAGCGACTGGGCGGAACGGGGCAAGGATTTCGAGATGAAGCCCCGCCGTATCCACATCGAATCCTTGAAAATCGTAGGGGAGGGCGGCGTCACCGAAGGTTGCTCCGGCAAGTGCTTTGCCACCTTCGACCTGGAATGTATCTGCTCCAAGGGAACCTACATCCGCTCCCTCGGGCGAGACTTGGCCCGGACCCTGAGAACATTCGGCTGCGTTTCCCAGATTCGTCGCCACCGCATAGGGAACATCACCCTGGACAATGCAGTCAAGGGCGAGAACCTGACGGCCGAAAACCTGGTGCCTGTAGATAAAGTTCTAGATTATCCTGTGTTGCGCCTTGCCGAAGATGGCTTGGCGGTAATTAGGAGAGGCAATTGGCTTCCCTGGAAAACGCCTGTAGAGGGTGTAGGGCCCGAAGGTCACGTGTTTGTGGCCAATGGGGTAGGCGAAGTCCTTTCCCTTTGCAGGTTCGAGCCTGGGCGCATTTGCCCAAAATTCTATTTAGGTGAGGATAAGTAAGGGAGATCCCCGCGCCAGTTTATCCCGGACCTGTTCCGGGACGGGGATGACAGAAAGAAAGTCGGGGATGACAAGGTAAGAAACGAATGTCGGTGAATGTGAAACAGAGAAGAGCCATAACCATGGGAAATTTTGACGGGTGCCACCTGGGTCACCAGGCGCTTTTCCGTTCCCTGAAGGCCGTGGCCGAGGTAAACGGCCTTGTGCCCACCGTCATCAGTTTCGAACCCCATTCCAACTACGTGCTCCGTGAACCCGGAGATCCCTTGCTCCTTACCACCACCAAGGAAAAACGTGAATTCGTGGAAAGCCTTGGCCTTGAATTCTTGGTGATGCCCTTCACGAAGGAACTGGCGAGACTCCCTTTTGATGAATTTGTCCGTAAAGAGTTGATCGAAAAGCGGGGCGTGTGCTCTATGTTCTTTGGTCATGACCATTGCTTCGGTGCCGGCGGCAAAGGCAATTACGAAACCATCACGGCGGCATTCCCGGAACTTTCTACCCAGATGCTCTCCATCGTGCTTTACAAGGGGGAGCGTGTCAGTTCTTCGGCGGTGCGCAACGCCCTTTTGAACGGAGACGTGGACCGTGCCCAGACTTACTTGGGCAGGCCTTACCGTTTGTCTGGAATGGTGGTGGAGGGCAAGCGCCTGGGGCACACCATCGGGTTTCCGACCGCGAACCTGCAGGTGGAACCCTTCAAGTTCTTGCCCAAGATCGGGGTCTATGTGGCCTCGGCACGGCTCGATTCCGAATCCTCCGACGGCAAGAACGAAGAACGGATTTTCCGTGCGGTGGTGAACATCGGCATGCAGCCCTCTACGGGCAATCACCAGCTGGCCATCGAGGCCTATATTCTGGACTTTGACGAAGACATTTACGGCAAGCCCCTTTCCTTGGATTTGCTCACCTACCTCCGGCCCGAGCAGAAGTTTGCAAGCCTTGAAGATTTGGTGCGCCAAATCGGCATGGACGCCGACACCGCCCGCCACTACAACGGCAACCATTGGGCAGAATAAAAGCCTAATCTTTTGACAGTCATAGAGTTACTGAATTTGCCTTCTAGCGAGGTGTAAAATCGAGGTACAAAGGCGCTGCTTCTAGGCGGCCTTTTTTCACTTATTGAAAGCCCGAAAATCCTCTAAAAACCCCGTTTTTTCTATCTTTTTGGCCGAATTTTGTGAGGAAACCCTTATGACTGATGTGGCAGAAAAGCCGAATTTCATAACGTCCTCCCTTGACTTTTTGGTCAACTGGGGGCGTACGAATTCCCTTTGGCCGTTCCCTTACGGTACGGCCTGTTGCGCTATTGAGTTTATGAGTACTGAGGTGGGTCGTTACGACCTTTCCCGTATCGGTTCGGAATACGTGCGCTTTACCCCGCGCCAGTCCGACGTGCTTCTGGTGGCGGGAACCATCACCTACAAGCAGGCTCCGATTCTGAAGCGCATCTACGAGCAGATGGCCGAACCCCGCTGGGTGATTGCCATGGGTGCCTGCGCCTGCTCCGGCGGATTTTACGACTGCTACTGCACCGTGCCGGGTATCGACCACATCATTCCCGTCGATGTGTATATCGGCGGCTGTCCCAGCCGCCCGGAGGCCTTCTTCGACGCCATGTTCGACCTGCAAAAGAAGATCAAGGACGAGTCCTACATGAAACAGCGCACCGAGCGGGTCAAGGAACAGCTGGAAATGATCAAGGCAAAGACCGCAGAGGCTAAGGAAGAGGCCCGCGAGTTTGCCCACGAGAAGGTTGCCGAGTTCAAGGAACTGGTGGCCGAAAAAGAAAAAGAGTTTGTTGAACAGACCCAGTTCTGGAAGAGGTAGAAGATGGTGAACGTAGATGAAATCTTCTCCGTCCTGGAGGAAAAGTTTGGTGCGACGAAGGAGTCCAAGGACAAGTGGACGGTGACGGCGGTTGTGCCTGCCGCCTATCTGCACAATGCGGTCCAGTTCCTTCGCGACGAGTCGGCTATCAAGTTCGAGATGCTGGTGGATATCGCCGGTGTCGATTACCTGACTTACCCCAATCATGAAGGACCCCGTTTTGCGGTGGACTACGCCTTCAAGAGCATGTCCACCCCCGGTGCCAGGATTCGTCTGAAGGTGCAGGTTCCCGAAGCCGACCTGAATGTCCCCACCCTTACGGACCTGTATGCCAACGCCAACTGGTACGAGCGCGAAGTGTTCGACCAGTTCGGGATTGTGTTCACGGGCCATCCGGACCTCCGCCGCCTGTTGAACCATGTGGAATTTGTGGGCCATCCGCTCCGCAAGGATTACCCTGCCCAGAAGCGCCAGTGGCTCTCTACCAACGACTACCTGCTCCCGGCCCTGGAAAAGCGTCTGGAAGTCTTGGGTTACAGGGTAGTCCAGCGCAGCAAGGAAGTGGAAACCGTGGATAACGAATTTTTGGAAGGGAGTATCAAAGAATGATTGTACTGGATCATAGAGGCAAGAGACAGAGCCTGATGCCCCTGAACGTGGGCCCGAGCCACCCGGCCACTCACGGCTGCTTGCGCTTTTTGGCCGCAATGGACGGCGAAACCATCGTTGCAAGCGTCGAAGAAATCGGCTACCTCCACCGCGGGTTCGAGAAGATGGTGGAACGGGGCACCTGGCAGCAGGTGGTTCCTTACACTGACCGCTTGAACTATTGCTCCGCTATCATGAACAATATCGCCTACTGCCGTGCGGTAGAGAACATGTTCGGCGTAGAAATCACGGAACGCTGCAAGGTGCTCCGCGTGATTGTGAACGAACTTAGCCGTATCAACGACCACTTTGTGTGCGTGGCGGCGGCCTTCCAGGACCTGGGCGGAACCACTCCGTTCATGTATGCCTTTAACCCCCGCGAAGAAATCATGTGCATCTGGGAAAAGCTCACCGGTGCACGCCTTACCAACAGCTATGCCCGTATCGGCGGTCTTTCTCGCGACAGCTACGACGGCTTTGAGCAAGATGTCCTTGCGGCCCTTGATTCTACCGAGAAGGCCCTGAAGGATTTGCATGCCTGCTTGGACCGTAACCGTATCTTCCTGGACCGTACCGTGGGCATCGGCAAGATTTCTGCCGAAAAGGCCATCAGCTACGGCTGGACAGGTCCGTGTCTGCGCGCCTGCGGTGTGGCTGCTGACCTCCGCAAGGACGAACCTTACTACGACTACGAGACCTACGACTGGGAAGTGGTGGTCGGCACTCAGGGCGACTGCAACGACCGTCTGCAGGTCCGCCTCGCCGAAATCGAAGAGTCCGTGAAGATTGTGCGCCAGGCCCTGAAGCGCCTTGCGCCAGGGCCCATCGACATCGTCGATCCACGCATCCGCGTGCCCTCGCACAAGCTGGCCTACCAGGACATGGAAGGCCTGATTGGACGCTTCAAGAGCGTCTATGAAGGTATCCGCGTTCCCGAAGGGGAATACTACTGCGGGTCCGAATGCGCCAACGGCGAACTCGGATTTACCATCGTTTCCGACGGCTCTGGTCACCCCTACCGCATCAAGGTGCGTCCACCTTGCCTTACGCAGTTTGCCGCATTCCACGAACTGGTGGAAGGGGGCCAGCTGGCTGACTCTATGGCCGTACTTTCGGGCCTCAACATTATCGCTGGAGAACTTGACCGATGAGAGAACATATCCAAGGTGCTGTTCAGTTTGTCTCCAATAACCGCCTGAAGTTTGACAGGCCCGCACAGCCCATCGAAGCCCTGCCCGATCCGGGCCAGACGTTCGGTTACGTGAACAAGGCCGTTCCCCAGCCTTCTCCCAAGGAAGTGCTTGCAAAGCTCGACACTCCCGAAATCAAGGAACGCTGCGCCGACCTGCTGAGCCGCTATCCGGTGGGGCAGGGGGCTTTGCTCGAAGTGCTCTGGCTTGTGCAGGGCGTGTTCGGCTGGGTGCCTACCGAAGGTATCCGCTGGGCGGCAAATGTTTGCGGTTGCGCCCCTGCACATGCGCTGGGCGTTGCCACTTTCTATACCATGTACAACCACGCTCCCAAGGGCAAGTTCCTGCTGCAGTTCTGCCGTAATATCAGCTGCACCATCAAGGGCGCTCCGAGCCTGATTGCCTACGTGGAAAAGGCCTTGAACATCAAGACCGGTGAAACTACACCCGATGGTCTTTTCACCATTCTCCAGGTAGAATGCCTGGGCAGCTGCGGCAACGGCCCCATGATGCTGGTGAACGACGATTTCGCCACCGACGTGGAAGGTGACCAGCTGGTGATGAAACCGGGTACCACCCTCACCACCGACAGCATTGACCGTATTCTCAAGTGGTGCTACGCTCACGAAGACAACATGCCCAAGCACGATGTGTTGGGCGGTATCGTCAAGGGCCACAGCGGGCATCCCGGCGCTCCCGGCGCCAAGGCGAAGCCACAGGTGGCCGACTACGCTCCTCCCTCTCCGGTGTTGAACGTGAAGGCCGAAGCCGACGACGCTGGCGCCACTCTCACCTGGAAGGGCGCTCCCGAATTCACGAAGCTGGTGGTGGAAAAGAAGAACGGCTCCAAGTGGGACGCCGTGGGCGAGCCCGGCGTGAAGGACAAGAGTTTCCTCGACGCAAACGGCAAGGTGGGCGATGTGTATCGCATGATTGCCACTTCCGGCGAACGTACGGCGAAACCTTCCAAGGAAGCTACCGCTACTCAGAAGCCAGCGCCGGCTGAGGAGGCTAAGTAATTATGGCTGAATGTGTAAAAGTTTGTACAGCGAACTTCGGCAAGGGCGCCCAGGACATCGAAGTCTATAAGAAGCTGGGCGGCTACGCCAATATTTCCGAAAAGCTCTTCAACATGAGCCAGTTCGAACTTATCGACTACGTGCAGCGCTCTAACCTGCGCGGCCGTGGCGGAGCTGGGTTCCCCACGGGCATGAAGTGGAGCTTTGTTCCCCGCAATTCCGGCAAGCCCGTCTATATCGTGGTGAACGCCGACGAAGGCGAAGGCGGAACTTTCAAGGATCATTTCTTGATGCTGGAAGACCCCCACCGTCTTATCGAAGGCTTGATTATTGCCGGATGGGCTCTGGGAAGCCGTGCGGCATACATCTACTGCCGCGGCGAGTTCCTGCCCTGCATCGAGAGCATCAACAAGGCACTGAACCAGGCATATGCTGCCGGTTACCTGGGCGAAAACATTATGGGCACCAAGTTCTGCTTCGATATTTTCGTGCATCGTGGTGCAGGTGCCTACATCTGCGGTGAAGAAACCGCTCTTATTAACTCCCTCGAAGGCCAGAAGGGCCAGCCCCGTCTGAAGCCGCCTTTCCCGGCGGTGAGCGGCGCCTGGAAGAGCCCCACCTGCGTGAACAACGTAGAGACCATCATGGCCCTCCCGTGGATCTTGCAGCACGAACCCGAGGAATACGCCAAGATGGGAACTCCCCGTGCTGGCGGTACCAAGGTGTTCTGCATCTCTGGCGACGTGAAGAACCCGGGAGTTTATGAAGCTCCTCTCGGCACTCCCATGATGACCATGATCAACGACTACGCCGGCGGCGTGGTAGGCGGAAACCTGAAGGCGGTGCTGCCGGGCGGATCCTCTTGCGCTCCGCTGACTGCAGAAGAAGCGGCCGTGGCCACCATGGACTACGAATGCCTCGCCTCCATGAAGACCATGTTCGGTTCTGGCGCCATGATTGTGATCAACGATACCCACAACATGGTGGACCTGCTGAACTGCCTCGGTAACTTCTACAGCCACGAATCCTGTGGCCAGTGCACGCCATGCCGCGAAGGTACAGGCTTGTTGCACCGCATGTTGAACCTGATTGTCGCGGGCAAGGGTCACGACGGCGACGTGGAACTGATGCAGAGCCTCTGCGGCGGTTTCGGCGGCGTGACCATTTGTCCTCTTTCCATTTCGCTGGGCGGCCCTGTAAGTTCTTATACGGCCAAGTTCCGTGCGGACTTTGATGAATACATCGCAAAGAACCCGGACCACGCCAAGCCCCGTGTTCAAGAAACCTATCGTCCTGGAATTTTCTGGTAATATTATGAGTAACTACTACAACATGCCGAAACTCCCGACCGAGAACAGCCCGAAGGTGGAAATCTTCGTGGACGACAAGCCGGTGATGGTTCCTGGCGATAC
>CACXMH010000019.1 GCA_902768715.1 Fibrobacter succinogenes | reverse complement strand
TTCCGTGACCAAGTCCAAGTTCGACAACCTCTACGGCTGCCGCCACTCCCTCATCGACGGCATCAACCGCGCCACCGACGTGATGATGGCAGGCAAGATCGCAGTCGTGTGCGGCTACGGTGACGTGGGTAAGGGCTGCGCACAGTCCCTGCGCGGTCAGGGCGCTCGCGTGATCATCACCGAAATCGACCCGATTTGCGCGCTCCAGGCCGCCATGGAAGGCTACGAAGTCAAGACCCTTGACGAAGTCGTGAGCATGGCCGACATCTTCGTGACCACCACCGGTAACACCGGCATCATCAGCGCCGCCCAGATGAGCAAGATGAAGCACCGCGCCATCGTCGGCAACATCGGCCACTTCGACAACGAAATCGACATGGCCGGCCTCAAGAAGATTCCGGGCATCAAGAGAAACGAAATCAAGCCGCAGTACGACGAATGGATTTTCCCCGACGGCCACAGCATCCTCGTGCTCGCCGAAGGCCGCCTGCTGAACCTCGGCTGCGCTACCGGCCACCCGAGCTTCGTGATGAGTGCCTCCTTCACGAACCAGACCATCGCGCAGATCGACCTCTGGCTCAACGCACAGGGCAAGCAGACTGTCGCTGGCATCAAGTACGAAAGCGGTGTTGTGTACACCTTGCCGAAGATCCTCGACGAGAAGGTCGCACGCCTCCACTTGGAAAAGCTCGGCGTTCACCTGACGACCCTCACCAAGGCCCAGGCCGACTATATCGGCGTGCCCGTCGAAGGCCCGTACAAGGCTGATCACTACAGGTACTAATCGCGAAGCTACATAACCGCACTTGTCATCCCCGCGCAGGCGGGGATCTTTTTTGTATTTTGTACTAAATCCCTAACTCCAAAGTCGGTAATTTATGCTGATAGAAAAAATCAAGTCCCCTGCAGATGTAAAAAAGATGGACACGGAATCTCTCGCCGCGCTGGCGGGCGAAATTCGCACGGCACTTTTGAACAAGATTTCTAAATGCGGTGGACATCTTGCACCGAATTTGGGGTTTGTGGAAGGGACTATCGCCCTGCATTATGTCTTTGATTCCCCCAAGGACAAGATTGTCTATGACGTTAGCCACCAGAGTTACACTCACAAGATTTTGACGGGTCGTGCTGAGGCGTTCCTGAATCCCGACAAGTACTGGAGTGTTACGGGCTATACCGAACCTTGCGAAAGTGAACATGACCAATTTATGGTAGGTCACACTTCTACATCGGTAAGCCTTGCGTTGGGGCTTGCCACCGCCCGCGATGTCTTGGGCGAAAAGGGCAATGTAATCGCTGTGATTGGCGATGGTTCCCTGAGCGGCGGCGAGGCATTCGAAGGCCTCGACAACGCAGGCGAATACGCGACGAACTTTATCGTGGTGGTAAATGACAACGAGATGTCCATCGCCGAAAACCACGGCGGGCTTTACGGGAGCCTTGCAGAACTCCGAGTCACGCAGGGCAAGAGCGAAAACAATTACTTCAAGAGCCTCGGCTTTGACTACCTGTATGTAGAACAGGGCAACGACATCGAATCGCTCATCGCCGCATTCCAGCAGGTGAAAGATTCCACTAAACCTGTGGTCGTGCACATTCACACGCTCAAGGGCAAGGGCTACAGCTTCGCCGAAAATTCCAAGGAAGGCTTCCACTGGGCCGCACCGTTTGACATTCTGACCGGCGTCGTGAACTGGGGTAGCGGCGAATCTTACGGCGCAATCCTCGGCGACTACCTGATGAAAAAAATCAAGGCGGATCCGAAGGTTGTGGTGATTCATTCTGCAGTGCCCGCAGGTATCGGGTTCTTTGCTGACCGCCGTAAAGAGGCAGGCAAGCAGTTCATTGACGTGGGCATCGCCGAAGAGCATGCTGTTGCTCTGGCCTCGGGCCTTGCCAAAGGCGGCGCCAAACCCATCTACAGCACCCACGGCACATTCATCCAGCGCACCTACGACCAGCTTTCGCAGGATTTGTGCGCGAACAACAACCCGGCCACATTGCTCATTACCATGTCCGGCGCCGACGGCATGAACGATACCACGCACCTATGCATTTTCGACATCCCGATGATGAGCAACATCCCGAACCTGGTTTACCTCTGCCCGACTTGCGTAGAAGAGGCCATTGCCATGATGGATTACGCGATTGACCAGAGGTCATGCCCGATGGCCATCCGCATCCCGAACGGAGTCGCGCACCGCAGCGTGAAATTCGACACCGACTACTCCAAGCTCAACACATTCAAGGTTGACAAGCGCGGAAGCAAGGTGGCGCTAATTGGACTCGGCAGCTACTACGCCCTCGCCGAAGAAGCTGAAGCGGAACTTGCCAAGCAGGGAATCGACGCGACCATCATCAACCCGCGATTCGCGACAGGCATCGACTGCGAAGTGTTGGAAGGCCTGCGCGCTGACCACCAGGTTGTCGCGACGCTCGAAAACGGCGTGATTGACGGCGGCTTCGGCGAGAAGATTGCCCGCTTCTACGGCAACAGCGACATGAAGGTGCTCGTGAAGGGCCTCAAGAAGGAATTCTACGACAAGGTCCCTTACGGCGAACTTATGGAAAGGAACCGCCTCACGCCCAAGCAGATTGTGGAAGACGTGAAGGCCGTATTGAAATAACGCGAGCTAATGAAAAAACTCCCCGAGCGTGGAGCCGGGGAGGGGTTGCTTGGTCGGTGGGTGGGGTGGAGCTACTTGCCCTTAGGCGGATTGCCGCCACGACCGCCACCAGACTTGCCTCCTGTAGTAGAAGGCCATCCGGCTCCATGAGGGTTGATGGGTGGTTGTCCGTTGTGCTTTGACATAAGCTTTGTCTCCTTTATGGGATTAGGGGTTTATGTAGTGTTTGTTGCTCAATATAGGTTTATCATTCGAATTATTTGTTCGTACGAAATCTATGTTCGCATAATTATATACCAGTAAAAATATTTATCCCCCTTTCCCGAAATATGATTATATTTCAAGTATTCAAGGAGTATCAAGATGAACGATGCTGAAATGCTGAAAAAACTAGAATCATCCTTCGAGACGCTTTCTAAGGAAAGGAATGCCATCGTCGTTCCCCTGAACGACATAGTCAAAAAAAGCGGCTTCGCGCCCAATCAAGCAAAAAAATGCGAGGATCTCTTGAATGGTTCAGGCTTATATAAGCTTGATTCCAAAAAGGAAGGTGTCCTCGTGAACAAGAAAAATATCAAACCGATGGAACCGACTATGCAAAAACAACAACCGACCAACACGCCAACAAAAATTCGCAACAGAATTGAGCGTATTATTAATGCGCTTGCACAAGGGTTATATGAGAAAAAAGACGCCGTGCGACTTGCTCTTTTGACTGCTATTGCCGGCGAAAGTATATTTTTCTTGGGTAAACCTGGCTACGCCAAAAGCATGATTGCTTGCCGCCTACAACTGGCTTTTAAATCCGACGGTGATAATAAAGCCAAGTATTTCGAATATCTGATGAACCAATTCTCGACTCCGGAGGACATTTTTGGCCCTATCTCGCTCAAGGCGTTGAACGGAGAGGGCGAAAATAAAGAAGAAGAGTACAAACGTATTATAAAAAATATGCTGCCAGAAGCAGATATCGCATTCCTGGACGAAATTTGGAAAGCAAGTGCCGCTATACAAAATACGTTGCTGACGATTATAAACGAACGCAAATATAGCAATGGAAATGAAGTGATAAAGGTTCCCCTTAAGGCGCTTTTTGCGGCATCCAATGAACTTCCCGCAAAAGATAGAGGGCTAGAAGCCTTGTTTGACCGATTCATCTTGCGCTTGATCGTAGGGCCCATTCAAGATGAAGATAACTTCTTTGACATGGTCGATGAACCTTCTTCGCAGGAATTTGAATTGCCCAACGACGTTGAGCCCATTTCAATTGAAGAATGGGAATCTTGGAAGAAAAAAATAGACAAGATAACGATATCCCCGGAAGCGAGGTCTGTTATTTCCGCAATCCGCGAGGAGTTGGCTGTTCGGAATAATGAAATGAGGGAAAAAGGGGAACAGGACGACGAGTTGCTCGAGGTGAGTGACCGCCGCTGGAAGAAGATCGTTCACATCCTCAAGACCTCGGCATTCTTGAACGACCGTACCGAAATTGATTTGATGGACTGTCAGCTTATTGAATACTGCATTTGGAATACTGAAAAACAGCAGAAACAGGTCCGTGATATTGTTGAAAAGTGTATCAAGCAGAACGGCTTGGAATGCGATACAGCAATTGAAGACATTAATGAACAGATTGAGGAATTTGATGCTCATATCAACAAGAATTTTTACAAAACAACTTTTGACATGCCTGTAATGCATTCGATGAATGATGGTGAAACTGCCTATAAAATCCTTAACCCAATAGAAATTAGTAGCTACGAGACAATAAAACCTAGGTACCTCTGCAAAAATTATGAGCATTCAGGATACAACAGAACGGGAGCTTACTATGATGAAAATAAAGAGTTTATTGGTGATTACGACTATTATTTTGAGGAGAATACCTTTGAGCAGAAAAACAACATCGTAAGCTGGGAAGATGGCCACAGCAAGCATAAATACTCTTTAGAGATTGAAGTAAAGAAAGGGGGACTGAAGAAAGATGCAAACGTTTTTGAAACCCCTGATTTACTGGAACTTCGACGAAATAAAGCTGATACGGAGCATTATAATGTAATTAAGAATCACGTTAGTTTGGAGTTAAAAAAAATTGATGACTTTGCAGACTCGCAATCTGCTCCATTTAAAGCTAATCTTTTTGCCGACCAGCATTACTGTGATATAATTATGGATGCCATCATGGAAGCAAAAAGAGAATTGCAGGATGCACAAGTTGACTTAGACAAGAAACGCTCTCGCTACCAAGACTAAGGAGAGTCATGCGGATGCTTCAGGATACAGTAACGGTTTTGCGTCAGAAGTTCCCTGATGGTGTGCCTTCTGTTTATTCGCTTTCAGATGAACAGAAGGCGTGGCTGCAGATGAAGATTCAATCGCTTGCGGACGAAGTTACGCTCTCCCAAACTGTCGCCCAACTTCAAAAAATCGGAAATCGTTTAACAAGTGCGACAGAAGATATTCCTGATGACGAAATGCAGCGAATAGTTTCATTTGTATTCGAAAATATGGCAGAAATTGAGTCCGCAACAAAGAAATAGTGAATGTTTATTTTTAAGATGTTGTAATGATATGAGTATGGAAGAACAGATTAAACCGATAGATTGGGCTAAATTGCATGATGTTCGTGTTGATCTCGTGATGAAATTGTTGCGCGATGTCGGCGTGACGGTACGAACGCAAGTGTCAAAGGTGAATGCCTCCGAATTCGCGAAGATTGAAAAACCTGTCGTTGCGGAAAAAAAACAATATAATGTCCAAAATAATAGGCGGAAAGATCTTGTCTCTTATGAAACTAAAAAAACATATCCGGTCACTCCAAGAGAGACTGATTTTACCCCTGTTTTCGTTAAAGACCGCTTACGTCTAAATTGTCAAAAAGCACTTAACGCCATTAATGACATTCTAGAGAAATATCCATCAGACGTTTCGAATATTGAAGATATTTCTGATGAATCTCGGGCGTGGTTGCAGGTAAAAATACAGCAATTTCGGGAATGTGTAAAAGATGAGGGAAAATTTTTAGGAAAGTTTTCATGGTGGAATCCGATGCGGTTGTCCCGGAATAAAACCGCACACACAAAAGATGACCTTACCGACAGTGAGTTTTCTGAATTATGCGATACCCTCTTCCAGTATATCCGAGATATATCTAACGATCTTGGCAGAATTATCGAAAAACATCGTCATGCGTCCAAGAAAAAACGCAAATTTGAAAACTTTGCGCCTAGCAACGCATTCGGCTCTAAAGAAGAACGAAAACAACTAGTCGATGCCATGGAAGATATGGCGGCTCCCGTAGAGTCCACGGATATAAAGATTGAATACCCAAAAAATGTTTTTGCGAAGATTGCAGAAAGTACACTTTCGGAAATCCTGGAATACGATAACGTGAAGGATTACATTCAATCGCATGAAGGGGTGTCTGAAAACATCCAAACAGATATTCTTGACTGGTTACAACAAACAAATGAAACATTAGACAAGGAGAGCCCCTTCTTTGACGAAGCCCTTTTTATAGAACAACAAAAGAAACTCTCTGCAGAAGATGTTGCCAGGGATCTTTCGGATGAAAAATCAAAAATCAGATATCATTATAAAAGACTGCCTTCCGTAAGTGAATCAAGACGGGGTGCAATTGCCCCCAGTAATCTTGATTTTGATTTTTTTGCAAAGCAATTTTCGGAACAGAAAAATGAAAAGGGTTCTAATAAGGGCGAAAAAAAGAATCCCTGGAAATCAATGGAACAGCTAGAAGTTCTGCGTCGGAATTTTATTGCTGACATGGAAAGGAACCTTGTTCAGCGGAAAACCAAATGGGAGCAGGAACGCATTGATGAAATGCGAAAGGCTTTCTTGGAAGAACTGTATAGAAAAATACAGAATTTCATGCAGCTTGAAAAACTTCTATCGCCATTCATCAATGACCTTGGACGGCTCTGGGACCTGTCGGAAGGAGTATTCAAGACAAGCGGATTTGAAATCTTGAATCAGTTCGCCAAGCTTTTGGAACAAGACGAATCCCTGCAGGAATTGGCTAAGGTGTTGGGTCGACAGAGTCGGGCACAGGCCTCCTTTGAAAAAGAACTGCGAGACAAGGTGGTGGTAAATACGGAGTGGAATCCCAAGCCTGCATATCGCGGCGAAATAAACGGACTCCGTTACTCGAACGACATCTCGTCCGTTTTGCCCGCTGAACTGGCCTTACTCAGAAATCCAGCCACAAAAAAACTTTTCCAGTTGAAATTTGCACAGAAACAGCTTTTGTCGTTTGATTATCAGAATGACGTTCCCGAATCCGTGAATAGAACTGAGTCAGAAGAAGTTTCTGTAGAAAAGAAAGAACCCAAGGGCCCCATCATTATCTGCGTAGATACAAGTGGTTCTATGCATGGAACACCGGAAAACATTGCAAAAACTGTAACATTTGCTTTATCTAAAATCGCTCTAGAAGAAGAAAGAAAATGCTACCTAATTTCATTCTCTACAGGAATAGAAACTCTAGACATGAGCGACTTCAAAAAAGGCGATAGTTTGCAGAAACTTGTTCGCTTTCTACAGATGTCGTTTAATGGTGGCACAGACGCACGCCCGGCATTGCAACACGCATTACAAATGCTCCAATCTAACGATTATAAGACTGCAGATGTCCTTATGATATCGGATTTTGTAATGGCAAATCTTCCGAACGATTTAATTAATGCCATTGAAGTAGAGAAAGAAAAGAATACCGATTTTTACAGCCTTGTGATAGGAACAAGCGGAAACCAGGGAACGATAGATTGTTTTAACCACAACTGGTCCTATAACACAAACGATATACATGCTTCACGACATTTAGTTGAACAACTGCATTCCATAAAAATGCATCCCGCAAATCAAGGAAAGTCCGATAATGCCAACGAATAAAAACGCCTTTTTGCGAATAAAAATTCTTGACGGGCTACTTTCAGAAAGCGTCGCTCGACATTATACGATGTCGCAAATGGTTGAATTATGCAACGAGAAACTAAAGGATTCAGGCAACGAAATAGTTGGTCGCCGCTGTATAGAAAAAGATCTTGAATTCATTCAAGAAGAGTTCGGAATAATAAAAAGAACTCGTTCTGGGAAAAATACAATTATTCATTATGCAAATAGAACCGACAGTATTTTCAACCAAGGAATATCTACATCGGAACGTAAATTATTGCAAGCCGTCATTCGTACTGTAGGTCAAATGGATGGATTAGAAAACTTTAGCTTTTTGGGTCAGTTGGAAGAGCCTACAGACGAACCCAAGCAGCCATCCATTGTCTTTGAGAAAAATGAATTTTTAAGTCGACGAGACCTATTACCCAAGCTATTAAATTTTATTGAAAACCAAAAATCTATCGAAATGGAATACCATCCCATTCATAGTAAAAAAAGGAATAAAATTGAGCTATATCCGCAATTGCTAAGACAATATAACGCACGATGGTTTTTGTTTGGTCTAGCAATGGATAAAAAGAAAATTTTGACTTTTTCTTTGGAACAACTAGACAACGTCAAAGAATCTTCCAGAAAATATGAACCATGTAATATTGACTGGAATGAGTATTTTGACGATATGATTGGGGTTTCAAAAAAAGATAACGAAGAACCTCAAGAAATCATTTTCTGGGCATCAAAAAAAGAATGCGCCTATTTAGATGGGAAACCCATTCACGCTTCTCAAAAGATGCTAAGAAAAAAGAATGCTGATGAAATACGACAAAAATATCACATTCCTGAGGACGATGGGAATTTTTTCAGCATAAATTGCATTGTCAATTTTGAATTGAAAAGAGAAATGGCTTCAAAATTTGGAGAAAGACTCGTTCTTGAACCAGAATCGTTAAGAAACGAAATTATTAATGATGTAAAAAAGATGATGAATCGATATGGTGAAATAATCCGAAAAAAAATATAGTTCTTCCGCATCTAGCACTTTTTCTCACTTATATACCATATTCAACTGAAATGCAACCATGATAGATGTTAATCAAGAATACACTCGCGAACTCAAATGCGAATATAAAGGCGAACGATACAAGGTTCGTGACAATGGTGCAGTTCTGCGCATGACGCGTGAGGGGAAACCAAAACGACCTAAAGATGATATTTGGACATTTGGCGACAGGATTGATCGTGGATATGCGTGGTTCTGCGGAGAAGCCGTACACAGAATTGTTGCAATAGCTTTTTTAGGAGAGCCGCCTACAAAACAACATGTAGTGGACCATATTGATACGAATCGGCAGAACAATCGTCCAGAGAATCTAAGGTGGCTGACTAAACTCGAAAACATTCTGTTAAATCCAATCACCAAAGCTAAAATTGAATATTGGTGTGGTAGTGTGGAGAGTTTTTTGGCCGATCCGTCTCAACTGAGAGGGCATGAGAATGAAGATGCCAATTTTGCTTGGATGAGAGCAGTAAGTCCCACAGAAGCGCAAAATACACTAGCCAATTGGGAACGAATACTAAGTAAACCAAGACCAGAAAACAAAAGTAGGGGAAATGCTATTGAAGAGTGGATTTTTGAACATAACTCTGCCTATAAAAATGATTTTGATTTCCTTAAAAGTCTTGAACCTATAAAAAAAGAAGAAACACCTTCTCCTGTAGCAAAAAATGAGCCCACATTCTCCCTAAAATCTGTTCATGTAATAACAGAGAAACCGAAAGAACAACCCATTACCAAAAAAGAATTTATGGCAACCCTCTTAGAAATATGCGAAAGTGAGGGCTGGGATTATAAGAAATACTACAAAACTACTACTTGGAAAACAGATTTACTCATCACAATAGGTAATCAGCGCATAGCATTTTCTGCCTATAATTCTGCAAAGAACGCGGCCAAGTCTTTACCACTAATCGAACAGGCTGGCGTAAAGATTTTCGGACTAGTTCTATCACCGAAAAAAGATGATACCTTAAATTTTGGCTGCTTCAACTTACATCGAAATGGAAATACCCTAGAAACAACCATAGCTAAAACGAAATTGCCTTTCGATTCATTTGTAAAAAAGGCAGTCAAAGATAAAGTCATACATTTAACAACAGCAAAGATTACAGCCGTAGATGTAATATTCGAACAAATAGAATGCTGGCATTGCCATAAACCCCACTTTGTTTTCTATACGCGCTATTTGGTAGATAAAAATGGAACAAGATATGATGACGATTACTTCGATAATGAATGCATCGAAAATAATGAATTAAATATACCAAACCTCCAGTTTGGAAATGAAATATTAGAGTTGGTAAAAAAATACATCAATGAACACCCTGAAAAAAGCATCATAATGGGAGAAGTAAAAGAGCGCTATAGCAAAACATCTAATCAAAGCTACATATCTTTTGGCTGTCCCAACTGCGATGCTATCGTTGGTGATTGGTTTTTGAATGATTTAGAAATGAGCTTGATATACGAGACAGACGAAAATCGAATGAATCGAATTCAACTAATGACTCCATTTGAAATACCGGTGAATGACTGGATTATAGTAGATTAAAGAAAAGATTTTTCCTTCTCCCTCCGTTTTTTTCATATATTCCCTACTATGGACACGGAAAAGAAAATAGCCCTGATTATTGACTGCGACAACGCCAAGGCAGACGCCATCTACGGCATCATGGAAGAACTCTCCAAGTTCGGGGAGACGAGCATCCGCAGGGCGTATGGCAACTGGAAAGGTAGCAACCCCTGGGAAGAGGTCCTGCATCCGTTTGCGATTCAGCCGATACAGCAGTTCCCCTATACGAAGGGGAAGAACGCGACCGACCTCGCGATGACCATCGACGTGATGGAACTCCTGTTCACGGAGAGCATCGACATTTTCGCTATCGTGAGCAGCGATTCGGATTTCACTCCGCTTGCCATGAAACTCAGGGCCAAGTCAAAACAGGTCATCGGGTTCGGCGAAGAAAAGACGCCGCAGCCGTTCATCGATTCGTGCAATTCCTTCATCTACATCGACAAGTTCAAGAAGCCGACCGAATCGGACGAGGCAACGAACAACATCGAACCGCTCGACCGCAACAAACTGCGCGGCAACGCAAAAATCATGAACGCCATCCGCAAGGCAATCAGCGAGGAAGCCGACGAAGTGGGCTGGGCAATCGCATCCAAGATTTCACAGCAGATCAACCGCCAGATTTCGCTGAGCCCCAAGAACTTCGGCTACGCCAAGTGGCCTGCCCTTATCCGGGCCACGGAGTACTTCGAAGAAGGAAAGAATTCCAAGGGGCAGCAGGTTTTCCGCATCAAGAAGAAATAGTATCCCATTTCTTCTTCCGCACGCTCAGCATTGCTAAAACGGCCACTTTTTATGTCGTTTTAGCAATAAAATGAATAAAAAGTGCTAAAACGATATATTTTTTAATCACTTTAGCACTTTTTTAGCAAAAAATTGCTATTTTAATAGTGTGGAAAAGATTGTCGGAAGAATAGAAGAGCAAAAATTACTCCTTTCGTTAAAGGACAGCCCTAAAGCTGAATTCGTCGCCCTTTATGGCCGCCGACGCGTCGGGAAGACGTTTTTGATAAACCAGCTCTTCGGAAGCGACTTTGCATTCAAGATGACGGGAGTCCTTGACGGATCCCTAAAGGATCAACTAGCTGCATTTTCCGACTCCATGGACGATTTCGGTTACGACATGGAAGAAAAGCCCAAGGACTGGATGGAAGCTTTCAAGTTGCTAAAAAGAGCCTTGAAGCCCCGCGTCGAAAGTGGGGCTCCATGCGTCATCTTTTTGGACGAACTCCCTGCAATGGACGCGAAAAAATCCGGCATCGCCAAGGCCGTCGGTTATTTCTGGAACAGCTGGGCATCTCTGTTCAGTAACGTCACCTTGATTGTCTGCGGCAGTGCTACAAGTTGGATGATTACAAATATTGTCGATAGCAAGGGCGGCCTTCACGACCGTATCACGCAAGAGATTCACGTTCATCCGTTCTGCTTAAAAGAAACCGAAGAGTACTTTATCGAGAACGGATTCCAGTGGAATCGCGATATCATTTTGCAGGCCTATATGGCGTTTGGCGGCATCCCCTACTATCTGAGCCTTCTCTCTCCCAAGGAAAGCTTCACGCAGAACATCGACAGACTTTTCTTCGGTCCCGATGAAAAAATGCGCCGCGAGTTCAAGCGCCTTTTTGCAACACTTTACAATCATCCAGAAGGCTACATTGAAATTGTCAAGAAACTTTGCGAAAGCAAGCATGGCGTAACTCGTAAGGAACTCGCCGAATCACTCAAGGTTTCGAACAACGCATTCCTTGGCAAAAAGCTAGATGACCTTGTGCATTGCGATTTGCTGAGGAAAATTCCTGTACGTGAAAAGAAAATCAAAAAAAATGATTTCTTTTTTCAACTGGCGGATTTCTTTTGCATTTTCTGGTTGACATTTATCCAAAAAGCCGAACTGGAAAACAATTATTGGCAGCACCACATCAACACTCCGGAAATCAATACCTGGATGGGCCTGTCGTTTGAACGTATCTGCATGTCGCACATTCAGCAAATCAAAAAGGCTTTGCGAATCGATGGCGTTTCAACAATCAGCTACGCTTGGCGCAGTAAAAACTCTACACCAGGAGCGCAAATCGACTTGGTGATTGAACGAGCGGACAAAATCGTCAACCTTTGCGAAATCAAATACAGCCAGACACCTTATTCTATTGACAAGGACGAATACCAAAAGTTGCTGAATCGCAGGGAGGCGTTTTCCAAGGAAACGGGACTTCGCCATTCACCTTGGATTACAATGATTGCAAGCGAAGGCCTTTCGCAAGGAATGTATTCCGACATTGCACAAGGCGTCGTTACAAAAGACGAACTATTCGTTTAAAGACGAGAAATTATATAATCCCAAATAATGACGGCCTCCAAGGAAACAACAAATTACTACTGAAACCGTAGGATTACTAACTTTATCCCATGTTCATTTTCCTGTTCATCCTAGTCGCTGGCCTTGTCCTGATTTATGCCAACGTGAGTCCCGTTGCTCCCGGCAAAAAGGGTAAGTTGATTGCCCTTGGGATTCTTGTTTCCATATTCCTTGGCATGTTCTTCCGTGACACGCTGGTGGGCAGTGCTGCTGTAGCGTTCACTTCGGTGTGGCTTTGCCAGGCTCTCCTTTTTTACATCCCGTGGGATTTGTTCCGGGCCGCCCGCCGTATAGTTCTGCGTCAGGCGATGTCGACACGTGCCCTGATGCTAGCCAGTCGCATTTTGCTCGCGGCGACGGTCTTGCTGACTATCGGGCTGTTTGTCTATGGAGTTCCCCACAATACTCACTACGTATTACACGAGACAACGATAAAGTTGCCGGAATACGCCAATGTACAACAGCCCCAAGCCGAAGCCGACACAGTCCAACTTGACAGCGTGCAACAAGCCCTGCCCAAAAGTTTTACGGCGGTATTTTTCAGCGATGTACACGTGGACCCGCTTTTCAGGCGGGCCAAGCTGGAGCGCATGATTGCCGACGTGGATTCCGTCAAGCCGGATTACCTGCTGTTCGGCGGAGACCTCGCCGACGTTTCGATGGAACAGTTGGATGAATGGGGCTACGACTCCCTATTTAAAAAGCTCACCGCCAAGGCGAAAGTTGCCGCCATTGCCATAAACGGGAATCACGAGGGCATGCAGGAGGGCTCTGGCATGACTCCCGGTGAATGGATGCGCAAGGTAGGCTTTGTGGTGCTGGACGATTCCAGCGACTGTATCGGACAAGCCTGCTTTACGGGGCGTACCGACTTTCAGGTGGCCCGCCGCCGCGGGATAGAACGCGTTCCCCTGGCAAGTCTTGCTCCTAATGATAGCGTTCGTCCCTGGATTCTGATGGATCACCAGCCCAAGGGAATTGAGCCGGAATATTCCGGACGCTTGCCGGACTTTGCCCTTTCGGGACACACTCACGACGGACAGTTTTTCCCGGGAACCATCGTCATCAATTTCGTATGGCGTCTCGCCTTTGGCGAAGGCGTGCTAGACGGTGTCCGTTGGCTGGTGAGTGCCGGCGTGGACTGCTGGGGGCCGCCCGTGCGGGTGGGCTCAGATGCCGACATGTGGGTGATTCGCTTCACGTTTGGCGAATAGGATAAAATAGCAAGGTTGTTTGAAAAATGGGAGATTTCTTCCCATTTGTCCATTTACGGCATTTTTTCTCGAAATTTTCTGTTCAAATGTAAGAAAAAAAACTCGCAATTCTCCCCAAAATGAGGTAATTTTCAAAACATAGGGGGTAGAATTAAACACACGAGGTTCATTATGAAAATGATTCCAGCAATGACAATGGCATTGGTAGGCTTCTTTGCAGCCGCCTCTTTTGCCCAAGATGAAGCCGCTTCTGCTGTTGAAAATGCCGCTGTGCAGGAGGTGTCTGGTGACGAGTCCGCTGGCACGGTCGAAAAGCAAGATCCTAGAGCTGACCGCGCCAAGGAACGCTTTGAGCGCAAGGACGCCAAAAAAGAAGAAATTGCCAAGCACAAGGCCGAAATGAAGGCTCTGAAAGAAGAACGAGCTGCTGCTCGAGCCGAGCGCAAAGAAGCAAAGCAGGCTGAAAAGGAGGCTAAAAAGGCCGATAAGGAAGCCTGGAAAGCCGAAAAGGACGCCAGCAAGGCCGAACGTAAAGAAGCAAAGCAGGCTGAAAAAGAGGCTAAAAAGGGCGATAAGGAAGCCATGAAGGCTGAAAAAGAGATCAGCAAGGCCGAACGCAAAGAGGCCAAGCAAGCCGATAAGGAAGCCCGCAAAGAACATAAAGGAAAAGGGCATAACAAGTAATTTTTGTAAAATATGGTCAAGTAAAAAGGACGCCTTGCGCGCCCTTTTTTATATGTCCCATTTGATTCCGGCGTTCACCTTAGATAGGAGACTCCATTCGGAATAACCGATGTTGTATTCCGGCAGGTTTATGTAACGCCTGTAGAGTTGCTCGAATCCGACGAATGCACCGAATACGCCTGGCTTCCGCGAGATGTTGAACGCCCAGGAGCCGCTGAACTTTTGTATGCCGTCGTAGTCTGTGTCGGGCTCGTCAATCACAAATCCGTAGAACAGGTTCAGTTTTGCGTCAACGGAAATGCCGGTCTTGAATTTGTATGAAATGGACGGTCTTAGGGAAGGCCCTAGCCATTTTAGAATATACAATGTGTTGAGTGAGTCAGATTCAAACCTTGCTCCGGCATAGATATTGCTGTTCCATCCGTATTTGGCAAAGCGGTGCCACGTACCGTAGAATGATGCCGATGTTGGACCGTCGAAATTCTTGTAGGCGCTAATAGCGAGACCGAATTTTTGCTTGCCGTTTTGTGCAAGGTACTTTTCTGCCCAGATATAAAAATCTGGAGTCCATTCGTCGTTTTCTGAAAAGTTCATGTCTGCGCCGATGTCCAGGATCAAGGCATTCCCGATAAGACTGTAGCCGATGCCGACCGACGTTTCCCAAGCATTTGTGTCCAGAGAGGGCATGTCCTCTTTGTCGATAAACCAATCTCCAGATACGTTGATTTCGAAAGAATGGTTCCAGTTTTGACTATCGTATTCTATAGAGGCGCTTATCGAGGCCGCCGCCTCGTTTCCTGTTTCTGCATCGGTGGAGGATTCTTTCTTGTAATGCAGCCCTGTGTAATTGATTTTTCCGTATGTGTGGAATTCCCAGGAACTCTTGGTCGGTTCCTTTATGGAGTCCATATCAGTTTTTCCAAGAATTTCTCGGTAGTCGTCGATAATCTCCTGAATTTCTGCTGTATATGGTCCTGATACCGCTACCGCCGAATCGAATAGGTCCAATGCGTGAGTGATGTCGCCTGCTTCCTCTGCTTTTAGGGCCCGATAATAAAGTTCCTCCTGCGATTCGGCAAGTGCGTTGGCTGCCCAGAGCAGAGAAACTATTATCAAAAGCCTTTTCATTTGCATGAAATATGCGGGTTTATACCTTGTAACCGTATTTTCTCAGTTTTTCAACATAGGCGGGGTCGGCCAGTCGGGCCTTGGATTCGGCCATGTATTTTTCGTTGTCCTTGGACTGGAATCCCATCGTAATTCGTACAAACATAGAGAAGCAAGCTAGGGAGCCTAGCACGGATGCGGCAGCAATCACAAGGACCTTCATCGAATAGTAGCCGTTCATATACTGATAAAGGGCCAGTCCGCCATCGACCAGAGCCAATAGAAGGAGGAACAAGGCCCCCTTCATGTAAAATTTGGGATTGTTGCTTCGGGGGTCAAAACCGTCTATGGCCACCTCGCGGAATCGCCGGTCCAGGTATTCGCTACGGCATGCCTTGCATTGCCGAATAGGGCTGCCGTACATCCACGCGTTGCAGGTTTCACGGTTCTTGGTTTTGCATTCGGGACAGGTCCATTCGGCAACGCTTATTGTCATACAAAGTCCTTTGTTATAGAAAGAAAGATAAAAATAAAGGAGAAATTTGACATTTTGTGCCATAATGACGATACTATATTTACAGGCGGGTCAAAGAACGCCCTTTAACGGGAAAAAAGAAGGAAAAATGAAATTTTTACATACTGCGGACTTGCATATCGGGAAAAGCATATGCGAACATTCGATGCTCGACGAACAGAGGCATATCCTGGCGAGCATCCTGGAGGTGGTTAGGGGAGAAAAGCCCGATGCGCTCCTGATAGCGGGGGATGTTTATGACAAGTCGGTGCCCAGCGCCGAGGCGGTTGCCGTTCTGGACGACTTTTTGGTGCGGCTATCCGAGACTGGCACAAAGGTGTTTGTGTTGAGTGGAAACCACGATTCGGCGGAGCGCATAGCCTTTGGCGGACGCCTCATGGAAAATAGAGGCGTGCACATGTCACCGGTTTATAGTGGCGAGTTTGCTCCAGTGACCTTGCAAGATGAATTTGGCGAGGTGGATGTATGGATGCTCCCCTTTGTGCGGCCTGCGACGGTGCGCGCTTGCCTGGGTAGCGATGAAGAACGGGATCAGGTAACGGATTACACGTCTGCCATGCGTATGGCGATTGCCCAGATGCATTTTACGGAGGGACGTCGCAACGTGCTTCTGGCGCACCAGTTCGTGACGGGGGCAGAACGGAGTGATTCCGAAGAAAACGTGGGTGGCCTCGACAATGTGGATGCTTCGGTTTTTGATGGTTTTGACTACGTAGCCCTCGGGCATATCCACAAGCCGCAGGATGTGGCGAAAGATGCCGTCGGAAATGGCCGTGTGCGCTACAGCGGTACACCTCTCAAGTATTCCTTGTCGGAAGCAAACCACAAGAAATCCTTGACGGTGGTGGAACTTGCAGGAAAATCTGCAGATGGGCTTGCCGGGATAGAAGTTCGAGAGATTCCGCTGACACCCAAGCATGATGTTCGTGAAATCAAGGGAACGTTTGCAGAGCTTGTTTCGCCGGAATTTCAGCGGAGGCAGTTGGCCGAAGGCCTTAAACTCGATGATTTTGTTTATGTAAAACTCACGGATGAAAATGATGTGCCCGATGCGGTCTTGAAATTGCGCGGAATATACCCGAACCTGATGATGCTGGATTACGACAACGAACGCACCCGCAACCAGCATATTACGGTAGGCGACGGAAAGGTGGAGCAGAAGACCCCGATGGAACTTTTTGGGGAATTCTTTAGCGACATGACCAATCGCGAATTGAACGAAGGGGAACGTGAATTCGTGCAAGGCATCATAGATGGCATTTGGGAGGAAAAATGAGACCGAGTAAGCTTGTAATTTCTGCTTTTGGCCCCTATGCAGACCGAACGGTTGTCAATCTGGATAGACTCGGAACGAGTGGGCTCTACTTGATTTCGGGCGATACGGGTGCCGGAAAGACCACCATTTTCGATGCCATTACCTATGCCCTGTTTGGCCGTGCCAGCGGCGAAAACCGTGACGACGCAAAGTTGTTCCGTTGCCTGAATGCAAAACCCGAAAAGCCCACATTTGTGGACTTGACTTTTGTCTATGCGGGCAGGGAATATCGTGTGGTGCGCAATCCCGAATACGAACGCCCCAAGGCTCGTGGTGAAGGCTTTACAAAGGAGTCTGCATCAGTGACGTTCTATTACCCCGATGCAAGCGGTAAACAAGGGCCAACGAGCCGTTCCGTGAGCAAGGAAAAGGAAGTTGCCGCCGTAGTGCAAGAAATCATCGGGATTGACCGCGACCAGTTTACGAAAATCGCCATGATTGCCCAGGGCGACTTTATGAAGGTGCTGCTTTCGTCCACCGACGAACGCAAGAAAATTTTCCGCAGAATTTTCAAGACGGACAAGTTCAACAACTTGCAGGAGGAACTCAAGAAACGAGCTGCTGAAATAGAAAAGCTTTGCAGCGGGAGCGAATCGGCTGCAAACACCCTGGTTGCGCAAATACAATGTTCCGGCACATCTGCCAATGCAGCGGAGCTGGAGCGTCAGAAAAACTTGGCGACCCAGAAACAGGTATCGGATTGGCAGGGCGTTTGTGACCTGGTGCAGGCTCTTCTTGCTGAAGATGACGAATCGTCGCAAAAGTTGAAGGCTGAAGCTGATGAAAGTAGCAAGCGTCTTGCCGATATGGACAAGGAGCTTGGTCGCGCCCAGAATGTAGAAAGGACTCGTGAGTCATTTAAAAAGGCATCAGGTGATCTTGAAACCCTTTTGCCGAAGCTGGAACCGTTGAAGATCGCAAAAACTGCTGCCGAAGGCAAACAGCCGGAGCGCGACCAATTGCAGGAACGTATTACTACTCTCAGGAATTCACTTCCGGAATACGATAAGCTGGAATCGTACCGCTCCGACGCAGTCAAGAAAGAAATCGAGTGTAAAAATCTTAAGGGATTGCTCCAGAAGAATCACGAAGACTCTGATTCACTCAAGGCGAATATCGAACTTCTTGAAAAGGATTTCAAAGACCTTGGTGATGCTGGTGCAAAGAAGCAGGAATTGCTGGCCCAACTCGAGAAGCTTTCGGCCAGGCAGGAGAATTTGCAGAAGGTGGGCAAGAATGTCAAGGAACTGTCCACGCTAGGTGAATCGTATGAAAATGAAAAGAAGGCATACGTCGATGCCGATAAGGCCTATCAAGAAAAGCAGGCTGAGTACGAGGCGAAAAACCGCGCCTTCTTGAATGAGCAGGCGGGAATTATGGCCGAGGCGTTGGTGGAAAATGAACTTTGTCCGGTATGCGGTTCTACGCACCATCCCCATAAGGCATGCAAGTCGGTAGATGCTCCCAGTCAGGCGGAACTGGAACAGCTCAAAAGGGCCTTGTCGGGGCTGGAATCTGATCGTAGCGAAAAGAGTGGCCTTGCATCGCAGGCAAAGGGAATGTTCGAAGAAAAACAGGCTGCCGTGCTGGCGCTTGTGCAGGAGCTTTTCGGCGAGTGCAGCCTGGAAGATGCCCGGGAACGTGGTAATGGGGAATATGCCGAAAACCGCAAAAAGATGGATGAGCTGACAAGTGCAAAATCTGAGGAGGAAAAACGGGAAAAGCGGAAGTCCTTCCTGGAAAAAGCGATTCCCGAAAAGCGGACTGAACTTGAAAAAATGCAGGCCGCGGCAATTGAATTGGAAAAGCAAATCTCGGGCCTAAGCGCCGAAGGGGAGTCTTCCAAGAAGGCGGCAGAAGACCTTTCGAAAAAGCTGCCCTTTGAAAACAAGACGGAAGCCGAAAAGCAGGTTCGCGAAATCCAGGCAAAGCTCGATGAATCCAAGCGTGAACTGGAGAAGGCTACTGCCGCGTTTACCGAATGCGAAAAGCAAGTGAACGAACTGAAGGCAAGCAAGTCAACGCTTGCTTCTCAGCTGGAGGGCGCTCCGGAATACGACCTTGCGGCCCTGCAGGCAAGCCGTAATCAGGCCGCCGCAGCGCACAATGCGCTTGCGCATTCGCAGAACGAAGTTTCTGCCCGTCTTGCCCAGAACCGGAATGTACTTGAACAGATCGGCAAGACGGTGGGTGCGCTGGGCGAGCAGCTCCGCAGACGCGGCTGGATCAAGAATCTGTCCGATACCGCCAACGGAGGGCTTTCAGGCCAGGGAAAGGTGATGCTGGAGACCTACGTGCAGGCGTCTTATTTTGATCGTGTCGTGAACCGCGCCAATATCCGTTTCCGCATACTTTCCAACGGCCAGTACGAACTGGTCCGGCGGATTGAGCTTGCCAATAAGAGAGACCATACCGGCCTTGACTTGAACGTGCTGGACCATTCCAGCGGCAGACAGCGCGATGTGAAGACGCTGAGCGGCGGCGAAAGCTTCTTGGCGTCCCTTTCCCTTGCCTTGGGCCTTGCCGACGAGGTGCAGAGTTCTGCGGGTGGAATCCAGCTGGATACCATGTTCGTGGACGAAGGGTTCGGTTCTCTCGACGATGAAAGCCTGAAGCTTGCCATCAATACCTTGCAGGGCCTTGCCGGCGAAAACCGCCTGGTGGGCATTATCAGTCACGTGAACGAACTGGAACACAAGATTGACAAGATTGTCCGGGTGAAAAAGGACGAAAATAAAATCAGTCGGGTGACGATAGAAGTGTAATTCCAATTGGTGCTTCGGCACTTATCTTTTCAGGCACTCTTCGTAGGTCTGGACTTGCCGCTCGATAATGCCGTCCCAGGTGAAGCATTCTTCGATGCGCTTCTGGGCGCCGGCGAGTAAGTCCCTTACGAGGCCGGCGTCCGAGGAGAGCTTCTTGAAGGCGCTGGCGAGGGCTTCCGGGGACTTTTCAGGGACCAGGATGCCCGAGACGCCGTCAACGACTACGTCGGGAATTCCTCCGACGTTGCTCGCGACTACGGGGAGGCCAAGCTCCATCGCTTCGATGAGCACTACGCCCAGTCCTTCGGTATCGCCCTTGCTATCGACGATGGCGGGGAGTGTAAAGACGTTGGCGGTCCTGTATTCGTTTGCAAGGTCCTCCGGCGAAAGCTTGCCCGTAAAGATGATTTCAGCAGATTCCGGAGGCATGCTGGCGGCTTGCTTCTTCAGTTCTTCGGTCAGGTCTCCCACGCCCACGATGCGGATTTCGAACTGGTCCCTGGGCAGGTACTTGGCGGCTTCGATGAGGTAGCAGATGCCCTTGCGCTCGATGTGCCGCCCCACGAACAGGATCTTGAATTTGCCGTTTATGGCGTGAAGTTCGGGGGTTTTAGGGGAGTCTCCCCTAGGTGAGGGGGTAGCGGAAGCCGAGGCTGGAGCGAGGGGGAGGCTTCCCCCTTCCACTGCCTCTCGCCTCTCGTCTCTCGTCTCTCGTCTCTCGTCTAAAGTCGTCCCATACGGACTCCATTCCACATCTACGTTCCGGATGGCCTTGATCTTGCCGGCGGTGAAGCTGGAGTTGGCGAACACGGCCTGGGCCTGCCCGATGGCGAATTTCAGGAGGGGCTTCACCCATTTCTTTTTGCGGATGAGCAAAAGTTCAGCCCCGTGAAAATTCAGGACCAGCGGGATATTGAACAACTTGGCAGCCCCGAGGGCGATGTAGGCGTGGGGGAATGGCCAGTGGGCGTGGATGATGTCAGGGCGCCACTTGCGGCAGATGTGAAGGCACTTGAAAAATCCGCTGATGATGTAGGGGACGGCGAGGAGTTGCAGCCAGGGCTTGCTTGCCATCTTGGAGGGCGCGCCTTCTTCGTGGGTGAGCATCTCCAGGTTCGCTGGCGCGTAGCGGAAACGGTTCACCGGCACACCGTCGATTTCGTGGGATTTCAGGCCCTTGTAGGCGGGGGCGAGGACCTGCACCTGTAGGCCTGCCTTTTTCAGGTGGGCGATGGAGGTGCGCAGCCAGGGGACTTCGGCGTCTTCGTGGAACCGCGGATAGACGGAGCCAATGACCAGGACTTTCATCTTAGGTTCCCGTCTTGGCGGCTTCGCTTTCGTCCTGGATGCAGGCGGGGTAAACGATGGGGCGCACGGCGTTGGGCAGAATCAGGGAGATGTCGCTGAATTCGCGCCTCTGGGCAATCTGCTCGATACGGCCACGGACGCGGTTCCAGCCTTCCAGCTTGGAGTCCAGCAGCAGCATGCCCAGACCGGAGTTGTTCTCCAGGAACCCGATGATGTCGCTTCCGCGGCTGTTCTTGGTCAGGGATTCCAGGAACACTTCCCAGAAGATTTCGTTCTGCTCGTCGGTCTTGAGCATCTCTTTGATGGTCTTGAAGTCAAATTCGAGGTAAACGAAGGAACTCCTGTCCTCGTCGCTACGGATAATTTCTTCCTGGCAACGTCTTTCGAATATTTCCGCGGTATAGATGGAAATATTAAAATGGCATTTTCGAATAATTTCGAAGAGGGTTTCCTTCATCATCGCCCATAATTTAGTCTATTTTTAGGGCATGCAAAGATTGTTGAAGTTGAAAAAAGTGCTGAAGGCAAGCGATTTGTCGTCGCTGGCCGAAAATTTCAGGGCCATCAAGGCGTCTGTCGCGAAATTGCGCAACCTGACCGCCGAAGAGGTGTCCACCCTGGAAAAAAACGGCAACCGTTGCGAGGACTGGAACCGTGTGCTGGTGGAGCCCAATTTTGACCCCGCCCGCGTGCAGCGCTCCGTGTTTATGGGCGATGTCCGCCTGCCCGCTTTTTACGGCACTCTTCTTTTGCCCGGCGACGTTTCGTTCCCTACGGGAATTTACGACAGCCTGGTCCACAACTGCATTGTGGAAAACGCCCTGGTCTATAAGGTTTCCATGCTCTCTAACGTGCTGGTGCGGAGCAGCGCCGTGATCCACAACGTGGGGACCTTGGTCAGCAGCGGCAAGATCAACTTCATGATCGGTTCTACCATGTCGGTGGGTAACGAGATGGGCGGTCGGGAACTTTTCGTGTTCCCGGACATTACCATGGACCTGGTGGAGGCCCAACTTTTCCACAAGGCGGAATTCGACGTGCAGCAGTCCTTCGAGGAACAGCTGAAAAATTTCCGCGAAGAAATTTCGCTCCCCTTTGGCGTGGTGGGCAAGGGCGCGGTGGTGAGTAACACCAATATTGTGCGCAACAGCTGGATCGGGGCACATGCCCGCGTAGAAGGGGCGGCCAAGATCCGCAATACCATTATCCTCAGCTCCCTGGAAGAATCCACCCACATTTACGATTCCGTGATTATCGAGAATTCCGACCTGCAGATGGGCGTCAAGGTTCATACCGGCGCCGAGGTCCAGCGTTCCGTGCTGATGAGCCGGTCAAAGGTAGGCTGCAAGGCTATCGTGAAGTCTTCTATTGTGGCGCCTTGCTGCCATATCGAAGAGGGCGAGGTGAACAGCACTTACATGGGCCCCCTGACCCAGATGCACCACCATTCCCTGCTGATTGCGGCCCTGTGGCCCGAAGGTTGCGGAAACCTGGGCTATGGCGCCAACGTGGGGAGCAACCACACGGGACGCATGCCCGACCAGGAAATTATGCCCGGCCAGGGGATGTTCTTTGGTCTTGGAGTAAACGTGAAGTTCCCCGCCAATTACAGGGAATCTCCCTTTACCCTGATTGCAAGCGGTGTGACCACCATGCCCCAGAGGGTCAAGTTCCCCTTCTCCCTGATTCGCTCCGGTGACCCGCAGCTCATGGGTGTGCCTGCCCGCCTGAACGAGATTTTGCCCGCCTGGAATTACGCCCGGAACGCCTACGCCCTGGACCGTAACATCTACAAGTATGCCCAGCGGGGCAAGGGTGCAGTGCCCAATTCCTACTTTAGCCTTTATGGGGCGGAAACGGTTCACTATGCGTTTGACGCATACTGCCGCTTGCAGGTGAACCAGGTTCAAGACGTTTATACCAAGGAACACATCGACGGCCTGGGCGAAAACTTCTTGCGGGAACGGGTCCGCCAGAAGGCCCTGAAGACCTACGGGGAATACCTGGAACGCTACGTGCTGGACCAGATGATAGCCCTGGTGGAAAACGACGCCTCCTTGGCGTTGCAGCCCCCGCGGGAACTCCGTCGCCTGCTTTCGGGCGACCTGAACCGGGAAGTTTCGCGGGTGGTGCCTATGCCAGCTACCTTTGACGAGCTTGTCAAGCGCTACCGCACCCTGGAAAAGGAATGGTTCGACAGCGTGGCCCACGGGCTGGACAGGGACATTGCCCGCGGCAAGGAAATCTTCGACGATTACGAGAGCGCTCACCCCATCGACAAGAATTTTGCCGAATGGGAGAAGAACCGCTTTGAGGAATCCGTGAAGCGCCTGAGCGCCGTGCTGAAAAACCTGGGCTAGCTCCCGATGGATTATCCTGTGCTTTTGTTTGCGTTGCTTGCGCTGGAGATTGCGGCGCGGGCTGTGCTTGAAATTCGCGAGAGGCGCGTAACCCAGCTGCGTGGCGGTGTGCTTGCGCTTTTGCGCCTGATTCCCCTATTGAATGACATTGTGCCCCTGCCCGAAAGTAGGCGGGAGGTGCCCGAAGACCGTTTTGTGGAAGAGCACGAAAGGGCCCATCGTGAATTGAAACACGGGGTTCTACGGAACCTGTTGAAGGTGATCCTGCTGTGCCTAGCGGTAGGATTCCTGCTGTTTTTGGTGGTGCGTCTTGGGCTACCCTGGTGGCAGTCCGTGCTGTGGCTCCACCTGGCGGCGATTCCCTTCAAGCTGTTTTTCCACTGGTCCTGCTGGGGTCAGGAATTCGAGGCCGACAACTATGCCTACAAAAAGCTTGGCAAGAAAGTGGCCAAAGACGCCATGCGCGAACTTGTCGCAAGGGAGATTCCCTACACGCCCCTGTTTGCGCTTTTCTATCGGGAACACCCTACGGCAGTTCTCCGTAGCCAAAGGCTGCTGCACCGCTAGGGCTTTACATCATTCTCGCACTTCACGTTGTCATGCCCGCGAAGGCGGGCATCTCCTATCATCAAGGCGAGGATCCGTTTTTTTATACCTGCTTAGATAGATGTTCCCGCCCCACCGCAAGCACAATCCCGTTCACCACAAAAGCAGCAATCATCAATATGTCGCCGGTATGGCCGCCCAAGGGCCCCGGCAATGCGGGGCAGAGTTTTCCGGCCAGGGCGAGAACACCTCCTGCCACAATGGCTACCGCCACGAATTTTGGCTTTGCCTTGAGACCCAAGAGCCCCCACAAGATGGGGACGGTGAACGCTCCCGCATAAACGGCAAGAGCGAGCAGCAGTGTCCCGATGATGTCGGTAAATACCAGCGCCAGCAGGAGTGCCACGATTCCGTTCAACAGAATGACGATGCGTGCTTTTGTAAGCGGTGTCATCCCCGCGTCCATTGTTGTCATCCCCGCGCAGGCGGGGATCTCCCTGCTTTCTGCATTACGACTAAACAGCCCGCATATTATCACCGAACTGCTCAACAACGTGGTGTCCGCACTGGAGAGCACCACGCTCAACAGCGCCAGGGCAATCAGGGGTATCAAGGGTTGCGGCAGAACCGCATTGGCGATGGCGGTAATGCGGGCCCCCTGCACATCGCCGAGGCCCACGCCATAAACCGCCAGGAACCCGATTACAAAGGCCACGGGCACAAGGATTGCTGCCGCCGTGAAGATGGCCTTTTTCGCCGTGGCCGTATCCTTGGCGCAGAACATGCGGCTGAAAATGTCGGGCCCCGCGGTATAGGTGGTGCCGTAGGTGAGTATCAGCAGGAACAGGTCGAGGGGAGAAAAGTTCGTGTTGAAGGGGAAGGCGGGGGCACCCTGTAGGATTGCAGAAAGCGACGGTGCGGCATTTTCAGGATTTCCGCCGAAAAGGGCGAACCCTGCCAGAACCACAAGCCCGAGGACAATCAGGCAGGCCTGCAGAAAGTCCGTCCGCAAAATGGAAAGCTGGCCCCCAGCAAGGGTGTATCCCGTAAAGACCGCCGCGGCCACAATCGCCGCCGCGGTATAGCTGAGAGCCGTAAAAGTCATCAGGAGTTTTGCCGCCGCAATGATTTGGGCGGCAACAATGCCGGTCCACGCGACCGGTATCACCAAGGATGCTACCAGTCGCGGGCCTTTGCCGTATAGCGATTCCACCAGGTCGGGGAGGGCGTATTTCCCGTGTTGGTAGGCGTGGCCTGCAAAGGGAATCAGGACCAATAGCCCGAGGGCCCCCACAAGCATGAACCAGGTGGCGGACCCACCCAGCCTGGCGCCGGAATCAATGGCTCCAATCACAGCCGACCCGCCTAGAATGGTCGCCACAAGGCTCCCTGCAACAGCTTTAGCCGAAGCTCCCTTGCGCGCCACGAAAAAGTCGGGAATGTCCTTCACGTGCCGCGCACTTCGGGCGGCAATAAAGATCAAAAAAATGAGGTAGACAATAAGAGCGATATTCATATTGGGCGACGTGGCAAACTGTTGCTACGTGGTGTTGCCAAAGATAGAAATTGCTAGAACTTCCTGCTTGCGATGAACATGACCATCCGCAAGTCCCATTCGCTATCGACCTGCTTTTGCAGCAGTTCTTCCGTGGTGGGGTAGCGGCGGTTTTCGAACACGCGGTCCCTTGAAACGACGGCCATCAGCATGCCGTTCCATTTTTCGCTAATCTTGACCGATGCCATGGGAGTGAGGCTTACGGTCTTGAATTCGGGATTGTAATCCTTGTAGGTGTCGTCAAAGTCGTAGGCGTGCTTGAAGGCGCTTACGCTGACGGCGAACATGAACATGGGCACCCGTTCAAAGGGCTGCATGTAGATGAGGGTGCCGCCGTACTTGTACCTGAAACCGTTCACCATGTCCTGGCCCCCGGCCTTCCAGACCTGTTTGTCTTCGGCGCCGGTGTAGCCGGAGTAGGTGTATTCGGCCGTACCTTTCAAGATGATCTTGGTCCAGTCGGATTTGGGCAAAAAGGCGAGTAGGGGGAGGGTCAGTGCACCATGGTAGTTGATGCCGTAAAGGTATTCGGTAAATGTCACGTCTTGACGGTAATCCCGTTTTTCGGGATCGTAAACGCCCATGAAGGTGGCGGTCTCGCCATAGTTGATGGCGGTCCCGCCCAAGCCCTGGACGCCAAGCTCTAGCAGGTGAATCAGTTCCAGGCTGACTCCTGCGCGGAGGTTGATTCCCTCGAATCCGAGATTCCCTCCAGAAGACCCCTTCAGGGTAAGGAGGGGTCCCATATTTTTCTGGATGTTGAAATTGAGGGCCCACGCAGGCACAGAAAAGGCAATGAAGGGCCAGTTGTGCAGTGTCTTGGAATTCCTGAGGGAATTGTGGGGGAGCACCAGCGTGATAATGGAGAAGGTATTCTCGAAGGCGCTTGTGACTCCAGACGCGTTCGGTGTGGCGGTTGTTTTTTCCGGCGCAGTGGCTGCCGAATCGGGCTGTGCCACCGTCGTAGAATCTGTATCTTGCGCGTTTGCATAGAATGGCAAGAGGATTGCCAATATCAATGCCTTAAAAACGTTGCAAGATAGCCGTTTGCACATACGCGGGTGGAAATATAGATATTTTGTTCGTTTGTTCGTGCTCCGACACGCCATCTAGCAAGAACAAAGACTGTCTTTGGTTGGTCTTTTTTGAACGTATTTTTGTATATTCTTATGTATAGAGGTTCGTATGTCTCGCTTTTTAACCTTTTTTGCCTTAATTCTAGCATTTGTGTTTGCTGTGCCGGCCCTTGCCTTCGATGTTTCGGTCAAGGCCAACGTGGATAACGCCCAGGTGTTCGTGGGCGACATGTTCAATTACGAAATCCAGGTTACCGCTCCCGAAAACGCCATCGTGGATCTGCCCAGCTTTGTCGGGAATTTGGGTAGTTTCGAAGTCAAGGAGATGAAAAACGAGAAGGTCACCGAGGGCATGCCCAAGGGTTTCGCGAAGTTTGTATGGCAGGCGACCCTCAACACCTTCGTGAGCGGCGACTTTCTGATTGCGCCTCAGCAGGTCCAGGCCGTTGTCGGGAGCGACACGGTCAAGGTGAATACGGACCCTGTGGCGGTAAAGGTTTCCATGCGCACCACCGGCGAAGAGACGGATGTCTTGGAAGCGGAAGATCCGCTGGATGACCCGCGGCTCCCGCAGTGGCTTTTCATCTTGCTCATTGTCCTCGGCGTGATTGTGCTGGTGGTTCTTGGCTGGTTCCTCCATAAAAAGTTTGCGAAGGTGGGTGCGGCTCCCAGGCTTCCGCCCTACGAAGAGGCGGTACTCGCCCTCAAGGAACTGCGTGCAAAGAATTACCTAGCCGAAGGTAATCAGGGCGACTACTTTATGGCTCTCGGGTTTATCGCCCGCCGCTATGTAGAACGCCGTTTCGAAGTAGATATTCTGGATGCCACCGTGGCAGAACTCAAGCAGAGAATGGCCCATGTGGCGGGGCTCCCCCAGGCCTACAAGGAGTCCATGGTGACTCTAGCTGTCGAAACGGAACCGGTGAAATTCGCCAAGATGAAGCTTGAAGGTGAACGCTGTCGCTTCTGGGACGAATGGGCCGACCGCCTGCTGGAGGACACCAAGCCCACTCCCGAAGAGGAACAGGCAAAAAAGGATGCGCTGAAAGCCGCCATACGTGATGTGAAGGCGGAGCGCAAAAAGAAGAAGTAAAAATGGAATTCACTCTCGAAGAAATGCGAACCCACCTTGCCGCTCTGGAGGCAAAAATTTCGACCGCCTGTAAAATTGCGGGTCGTTCTCGTGAATCGGTCAAACTCGTTTGGGTGAGCAAGTTCCACCCGGCAGAGGCCGTAGAAAACGCCATCAGCCTGGGCGCAACCGACTTCGGCGAAAACCGTGTCCAGGAGGCGGAACTCAAGTTCTCTACACCCCGTATGGCCCTTGACGGAAGCCGAGTCCGCTGTCATGTTATAGGTCCTGTACAAAGTAACAAGCTCAAGAAGGCAGCCATTGTCGCTGACTGTATCCACTCCATCGCAAGCATCGAAGCTGTTGAAAAGCTGGAAAAGGTCTGCGCAGCCCTCCCCGGAGAGAATGGCTCGGGCAAAACCTTGGATATCCTTTTCCAGGTAAATGCCGGTGAAGAAGAGACTAAGAGTGGTCTGGACGTTCACGAAGCGGAGGCTTACTTGAACGGCTTGGCTGCCCGCGGCGAAACGGCGTTCCCCCACCTCCGTTTCCGGGGACTCATGACCATCGGCAAGAACACCGGCGTGGCCGAAGATTCCCGGGAATGTTTCGCTTTCCTCCGTAACCTGCAGCAAAAATTTTTGGCCAAGGGCGGCATATTCGCGAACTTTGACCAGCTTTCCATGGGCATGACCGGCGACTTGGAAGTGGCCATCGAAGAAGGCTCCACCATGATCCGCGTGGGCACCGCCCTCTTCGGCGAACGGGACTATAGTAAGCCCGTCAACGACCCTGTTTAGGCCATTTTTTTCGTTCTGTCCCCTTTTTGTCTTCCCCGACTTGTTCGGGGATCTCCTTTTTTATATACATTTCCCAAAAAACAGAAAGGAGAACCCTATGACTGTCGGAATCGTCGTTCTTGTCTTGGTTGTAATTCTTGTGGGCTGGTTCATCTCCATGTACAATGGCTTGGTGAAACTTCGCAACAACCGCGAGAATGCTTTTGCCAATATCGACGTGCAACTCAAGCAGCGTTTTGACCTGGTTCCCCAACTGGTGAACACCATCAAGGGTTATGCCACTCACGAAAAGGAAGTCCTGGAGAAGGTGACTGCCGCCCGTGCCGCCGCCATGAGCGCCACCACGGTGGACGAAAAGGTGGCTGCTGACAAGGCCCTATCCGGAGCTCTGGCTGGACTCCGCGTTTCGCTGGAAGCCTACCCCGAACTAAAGGCCAACCAGAATTTCTTGCAATTGCAGACAGAACTTTCCGACATCGAGAACAAGCTTTCTGCCGCCCGCCGGTTCTTCAATTCCGCTACCCGCGAACTGAACAACGCTTGCGAAGTGTTCCCCAGCAACATCGTGGCCGGCATGTTCGGTTTCAAGCGTGCTCCCATGTATGAGGCTACCGAGAATCGCGAGACCCTCAACAAGGCCCCCGAGGTGAAGTTCTAGCCTTCCCTCATGAAATACGTCGGTATCCAGACCCAGATTTGGAGGAATAACCGCAACACGGTTATCCTCCTTTGTATGTTTCCCGTGATTCTTCTCGGGATGGTTCTCCTGGCGATTATGACCCTGGATTTTTTTGGCTGGTTCTGTTGGGACGGAGCCTGCCCGCCGGGCCCCCAGGCCGCCACCTTCCACTGGCCCATCATCTGGTACTATTTCAAGGATGCCATGCCCTTCACCCTTAGCATGACGGGGCTCTGGTTCATTATCGCCTACTGCACGAATACCGCTATCATCCGTCACATCACTCACGCGAAGCCTACGGAACGCAAGGACAACCTGCGGGTCTATAACCTGGTAGAAAACCTCTGCATCGCAGGGGGCATCGAGATGCCCCAAATCAATATCGTTGAAGATGACCAGTTGAATGCTTTTGCCAGCGGAGTAGATGTCCCGTCTTTCACCATCACTCTCACGACCGGACTTATAGACAAACTAAACGATGCGGAACTGGCCGCCGTCATCGGGCACGAACTGACCCACATCAAGAACCGTGACACCCGCCTGATGGTGGTGTGTATCGTATTCGTCGGGATATTT
This sequence comes from Fibrobacter succinogenes, assembly GCA_902768715.1. Classification (GTDB taxonomy): domain Bacteria; phylum Fibrobacterota; class Fibrobacteria; order Fibrobacterales; family Fibrobacteraceae; genus Fibrobacter; species Fibrobacter succinogenes_L. The sequence goes on along the minus strand of CACXMH010000019.1, from coordinate 6,341 downwards.
GCGGCCATTCGGTCCATGGCCGTGCGGATGCTTATGGGGCTGCTTACCGGGCCCCGCCGCCGCACCACCAACCGCAGCAAAAAAAATGGCGGCGGCGGTGGCGCCATATTCGGAATCATCCTGTTCCTGGTGGCGCTTATCATATGGAGCACCGTCGGATATTTCTTCAGCTGGCTTACTCGTATGGCCATTTCCCGCACACGCGAATACGTGGCCGATGCTGGCGGCGCCGAACTCTGCGGAGACCCTTTGGCCCTGGCCTCTGCCCTGCAGAAAATTTCTGACAATCCGGGTCTTGACAATGTCCACCGGGGCGACGTGGCCCAACTCTACATAATACACCCCGACGAGGAATTTGACAACGACATGAAACTTTCGGGTTGGGTGGCCAAGGCGAATACCATGTTCTGCACCCACCCCGATACGCCGGAACGTATCAAAATTCTGAAACAGTTCTAGGAAAAAGAGTATATTTCCTTTAGGTGGAGTCTACGGTATGATTTGTAAAACGATAAAATACCTGTGGATGGGAATGGTGCTTTTGTGGATCGTCGGTTGCAATGGCGACGATTCTTACATGTATCGTAGTTATTGTGAATCTTATGTTTGCAAGCCTTCTACCGAGGTTCTGCAACGGCCCACGTCTTTTGCCTTGGAACTGCAGTTGAACGACTCTGCCGACTCTCGGATGGCAAAACTCTATACGCTGGATTGTGAGTTCCTTCCCGGAGAAGATTCGACAGAACTCAGTACGTTCTGCGTGGATAGCCTCAAGTATGGTAAAAGCGATTCCCTAAGGCACTTGCCCCAAAAGAACAAGAATACCTACGAGAGCCTTAGTTCGCTATACGTAAAAGAGGACGGGTACGTTCTAGAAAATTATGCCCGAATTCCCATAGATGACGACGACCATTTGCGTTTTACCCTGGTGGATCGCAAGAACAAGAAAAAAACATTTGACGTAGATCTGTCCGCTTTTATCAAAATGTACGAGCTCCATGGCGACACCTTTGAATTCAAGTTCCCGGACAGCACTACGTTTAGTGCCTTTACTCGCGATACCACATTTAGCGAAAAGGATTGTGCCGTTCCGTTTACAAGTAGTAGGTCGCATGGATGCTATGGATATACCGTTTACGATACGCCCTATACGGATACGACGGTTTACTGCATTGTCAATGACGGCGATAACTATGAAAACATCAAAGGGGCTATTACTACGTCTAGTTTTTGGGGCGTGAGTTTAAGCGATATCGGCGATTCTAGTGCCTGTAAGTCGCAAAATTTCTATGCGAGTATTACAGAGCAGAATCCTTGGCATGTCGAGTCTGTTCAATGCAATAAGATTGATTTGGTCGCTGTTCCCGAATCCCTTTCCCTTAGCAACCTTTATTCTCGCCGGTTGATGAATGATTTGATTCTGGATTCTTTAGGGAGTCGTATATACCGTTGGAAAGAAAATCAGTCCGATTCGGACCTTGTTGACGGACACCGCCATCCATGGCATGCCATTAATCATCTTAGTGGGCAAGGCCCCGACAAAGAAGACGACTTTACGGTTTACACCATCTATAGGGAATAAGGACAATCTATGAAAAAGCTTCTGCTCTTGTTGATTGTTCTTTTGGTGGTGTCTTCTTATGGAGAAGAATCGGCGTCTGGGCAACGGCGAAAAAGCAGCTTTTATTTTGACGCCACGGTAGGTATGGCTTTGCGCCACCTTGAGGCGGTGCAGACGGTTCACGACTATTCGGAGTCAAGTCCTGCTTGCCATTTTGAATCTGACGGTCGTTATGTGTGTGGCGAGAAATCTTCTGGCGGCAAATATGGTTCCTACGAAAAAGATATTGGCTATACGGGTTTTGGCCCCCTGTTTTCAATGCGGCTTGGCTGTTTGATAAAGGGTGTTGTTGCTCCTTTTGCAAATATCGAATTTGAAAGAACTGGTGGAAAGGTTCATGGCCGTGAAAAAGACGAAGACGATGCCAAGCCGAGGTCGGCCTTTTTGGGTGGTGGCCCTGGCGTCGCCTTTTATCCCTTTGGCCGTTCAGAAGGTGCTGCCAAGAATCTTTATATGGTCGCTACTGCCAATATGTTGTTGGGTAGCGGTGGCGGCATCGGTTTTTTGGGAATCAACGTAATGTTTGAAGCGGGCTACCTTTTTCCTGTGTCAGAACGGCTTAATTTTGGTTTTGCCGCCGGGGCAGACCTTATTTCCCCCGGTGAAATCGATGATGATATTAACGATGATAGCGGCTATGCGGTATGGGTAGGCGTTAAGTTCGTGAGAAAATAATCCCCGTTGTCATCCCCGCATCCAACTTGTCATCCCCGCAGTCATTCTGGAGCCCTGGAGCATAGCGATAGGGCGATAGAATCACGGGGATTTCCTAGCGGGCATTTCCCTTTTCCCGCTTGATCTGCTTTAACTGCGCAAGCCTTTCTCCAAGTGCCTTTTCTTTTCCGTAGGGCTTTGGCTGGTAAATCTCGGTGCCTTCCAGCTGCTTTGGCAAATGTTCCTGTGCGGAGTATGCGCCCGGACTGTCGTGGTCGTACTGGTAATCGACTCCGTAGCCCAGCTTTTCGCCCACCTTCGTCACCGAATTGCGGAAAGCTCGCGGCACAGGGAGCGTGCCGGTCTGCTTCACGATCTGGTCGGCCTTCATTCCGGCCAGTTCCAGGCTGTTGCTCTTGGGAGCAAGCGACAGGTAAACGGCCAGTTCGTCGAGGGCGATGAGTCCCTCGGGGATTCCCATAAAGTCGTAGGCCTCGCGAGCGGCGGTGGCCAGCAGTAAGGCGTTGGGGTCTGCAAGGCCGATATCTTCCATGCTCATGCGCATAAGCCTGCGCAGTATGAACCGCGGGTCTTCGCCGCCCTGCAGCATGCGATGCAGCCAGTAGAGGGCGGCATCCGGATCGCTCCCGCGTACCGATTTGTGCAAGGCCGAAATCAGGTTGTAGTGCTCTTCGCCGCTCTTGTCGTAGCGCAGGGGCTTCTTGTACTGGAATTCTTCCAGGAGTTTTTCGTCAATGACCTTGCGGTCACCCAGGTTCTTGCCAATCCATTCGATTTGGTTCAGCAAAAATCGGGCGTCACCGTCGGACTGGGCAATGAGCTTTTCCACGACGGCGTCTTCGACTTCCACATCTTTCAACTGCAATCCGCGGGGGTGGTCCCGCAGGGCGCTGAAAATCAGCGTGCGCAGGTCATCCTTGCTCAGTGGCGCAAACAGTATCAACTGGCAGCGACTCAGGAGTGCGCTGTTGACCTCGAACCCCGGGTTCTCGGTGGTGGCGCCTATGAGCGTCACGGTACCATCCTCAACCGCACCAAGTAACGCATCTTGCTGGCCTTTGTTAAACCGGTGGATTTCGTCGATAAAGAGGATGGTGTCCTTGAACATGCCCTTCATCTTGCGGGCGTCGGCCAAAACTTCTTTTACCTCTTTCACGCCGCTGGCTACCGCAGATAATGCCACAAAGGCTTTCTTGGTGTGCTGGCGGATTACGTGGGCGAGGCTGGTCTTGCCGCAACCCGGCGGACCCCAGAAAATCATGCTGGGAACGTTGTCGTTCTCAAGACTCTTGCGCAATAGGCTCTGCTCGCCCAGAATCTTGTTCTGGCCCAGAAATTCGTCCAGGTTCTGCGGGCGTAGTCTTTCGGCAAGTGGCTGGTCCATTAGGCTTGGGCGTCCTCGTTCACGAATTCGAACTTTGCAAAGCCAGAGGGCAGTTCCCGTGTGGGTCTGCCGTTTTTCAGCATGCAGTGGAGCGTAGAGCCCGTAGTGCAGAGTTTGCCGTTTACCGTCGCCTTGTATAAAAAGCGAACTCGAAGCCTGTCAATCCGGACCATGGTGGTCTCGATATCTACAAATTCGCCATAATGGGTGGGGTTCTTGAACTGGACGTTCAGCTCCAGGACGGGGCTCGAAAAACCTTCGGCCTCCATGTCGGCGTAGCTTGCGCCCGCTTCCCGGAAATATTCGGTACGGGCCTGCTCGAACCACACGGCGTAAACGGCGTGGTGCACGATTCCCATCTGGTCAGTTTCGGCATAGCGAACGTCAATACGCGCTGTATGCTTGAAGGTGCATGTTTCCATGGGTCTAAATATACAAATTAGAGAAGGTTTGGGAAATAAAAAACACCGACCCGAAGGTCGGTGTTCTAATGAATCAGAAAAGCTTACAGAGTGTCATCTGAGTCGCTGGAACCACCGCAGGTAGTGCCGTCGTACTTTTCAATCTTGTAAACCGTGAACGAGCTGCTTCCGTAAGCGTCAGCATAGGACTGACAGGTGCTGAGGCTGGCTCCACCACAGTAGTCAGTTACGCCGGACTGGTCGTTGGAATACATAATCTGCAACGCATAGGCCTTGGCCAGGGCCGTGGCACGGGCTACAGTTGCGCCCTGATCAGCGGCATAGGACGGCTGCGTGAATTTGGACCAAAGAACCTTTGCCGTTGTTGAACTTGTGGAGTAGGAGAGGTTGTACTCGTATGAAATTCCGTGCAAATCCGTGGCCGTGGATGGAATAGCAATCTTGACCGTGGTCGATGAGGCGTAGGTGATGCAGATACCCTGGCTAAAGCTGGTGATATCCGTCGTCTTCTGGTCATTCTTCAGGTTGAATCCGAAGCCGGCGAAGGGGTAGGGATCGGGGGCGTAGTAATACCCGAAGTCATCACCCGAAGTCCAGATCTTTTCTTCCCAGTTTGTATAGGCAAGATTAAAGGTCAAAACCAGGGATTCATCCGAGAATTTGCCGACGGCGGTAGAGGATCCGCCCTGGCCGTTGTCCAGGAACTTGTACCACCAGCCGGCACCAGCTTCGCCCTCGGCATCTTCATCCAGGAAGTTGTATTCGTCTATGCCGGTTTCGCCAGTATAGGCTCGTCTTCCATAAGAGGGCTGCCAAATGACGCCGTCAACGAATTCGACAACCTTTTCCTTGGGTTTGCTGGAACTGGAGGATTTGGTGTCTCCATCAGGGTCATCGACATCGTTCGTGGTGACCCATTCTCCATCTTCGCTGCAATAGAAGACTTCTTCTGACTTCTTGACGTAAATGCGGTCTCCTTCTTTCTTCGCCGTGCAGTCGGGCAGTTTTGCCTTGGTGGCTGCGGTTCCAATCCATTCGGTGTCGTAGCAATAGTATTCGAGGCCATCGTCCTCGACAGAGGCGAGGGTGCCCTCTTTTTTGGATGTGCACTTGGGCAGATCATCGAGGGTTTCGGCTTCGATGGCTTCTGTTGTCTTGTCTTCCTCGTCGTCATCCTTAGACGAAGGGTTATTTTTTGTAGAAGAGCTGGAACTGTCGGCTCCGTTGGCAGCAGTAGCCCCGCCGCCATTGGAGTCGCAACCGAACAGGGCGAACGCTACGGCGAGAGAAGCGATTGTCAAGCCTGAGAATTTTTTTGTCATTGTTTTTCTCCGTTTGGACGTTGTATGAGATTTAATATAAACTTTTTTGGCGCTAATGGGAAGGAGACGGGAAAAAATTTACCATTCCCGTCTATCAACACCTTATCAACACTCCACGCCCCTTTTGTGGACAAAACTTTTGCGAAAAAAGAAAAAAATCGCAATTTTTTTTGCGTAAGTGCTTGATTTTTATTGACAAAACCCACCAAATCTTATTAAATTTGGTCCACTCTATTATCTTTAGGGGTACTAGAGTGCGTGCCAAAGTAGCTCAGCTGGTAGAGCAGCTGATTTGTAATCAGCCGGTCGTAGGTTCGATTCCTATCTTTGGCTCGAAACAAATGCATCGTTGCCCGAGTGGTTAAAGGGGACGGACTGTAAATCCGTTGGCTCACGCCTACCGTGGTTCGAAACCACGACGATGCACGACCACAAGGCCCGCCAATGCGGCGACGTAGCGGCAGGCCAAATGCCCAGGTAGCTCAGTGGTAGAGCACTTCCTTGGTAAGGAAGAGGTCTCGGGTCCGACTCCCGATCTGGGCTCTCACTAAACGGAGATAGAATAAAATGGCAAAAGAACATTTTGATAGAAGCAAGCCGCACTGCAACATCGGCAGCATCGGCCACGTTGACCACGGCAAGACCACCCTGACCGCCGCAATCTGCACCACTCTCGCAGCCCGCGGTCTCGCTGCCGCCAAGCGTTTCGATGAAATCGACAACGCTCCCGAAGAAAAGGCTCGCGGTATCACGATTAACACCTCTCACGTGGAATACACAACCGCCAACCGTCACTACGCTCACGTCGACTGCCCGGGGCACGCCGACTACGTTAAGAACATGGTGACTGGTGCTGCTCAGATGGACGGCGCTATCCTCGTTGTTGCTGCTACTGACGGCCCCATGCCTCAGACTCG